>NZ_JBIVBP010000001.1:0-159331 GCF_044746145.1 Enterococcus sp. NPDC086594
ATAAGATGAGCTTTATTTGCGCGGATGGCGAAACAGGAAAATTAATAGATGTTTTGCCTACGCGTAAATTACCTCGATTAACAAGCTATTTCTTAAAGTGTACCAATCCAGAAGAAGTAGAATTCTTGGTGACAGACATGAACGCCGCCTACTTCCAGCTCACCAAACGTGTTTTGCCAAATGCGAAAGTAGTGATTGATCGGTTTCATATTGTCAAACACATGAATCAAGCGTTCAATGAGTTGCGTATCCGTGAAATGAATGAACTTCGTAAAGCAGGACAGAAACGCCAGGCAGAAAAACTGAAAAAGAACTGGCGCTTTTTGCTAAAAAATCGTGCAAACATCAACCATTATGAATACAAAACATGGAAAAGTTTCCGAGCACCAAAATACCCATTTCTTACTGAAGCAATGATGATTGATCGATTGCTTGAGTTTTCTACGCCCCTAAAGGAGGCGTATCCCTTTTTTCATGAATTAGTTGAAGCCTTTCGAGACAAAGACCCTGACTTATTTTTCTCCTTATTAGCAGAACTTCCCGAAACGTTGGATGACAGCTTTCGGGAAAAGCTTCAAAACCTTCTGACCTATGAAGAAGGCATCACCAACGCAATGATCTATCCTTATTCCAATGGAAAAATAGAAGCGAAGAATACCCACATAAAGACAATGAAACGAGTATCCTACGGATTTAAATCATTCGAGAACATGAGAATTAGAATCTTTTTGATCAATCAATTAATCAAAGTAAGATAACAAAAAATCTGAGCCAGAATGAGGTTCATTCTGACCCAGATTTGATTTTGCACAACTCATCAGTCCTTATTGACAAAGAGCCCAGATAATTATACTTCATTAATAATTTGAATCTGATCCATACTCCGTGCCATAGCCCGTTCCGTTGTCAGTACCGTACTCGCTGCCATAACCTGTTCCTTGAGACCCGTCGTCGTATCCTGTCTGAGCATCTGTGTTTTGATTTTGGGTACTCTGTTCTTCTGTCTGCTTGCCTAATGCCTTAAGCATGTCGTTTCGGATTTCATTGTAAGAGTAGTCTTGGATGTACACAATGGACTGACCATCGTAAGACTCCCCATCATACCATTCAAAGGTATGACTATTGATTTCAAATCCTGAAATCATATTTCCAGCAAGGGAAACTAAATCTTCAAATTTAAAGTTTGTATTTACGTCATTACTTACAGAATCTAAAATTTCTTGATATTTCGTCACGTTATTAATTTTTAAAGCCTGATGAATTGCTGCTTCAATGACTTCTTGCTGACGATTTCCCCGATCAACATCGGTATCCATTTTTCGAATACGCGCAAAAATCAAAGCTTGCTCACCATTCAACAACTGACGACCTTCCGGAATCAATGTTTCCCCAGAGTTATCTGCGGCATAATCTTGATTTATGTCGTAAGGGACATTTACAGTTACACCACCAATTGCATCAATAATTTTTTTAAAACTTATGAAATTCACATTTACATAGTAATCGATTGGCAATTGCAAATAATTTTGAACGGTTTCGATCGTGGCATCTTCTTCTCCGACTGTATAAGCACTATTGATTTTTGCTGTGGTATAGATTGTACCTGTTCCAGTTCCATCATAGATATTCGTCCAAATATCCCGCGGGATGCTGACCATATCGATTTTTTTATTTTCGCCATCATAAACCATGTAGATCAAACTATCAGTACGTGCACTGTCTAAATGATCTGTTTGTTCACGTTCCTCATCATTATCGACACCCATCAATAAAACACCGAACTTAGAACTTACATCGGATGTTTTGAGTGATCCATCCTCTTTTTCTTTGTTAGAGGTTATCACAGCGGATTCTTTAAACATTTTATCCACTGAATTTTTTGCTGCATAATACGTATAGCCGGCAAATAAAACGATGCCTGCAATGGCGAAAAGAAAGATTCCTCCAATAATCACGCGTTTGTTGCGCGCTTTGTGGGCTCTTTGCTGTTTATATCTCGTCTTTCTATCCATAGTGCCTCCTTCATTTCTCCTGAATTGCTCTCCCCGATTGTACCAGAATTTTTGCGATCCGCCTATTTTTTTAAGAAGTTTTATTCTTTTTCTGTGAAGTCCTTTAAACATTCCTTAAAAATAATTCTGATGATGAAAGAAAGCTGGATAATTAGTCAACTTCTATGGATATTTTATTAAAAAACGATTTTTTTCATTCACCCTTTTTTGATGGATCAACTTCTTTTTCGACAGTAAGCTGAATAATTACACCAAATGGATCGCGAACACTTGCATAAAAAAACGCAAACGGATTTTCACTAGGTGCCTGGATCACCTGACTGCCCTTTTCCACTAGTCGTTGATAAAGCTTTTGAGCTGTTTTGGTGTCGTCTATCGTCAAACTCAAGGATAAGTGATTCCCTGCTTGAATGGGCTCCCCTTCGATCAATGGATTGTCAGCCAGCTGCAACTGGAAATCTCCGATTTGTAGGATGGAATGAGAAAGATACTGTTCTTGACCTGCAAGAATCTCCAGTGTTGGATCAAGTTTTTCTTGATATTCTTGGTTGGTGATGGCGAATAAGAGGGTCGCGTCTAATGTTTCCTGATAAAAGTGGATGGCTTCTTGGGCTTTGCCGTCTAAGGTTAAAAATAAAGCGATTTTTGGTTCGATCATTTGTTGGTTCCTCCTTTTCTTGTTACCATAAGTGTAACTGTGAATATTGCCAAAACTTGGCACCATTGGAGAAAGAAATGAAAAAATCAGAACGTTTAACTCAGGAGCTATTGTATTTACAAGGAAAAACCACTTTTCATCTAGCTGATTTGATGAAAACCTTTGCGATTTCAAAACGCACAGCCGTCCGCGATGTCCAATCGTTGGAAGAGCTGGGCTTGCCTCTCGTGGTAGAAACCGGTCGTTATGGCGGCTATCAGATCTTAAAAAATCAACTGACCCCCTTGTACTTTGACAAAAATGAACGTTATACCCTTTTCTTTGCTTTACAGCTCTTACAAAAATTATCCGATTCTCCTTTTGATCGGAGCTATCAAGGGCTGCGGCGAAAACTTTTGCAGTCTTTTTATCAAGGAGATACCGACTGGTTAGAAAAAATGGAGACGGCGGTTTCATTTCAAGGGGTGCCTCAATTGACGAGTGCACCGATCCTCTCAGCGCTTTTTTCAGCGATCGTACAAGAACAGGTCATCCAATTTACCTATCAGCGTTATCAAAAAACGAACAAGACCGTACAACCCTATCAGCTGGATTTTCGTGCTGGTTACTGGTATTGTTTGGCCTTTGATTGTCAAAAGCAGGCCTTTCGCCGCTATCGCTGTGATGCAATGCAGGGACTTGCTCCGACTGAAAAAACAGGCTATACCTTGCAGCAGTTAGCTGAAAAACAGCTGCAGCAACAAGTGTTGACACAAACACTGGGCTATCACATCCGCTTTGATCTATCGGCAAAGGAACGCTTGTGGCAAGAAAAATATCCTGATATGGCAGTGGTGGAACGTCCTAGTGATCTTTGCTTAGAAGGACACATTGCCGACAATGAGCTTGATTTTCTAGCTGACTTTCTCTTGCAATTTGGGCCAACCATCAAAGAAATCGAACCGTTAGCCCTCAAACAGGCGTATACTGAAAAAGTTCGGCGGATGCTGCAGCCATTTACAACTGACTAAGCGTCTTCACGCTGTTCGATGATGGTTGACACTCTGCCTAAAACGATTCTTACTTATAAGGAGTTTTCTACCCATGTTTCTTTTAAATAAAAAAACCTTCCAAGCGTTGGCAGCCCCCTATTTGACGGAAGGAGCTGTGATCGGCTATGCAAAATGGCAGTCCTTCAATGCCATCACCAGCCGTACCCTGCTCGTCTTAGATGATCAGCAATTGACGATTTTGGCATTGAATCTTTTCTCGACAAAAGTCCTGCAGCACAAAATCGTGCCGCTTGCTGAGCTAAAAAAACAGCACAAAGATCCTGTTGTAGGGATGCTCGTCCCGATTCGCTTTACTTATAAAGGGGAAACCTACCGTTTTCAAATGCAGCGAGTGATTTTGCCCTTGGGGGATTGGCAAAAAACCTTTCTTGCCCGCTGGCAGGCGTGGTAAATAGGCAGCAACTGGCAAGTTCTAATTGTAAAAGAAAGAATTTTCATGAAATTTACACTCTTTTACAAGAAAGTTGTTGTATTTTTCTGATAATGTTTTCGGCTATTTCGTTCTATGGTAAGATGTCCCTAAAGAAATGGAGGCTGTCTATGGTATGTATGGAAAGTGAACGGTTAACGATCCGTCCGTTTCAAGAAAGTGATTTTGCCGATACCTTTGCTATTTATCAGCAAGCGGAAGTTTGCCGTTTCTTACTTCATGAGCCTTGGCAGACAGAAACGGCAGCGGCGTCTTTTGCCAAAAAATGTCAACAGCACATCTTGACGGACCAAGCAGGTCTTTCTTTGGCGGTACTACACGATCAAACGGTCATCGGCGATTTGTCGGTGTGGTCTACTGGTCAGCCGTCTTCCGTTGAAATCGGCTATGCCTTCCATCCGTCATTTGGCGGACAAGGGTTTGCTCAAGAAGCCTTGAAAGAGTTGTTGGACTGGTTGTTTGCCAGTCAGAAGATCCATCGGGTCCAAGCGACGCTAGATGCCCGCAATCAGGCCTCAGCCAAGCTTTGCCAACGGATTGGATTGCGCCAAGAAGCACATTTTATCCAAGACTGGTGGAACAAGGGGGAATGGACCGATAGTTTGGTTTTTGCCTGTTTAGTCAGTGAACATCTTGCTGAAGTTCACTCATAAGCTCATGAGGATGAACAAGTCCGCTCATCCGCAATAATTTAGGAGGTTTTTTATGATAAGCTTGTTACGCTACGCCAAGGATTATCGCAAACAGATTATTCTTGGTCCGTTTTTCAAATTTTTAGAAGCGGTGTTTGAATTGGTCCTGCCTTTACAGATGGCCGCTTTAGTCGATGAGGGGCTACGGCAAAACAATTGGTCGAAAGTCGTTGAAATGACGATCTGGATGATCGTGATGTCCGTGGTAGGAATGATCTGTGCCGTCATCTGTCAGTATTATGCTTCCGTCGCTTCTCAAGGATTCGGGACAGAATTACGCAATCGCTTGATGAAAAAAATCAACACCCTTTCCCATAGCGAACTGAACTTATTCGGTACTGATACGTTGATTACTCGAATGACCAACGACATCAATCAGATGCAGATTGCTTTGGCGATGCTGATTCGGCTGGTTGTCCGGGCGCCCTTCTTAAGTATCGGTTCTGTGATTATGGCCTTTGTCATTGATTGGCAAGCTGGCTTGATTTTCCTACTCGTTTTACCGCTCTTTTGTATCGTCTTATTCTGGATCATCGCCAAAACCGTGCCATTGTATAAGAAAGTTCAAGTCCATTTAGATGAGTTGAATGAGCTAGTTAGTCAAAATTTAAGCGGGATTCGGGTGATTCGTGCCTTTGCCCGCACAAAAACGGAAACGAAACGCTTTGATAAGGCAACTGATGATTTAAGTGAGGTCTATTTACGGGTCACAAATCTCTCTGCCTTATTGACGCCTGCCACCACCTTGATCATGAATGTCGGCATTATCGCGTTGTTTTATATCGGTGGATTCAAGGTCAATATTGGCAATTTGCAGCAAGGACAAGTATTGGCACTGGTCAATTACATGAATCAAATGCTCTTAGCGTTGATCGTGGTTTCCAACTTAGTGATCATCTTTACCCGTGCGGCAGCATCTGGTTCACGGATTAACGAAGTGTTAGCCACTGAGCCGTCGATCGGCGACGAGCTTTCAGAAGTCTTTATGGATCAGCCGAAAAACAACGTCGGAGCGATTCGCTTTGAGCACGTTGATTTCCGCTTTTCAAAAGAATACGGATTAGCCTTGAAAAACATTGATTTCCAAGTCGCGCCGGGGTCTATTTTAGGTATCACTGGACCAACCGGGAGTGGGAAATCTGCCTTGACCCAATTGATCCCCCGCTTCTACGATGTGGCAGATGGCAAAGTGATCGTTGACGGACACGATGTGCGGAAATGGCCTTTACAGCAATTACGCCAAAAAATCGCCATGGTGCCTCAAACCGCCGTGCTGTTTACGGGAACGATTCGAGAAAACTTGCAATGGGGCAAAAAAGAGGCCACCGATGAAGAGTGTTGGCGAGCACTCGAAATCGCTCAAAGCCGCGACTTCGTTGAAGCCTTGCCGCAGCAACTGGATACCCCGATTTTTGAAGGTGGCAAGAACTTTTCTGGGGGACAAAAACAACGGTTAACGATCGCCAGAGCGTTGATTGCTAAACCAGATATCTTGATTTTGGATGATTCCCTAAGCGCCCTTGACTATCAAACCGATCTTGATTTGCGGATGGCTTTAAAAGAAAGCATTCGTGGCACGGTCATCATTATCTCTCAACGGGTTCGCTCCATTCAAGATGCGCAGCAGATCTTAGTCTTAGACCAAGGGAATTTGGTAGGCAAAGGGACCCATGAAGAGCTGTTGGCATCTTCAAAAGAATACCAAGAAATCGTGGCATCACAGGCAGAGGAGGAAGAAGCATGAAAAAGAAATCATTCGATTGGTCGGCCTTTCGTCGCTACCTCCCTTATTTGACTGCCTATGCGAAGGAAACTTGGGCAGCAGTTGTCCTCGGGATCGCTGCTGGCGTCTCCTCGGTTTATATGACGTATCAGATTGGTCAAGCCGTCGATCAGCTGATAGGTGCTGATCAAGTGCAATTTAGCACTCTCTATCGTATTTTGCTTCTGTTTGCCGGAGTGGTTTTAGTGACTGTGGTCAGTCAATGGTTGATCCAGCGACTGGGTAACCGCGTGGCGTATTTATCTGTCGCCGATTTGCGCAAAAAAGGTTTTGCGCATCTCAATACATTGCCTTTGCGCTATTATGACCAAAACTCCCACGGCAACATCGTCAGTCGTTTTACCAATGACATGGATAATATTTCCATTGCCGTCGCTGCAGTCTTCAACCAGCTGTTTTCTGGTATTTCGGTCGTCTTGATCGCCTTAGTCGTCATGCTGCAAATGAGTGTGCCCTTAACGTTGGTCGTATTGGTTTCGACCCCGATCATCTTTTTGGTCAACTGGATCGTGGCACGAACGTCACAATCGCATTTTGCTCGGCAACAAGAAATCGTCGGCGAAATTTCTGGCTTTGTTACGGAAATGATCGGCAATCAAAAAATCGTCAAAGCCTTTGATCGAGAAACCATCAACCAAAACCGTTTTGAAACGATCAACCAAGAATTGAATGTCCGGGGGCAAAAGGCACAGTTTTCTTCTTCTTTGACCAATCCCCTTTCACGATTCGTCGATCATTTGGCGTATCTGTCAGTCGGCTTTGTCGGCGGTCTGCTTTACTTTTCTGGTACAGGTGCTGTCACGGTTGGGATGATTTCCAGCTTTACGATCTACTCCAGTCAGTTTTCGAAACCATTCATTGAATTGTCAGGAATTACGACCCAGATCCAAACGGCATTGGCTGGACTTTCAAGAACCTTTGAGCTGTTGGATCAAGAGCCAGAAACAGCCGATGATCAAGAATCTCAATCACTGGGAGAGATCAAAGGCGAGATTGCCTTTGAGGAGGTGTCTTTTGCTTATGATCCTGGTCAAAAATTGATCGAAGATTTCACTTTTACTGCAAAACCTGGAGAAACCGTCGCAATCGTCGGAAAAACCGGTGCCGGTAAATCGACGTTGGTCAATTTGTTGATGCGTTTCTATGATGTCGATAAAGGCGCGATCAAGATCGATGGCACCGATATTCGTCAGTTGAAACGAGAAGAATTACGGCAAAGCTTCGGAATGGTCTTGCAAGATACATGGCTTTTTGATGCCTCTTTACGAGAAAACTTGCAATACGGAAATGACACTGCCACAGATGAAGAAATCTATGATGCCCTAAAGCATGCCTATATGTATGAATATGTGATGCGCTTACCAGAAACACTAGATACGCCGATCGGTCATCAAGGCATCAAGATCTCTGACGGACAACGACAGCTATTGACGATTGCCCGCACGATGATCAGTAACCCACCAATGCTGATTTTGGATGAAGCAACCAGTTCGGTTGATACTCTGACTGAGAAAAAAATTCAAGATGCCTTTTTGAAAATGATGGAAGGCAAAACCAGCTTTGTGATCGCCCATCGATTATCAACGATTCGAGCAGCAGACAAGATCCTTGTAATGGATGCCGGTCAAATCGTGGAGCAAGGAACCCATGAAGAATTACTGGCAGAACAAGGCTATTACTATCGCCTGTACCATGCTCAATTCCAACATTGATCAGTCATACAACAACCCCCACCACCTCAAAGAGAGACTCTTGAGTTGGTGGGGGTTGTTTTGGTTGATTTATTGGTTCCAAACATCGGCATATTCTGGTTTGCGTTCAAATTCTTTTTTGGCAAAGGGACACAAAGGAATGATTTTCTTTTGTTCTTTGCGGGCTTTTTCCACCCCTTTTGCCACTAATTTTTCGGCGAGTCCTTGTCCCCGATAAGCAGGATCGACAAAGGTATGATCAATGATCATACGCGTTTCACCGGCTTTTGACCACGTCATTTCACCAATTTCTTTGTCACCGTCTTTTAACACAAATCGAGCATTTTCTTCTAAGATTTCCATGATTGTTCCTCCTTTAACACATACTTTAATGCACCGCTTGGACAGGTATGGATCACTTGTGCCGCTTGGGCTGCTTCCCCATTATCAGGAATCACCCAGGGACGCCGTCCAACTTCAAAAATGGCGGGATTGCCCCGCACACAATTACCGCTGTGGGTGCAGATTTCTTTGTTGTAATAAATATCGATCGCTTCACCACGATACTTCCGATATCCTGCAGCAATCAACCCTTCTTCTGTTTCATTCGCTAGTGGCTGTTCGTCCATGTTGAACACCCTCCTCTTACTGATTGTCAGAAGCAAACTGCCTGCCTCCTCCTTCATCATACGACTTCTCGAGAAAAAAATAAATCATTTGTTCTAAAATAGCCTCTCAGTTGCCGATCATTAGCCAAAAGCTTGCGGCAGCACAATAAAGCGTTCCGTCAAAACAGCATGTTTTGACGGAACGCTTTTTTCATTCGTGGGGCACTTTTGCAACAAAATGAAACCGCTGCGTGGCGTAATCCCCTGCTAAATGAGGATCGATATATAACCCGAGTTGCATCAATTCATCGCCACCGAAGTTCTCGCCCCCACTTTGATAGGTGAGGTCAGGATCAAGACCAGCCAGCTTTAAAGTAACCAATGGTGCAGAGGCTTCAGCTAAAACTCGGAAGTAAAAGACGATCGCTTCTTTTTTATCCTGAGAAACATACAGCCAGGCGGCGTCATTGCCTTCATAAGGGCTGAGCAGTCGAACAAAGCGGCCCAACTGCAGCAGGCGCCGATGTTTTTTATAAAAAGTGATTTGTTCTTTGATTTGCGTTTTTTCTTCTTCTGTCAGCTGTGTTAAGTCAAGCTCATAGCCCAGCAAGCCAGACATCGCAGCATTGCCGCGAATCGCTAGATCCGTTGCCCGTTGGGTCTGATGGTTCGGGATCGCTGAGACATGCGCACCCATGGTGGATGGCGGATAGACCAGACTGGTACCGTACTGGATCTTCAAGCGGGCGATGGCGTCGGTGTTGTCGCTGGTCCAAATCTGCGGCATATAATACAAGAAACCGGCATCAAAGCGCCCGCCACCGCCAGAACAGCCTTCAAACAGGATCGTCGGATAGGCAGTGGTCAGTTTCTCTAGGAACTCATACAAGCCCAGCAGATAGCGATGCGCGACCTCCCCTTGCTGGGCAGGATCGAGGAGCAAGGAATAGACATCCGACAGACTGCGGTTCATGTCCCATTTGATATAGTCGATGGCAACCGTATCAAACAGTTGGGATAATTGCTGATAGAGATGGTCTCTGACATCTTGTCGAGAAAAGTCCAACACATACTGACTGCGGCTAAGCGCTGGCTTGCGATTTGGTACTTGTAACAGCCAATCGGGGTGTTGTCGGTTCAGTTCACTGTCGCCCGAAACCATTTCTGGTTCCAGCCAAAGCCCGAATTGCAGCCCTTTGTCATGGACTTTTTGGGCAAATCCTGCCAAGCCAGAAGCTAGCTTGCCTTCGTTTTCAAACCAATCGCCTAATGAGGTTTGGTCATCTTCTCGCTGACCAAACCAGCCGTCATCCAAAACAAACAGTTCGATTCCCAACTCCTTCGCTTCATCAACGAGGGCATCCAGTTTTTCTTCATTGAAATCAAAGTACGTTGCTTCCCAGTTATTGATCAGGATCGGCCGTTCTTGCTTTTTGTATTTGCCCCGAATCAAATGCTCATCATAAAAGTCATGATAGGTGGCTGACAGCTGGTTCAAGCCAGCCTCACTATAAGCAATCACGGCTTCTGGGGCTTGAAAGCTTTCAGTTGGCGGCAATTGCCAAGCAAATTGATGGCTGTTGATCCCCATGATCACACGAGTCTGATGGTAAGGATCTTTTTCGATGATAATTTCATGGTTGCCACTATACAGCAAACTAAAACCAAAACACTCCCCAGCAAACTCCGTAGCATTAGGTTCCAGTATGACGGCAAAGGGATTTTGCTGATGGCTACTGGAACCACGCTTGCTGTCCAAACGCTTGATGCCGCGATTGATTGGTTCTCGGGTGACTTGGCGTTCTTTCGCCCATGCCCCCGGCAAGTGGATCAAATCAAAGGGACGGTTAGGAAAATCGAGCGCTTGACTCGCCAGCTGCTCGATCGTAACAGGCTGGTTTCCGTGGTTGATTACTTTACTTGAGCGGACGATCACTGCCGCATCCTCGAAAATCGTGTAAAACAGCTGCAGTTCGAGTCCCGTCACATCATCTTTTAAGGACAGAATCAGTGTTTCGATCCCGTCGTCGGCACCATGGGTCTGAGGCAATCCTGCTAGGGCGGGTTTGCCTTGTTGAATCTGGTAATCACTAAAGACAAAATGGCTGACTCGGCTACCGTTAGACTGGCGAATCCTATAAGCTGCTTCTCGAAAATCTCCGAAGCCGTTGCCAGGAAATTCCATCATCAAGGTGTCTAATGAGAAAAGTCGGTCGCTGCTGTCTGGGGGATTGGGCGAAAAGGACCGATCAAGACGTGGATAACGATAGCCGCCAGAATAATGAGCGATTTTTTTTCCAAAATAAAGGTGTGCCACATTGCCCCCTTCTTCTATTTGTATGAGATAGCTGATTTGATCGTTGCTTAAATGAAAGACGTTTAATTGTTTGTCAAAAAGAATCATATCGTACCCTCTACTTTATAATTGTTCGCTGATACTCCGTTTATTTCACGGATCCCAGCATACCTTGGACAAATTGTTTTTGTAAAACGAAGAAAATGATGGCCGTTGGCAGTGTGGCGATCACAATGCCGCACATCATCATGCCATAATCAGGTGTATAAGAAGCACCCATAGCCGAAAGAACCAGTGGAACGGTCCGTTTGTCTGGTGATTGCAAGGCAACTAATGGCCACAAATAATTGTTCCAGCTGCCCATAAACGTAATGATCGCGGCAGCTGCATAAGTATTTTTAGCCGTCGGCATGTAGACTCTAAAGAAAATACTCAGTTCATTCAAGCCATCGATCCGAGCAGCTTCGACTAATTCTCTAGGGAATGCCTTGATGTTTTGGCGGAAAAAGAAAATCAAAAAGGCGGTACAGACCGAGGGCAAAATCACGACAGCGAAGGTATTGATCCCGATTGGTGTGCCGCTAAGCTTGCTGAACATCCGATAGAGCGGGATCATTAGCGCGGCAAAAGGCACCATCATCGACAGCAATAGAATATTAAAGATACGGTCTTTGGTTTTCGTCCGATAGATCTCAAAGCCATACCCTGCCATGGAGGAGAACAACAGTGCAAAGAAGGTCGTAATCACGGCAATCACCGCTGAGTTTCCTAATGCCCGAGTAAAATTCAAATCGGAAGAAAAAAGATTTTGGAAGTTGATGACCAACTGAGCCCCAATCATGATTTTCCCGGCAACGATATCAAAGGTTTGATTGGTCATCCCTAGGATCATCCAAACAAATGGAAAAATAGAGATGAAAGCCAAAATCGCCAGAAAGACGTATTTTAAAGTGAGTGAGATTGTTTTCAATTTTCTTTTCCTCCTATTTTCGTTTGGATGATCGATAAAATCACGATCGCGATCACAATGACAAAGGAGACCGCAGCGGCATACCCAAAGTTTGGCGTGAATTTGTAACTCAAATTGTAGATATATTGTGACAAGGTCGTCGTGGCATTGGCTGGTCCACCGCCAGTGATATTTTGAACTTCATCGAATAATTGCAGCGTACCGATCGTTGAAGTGATCGTGGTAAATAGGATGATTGGACGCAAGTTGGGAATCGTGATTTTGAAGAATTGATCCCATTTTGAAGCGCCATCGATCTCTGCCGCTTCATAAATACTTGGATCGATATTCTGCATGCCTGAGATGAAAAAGATCATATTGTAGCCGGTCCAACGCCACGTGATGGCAAAAATAATCAGTACTTTTGCCCAAAAAGGATCTGTCAACCATTGGATCGGCGCATCGATCAGGTGTAGCTGCGTCAAAAAGTTATTGACTAACCCGTTTGCCGAAAAGAGACTTTTCATGATCAAGGAATAAGAAACCAAGGATGTGATACATGGTAAAAACAAGGCGGTGCGGAACAGCCCTTTAAATTTCAATTTTTTGTCATTCAATATGTTCGATACGATCAGCGCCAAAAAGAGCATGATCGGAACTTGGACTAATAAGTATAAAAACGTATTGCCAAAGGCTTTTTTAAAGGTTGAGTCGCTCAACATCCGCTGATAGTTGCCAAGACCGTTAAAGGTCATCGCTGTCGGTGGTCCTGATTGGAATGACGTGAACAATGCCGAGACCATCGGGATAAAGACCAGCATCGTGATCAAAATGACGGGTAAGGTAATAAAGGCATTGCCGTTTGCAAACCAATTTTTTGTTTTGTTTTTCATTGTAATTCCCCCTTAACACAGAAACTCGCGATCGCTCACGAGTTTCTGCAAAGTTGTTCGATTAGTTTGCAATTTGTGCTTCCACTTGTGATTGTGCTTCTTCTAATACTTTATCGATGTCTTCGCCGTTGATCACTCGTTGCAAGCTTTCAGTCAAGACAGATTCAATGGCATAGGTGTGATTGCCGTAGTTCACGGCTGGAATTTCTTGTGACCATTGAGAGAAATCTTGGAAGACTTTTTGACCGCCATAGAAATCAAGCCCCGACGTATATTCTTCCGTTTCTTCTGCAGCATTCATGGTTGAAACCAAACCGATCTCGGTAGCTAGTGTACCCATCAATTCTTTGTTTGAAGCAAAGGTATTGGCTAAAAAGTCTTTGGCATTTTCTTCGCCGTCAACCCCTTTGATCACGTACCAGCCTGCTCCGCCGATGCTGGAAGCATTGACTGAATTGCTATCGCCAGCGATGGATGGGATCGGAGCGATCGCCCATTTGCCGCTTTGATCTTCAGCGCCTTGAATTGTGCTAGAATACCACGCACCGGTTGGCGCAGACGCAACATTCCCCGATTGAACAGCATTGACCCCGCCATCCCAATCGGAAACTTGTTCAACTAAGCCTTCATTCAACAATGTTGCCAAGACAGTTAGACCGGCTTTGAAGGATTCATTGTCTTTGATGGTCACGGTGGAGCCATCTTCACCGGTATACCATTCGCCTGCCGATTGCATAATGATTCGTGCCAAGCCAAGATCGCTTGGGTCTAACGACATCATAGCGTGACCCGTTTTTTCTTTGACATCTTTGGCAATGCTGATAAAATCATCCCAGGTAATATCTTGGAGATCCGCTTGCTCATAGCCTGCATCGGTCAAATAATCTGTGCGGTAAAATAGTCCTGCGACGCCACTGTCAAATGGCACCCCATAAATGACATCGTCGACTTTATTGACCGCAAATTTATAGCTGGAGAAATCCTCCTCATTCACGATATCCGTTAGATCACTAAACGCATCTGGATAAGAAGAAAGGTACCCTTGGATGCGGTAGTCTTCGATCAAGACGATATTTGGCAGTCCGTCCGTATTTCCTGATGCCAGACTAGTATTTAATTTTTGGACGATATCATCTTGCGACATCGTCACAACTTCCACATCGACATCTTGATTTTCATACACTTTTTTGGCTTCATTGACTGCCTTGATGTTGAAGGTCTCATCCCATGCCCAGACCGTGACTTTGTTTGAGGACTCGCCGGAATCCCCAGAGCTTGTGTTGCTGTTTCCGCAAGCCGCCAAAGTCAGCACTGCAGCCGCCGTTACCATCGATGCAAGTAGTTTTTTCATTTTTATCCCTCTTTCCTTTTATTTACAAGGCTAACTATACACTGATTTTGTAACCGTATTCAACGGTTATGAAAGAGCTTACTAAATTTGTCCAAAAATAGAAAAAAGTTACAATACCTTTCTTTTTTGAAAGCGTTTATAATAAAGAAGAGATATAGGGGGGATACCATGACTATTTTACGCACGGTCTTAGTCGTTGATGATGAGGCAACGATCCGAGATGGATTGAAACATATGATACGTTGGGAGCAAGAAGGGTTCCGTCTCTTAGGCGATGCAGCGAACGGGCAAGAAGCATTGGCGCTGATCCATGAGCTAAATCCCGACATCGTGATTACGGATTTGAAAATGCCACAAATGGACGGCCTTCAACTCACAACGATCATTCAACAACAATATCCAGAAGTCCATTTTTTGGTCTTGAGCAGCTACGATGATTTCCAATATGTCAGTCAATCTTTTAGAAATGGTGCCGTAGATTATCTTTTAAAACCGACACTGACACCGACACTCTTGTTGAAGACGCTACACAACATCACACAAAAGCTGTCACATACAAAAGACTCCGTGACTGAGGAGACGCAGCTGCAAGAATCGTTGAATCGCTATTTAGCAGGGTATGAAGAACCGTTGGCTCCTTTGGCGGACTACCTTGCATTGGATCAGCCGCAACAGCAAGCCCAAATTTTGACCACCAATTTTAGCGGCTTTCGTGCCAATGATCAGCTGCTGCATGCATTAACGGAAGTTACTCAATCACAACCGCAGGTAAAGACGCTCTTTTTTCAAACCAGTAACAAAGATGCCGGCTTAGTGATCAGTTATCCAGAAGGAACGGATGTTTATTCCTCTTTGAAAGAAACGTTGGAACAATTGCGTTTTACCGAGCCAGACGCCTTCTTTACTCTCAGTGTGCCCTTTCAAAAGATTGAACAGTTGCGGGACCATTTTGTGACCCTCAAAGCCAAAAGCCAAGGACAATCGTTTTTTTATAAACGTCAACGGTTGGTGCCAGAACAAGAACTCTTTTTGTACATTGAAAGTGATCGCTTTGATACGAAGAAGTTCTTACGGGCTTTGTTAGACAACAACTTTTTATTAGGAATCACCAGAATTGAGGAATATTTTAATGACATGATCTTATCCAATGTCGATCCGACATTTTTAAAACAGCAGGCCAGCAGTATTTTTTACACGTTACTCTCCCGCTTGGAAGAAGAATTTCCCACTGCTCCACGCTTTAGCCGCTTAAAAGCTGAATTTTTGCACGCTATCGGTCACGTGCAGTATTTGGAAGATTTTTCTGATTTGTTGTTGGCGACCATTGATGATATTCGTCAACAGCTGACGACCTTATCACCGCTGGATGAAGATGATCTACTCGTTGCGATCCAGCGCTTTATTCAAGACAACTACACCAAAAGTCTGTCTTTGTCTGAACTGGCTGAAACCTTTCATTTTAGTTACACCTATCTTTCGGCTTTTCTTTCTGCAAAACTGAAAATGAGCTTTTCTGAGTACGTAAAGAAAACCCGCTTGGATAAAGCCAAAGAACTACTGACACAATCTGATCTGAATCTATCTGAAATCAGTGAAGCGGTCGGGTATTCGGATATCAGCTATTTTTCTCGTATCTTTAAGAAAGAATGTCAGGTCACCCCATCGAAGTATCGGCGGTTGAATCAATTATGAAAATCAACCAATGGATTCAGAAAAATGAATTATTCAGTCGGATCTTCCTCTTTGTTGTCGTCGGGGTCATTAGTGTATGTCTGCTAACCGTCGTCGTGATCTATGGTCGCTCGAAAGATGCCTATGTTGCTTCGTACCAGAGTTCCAATCAGCTGCTACTGGAAAAAATCCAAGAAGATTATGAGCGTCTGAACGAGAATATCCATCGAATTTTTGATATCGTCGATGAAAGCAAAGCCGTTGAAACATACTTAGAAGGCGACATGAATCAAGGCCGTACGATTTTAGAATTAAACGAGCAATTAAAAGACACCCGCTCTTTGTTTCAAGACATCCCCTCGAATTTGGTGTTGATTGGGGTCAACGGGGGCACTTTCTTTCAAAACGATGCGGTTCGCAATCAATCAGTAGATGATTTTCTCGCCAGTGCCTTTATCCAGCAGATCAATGACAATGACGCCATCAGTCAATATTATTTCTTGGACCAAGGCTTAAGTACCTCCACCAGCGACTCCCCTGGCTTGATGTACGTGCGCAAATTAATGAAAGAAGAAACGATTTTCGGCTATGCCCTGATTTTCTTAAAAGAATCCGATTTTTCTTCGATCTATCGTCAACTCTTAGATACCAGTCTCCACTCGATCTATATCGTCAATGAACAAAATCAAATTCTTTCCACTTCTGATCCGAGCCTTTTAGGCCAGCCGTTTGAAGATCGCCTCGTCACGGTCAAAAGAGATACTAGCATCAATCAGCTGCCCCTTTATTCGTATCATTTTACTTTTTACGATGTTTTGGATGAATCGCATCTAGTACGCAATATGAATCTGATCAAGCCAGCTCTTTTGATTTCTGTCGTCAGTATTTTACTTTTTAGTCTGCTGGCATTTTGGATCATCCGCAACATCACCCAACCGATTTATCAGCTGATTGCCAAGCTGCCGGCGGTCACGCAAGGCGATTTCAGCGATAAAGTCACCATCAACGGGACGTATGAAACGCGAGAATTGGGGCGTGCCTATAACTTGATGCTGGAGGACTTGGAATCTTATGTCGATCATTTAATGGTTACAGAAGCTGAAAAACGCAAGTTCGAGATTCGTTCACTGCAAATGCAGATCCAACCGCATTTTGTCTATAACACATTGACTGCTATCAAGTTTTTGATCTGGCAAAACGAGCAAGAGGCCGCCACCCAAGCGATTGAAAGTTTTGTCCAATTGTTGCGGCATACCTTTAACCGCAAAGAGATCGTCTCTTTAAAGGATGAGCTAGCGATCGTGGAAGAATACCTCGTTTTAATGAACGTGCGTTATGGCAATCGCATCCAATCGACGATTTTTTCTGAAGATGGCTGTGAAGATATTCTCGTACCGAAAATGATTTTGCAACCGATTATCGAAAATGCCTACCTGCATGCCTTTCCCGAAGAGGATTCAGGATTGATCCAGATTTTTTCTCGTGTCAGTAAGGAAGGCCTGAAAATTGAGATCATCGATACGGGCATCGGGTTCAATGAAGAGCACCCAACCAGCTCCGCGAACCACTTTGAACACTATTCGGGTATTGGCTTAGACAATATTGATCAGCGTATCAAGCTGCTCTATGGGGAAAAATACGGATTGACTGTAGAATCACGCATCAACGAAGGAACCACCGTTCGCTTGCTGCTGCCGATCCAGCGGGAGGAAAAAAACTGAAGCAAAGAACTGCGTCTGCACTTTGCCGTTAGCTTTTCAATGCTTCATTCACTACAAAAAACCTACCGTCCTTGATAAATACCCATCAAGAACGGTAGGTTTTGTTTCCTTATTCAAAGACGATCATTTCTTGTCCGTCCATGGTGATCATGCTGCCAAAAGGATGTCGTTGGGCGTTTGCAAAGCTTCGATTGCGAAACAGTACCTGAACGTTTTCCACCCCTTCCATACAAACTCGATAACCGCGTTCCTCTGGTTCAATAGAAATTTTTCCAGCTGGCACGCCCTGCTGATCACAGACTTCAGCAGAAACTGCTTCCGTTATTTCAAAGGCATGGATGGTGAGGTTTTCGGTGTAGTCATAGGCGGCGGTCTGTTCAACGCTTCCTTCAATGATCAGTGAATTCGGTCGTACCATCAACGGAAGATGGAAATAGTCATAGCTTTCTTCCCACCATTTTTGGCCTTCATAGCGTTTGTTGTCTAAATAATTTGTCCAAGTACCCGCTGGCAAATAGAACGGAACCTTTCCTTGCTCATTAAAAATCGGTGCAGCCAATAGGCGATCCCCTAGCATATACTGCTTATCAATGGCATAAACCGTCGGATCCTCTGGAAACTCTAGCATCAATGGACGCATCAGGGGAATGCCCGTTTTTGCAGTGGCTGCTGCTTGACGATAAATATAAGGCATCAGGCGATTTTTCAATTTTGAAAAAGCTTGACTGACTTTTGCTGCTTCTTCGCCAAAATTCCATGGTACCCGATATTCAACATTGCCATGGTATCGACTGTGGGTCGACAATAAACCAAATTGCGTCCAACGTTTATACAGGTCGGGGGTCGCTTGTTCTTCAAACCCGCCAATATCATGGCTCCAAAATCCGAAACCAGATAAGACAAAGGATAAGCCACCACGCAGAGACTCTGCCATCGAAGAATATTCAGATAAATTGTCGCCTCCCCAATGGACTGGAAATTTTTGGGAACCGACAGAAGCAGAACGGGCAAAAAGAACGGCTTGATTTTCCCGCATTTCCGCCAGCAGTTCAAAAACGGTTTCATTGTATAGATAGGCATAATAATTGTGCATTTTTTTCGGATCTGATCCGTCATAATAGACAGCATCTTCAGGAATCCGCTCACCGAAATCCGTCTTAAAGGAATCAACACCTAATTCAATCAATTCCTTTAAGCGATCTTTATACCATTGACGAGCCTCTGGGTTGGTAAAATCAATGATCCCTTGTCCAGCTTGCCAAAGATCCCACTGCCAGACTTCACCTGCTTGGTTCTTAATAAAGTACCCTTTCTCTTTGCATTCTTGATATACAGAGGCTTTTTGCCCAATGTAAGGATTGATCCATAGACTGACTTTTAATCCTTTATCATGGATTTTCTTTAGTAATCCTTTCGGATCAGGAAACAACTCATCATTCCATTCAAACCCACACCATTCAAATTCCTTCATCCAGAAACAATCAAAATGAAAGACATCAAAAGGAATATCACGAGCTTGCATTTCATCGATAAAGTGCATCACTGTTTCTTCACTATAATCAGTCGTAAACGAAGTGGATAGCCATAAGCCAAAAGACCATGCTGGCGGTAAGGCGGGTTTTCCTGTCAAGTCGGTGTATTTTTCTAGAATGGCTTTCATATCTGGTCCATAGATGATGTAATAGTCTAGACGCTGCCCCTCGACACTGAATTGCGTGCGGGAAACGTTCTCGGAAGCCACTTCAAAGGAAACCGCTTCGGGATGATCAACAAAAATACCGTAGCCTTTATTCGTCAGATAAAACGGAATATTTTTGTATGCCTGCTCGCTACCCGTACCACCGTCTTGATTCCAAATATCAACGGTTTGACCGTTCTTGATAAAAGGGGTGAACCGTTCCCCTAATCCGTAAACAAGTTCATAAGGATCTAGCGAAAGCTGTTCTCGCATATACTGTTTGCCGTCATTTCCCGAAATTTTTGCCTGTGCTTTAGGCATGGAAGAAGTCAACAATCTGTCTTCTCCAAAAAAGTCGATTTTAAAAGCCGCTTGTTTAGGGACTTTCGCTTCCAGTGATCCAGATTTGAAGATATACATGTCTTCTTTATCGGTATCGATCTTCACGTCTGCTGGTTGGGTATCCACTGTAAACGACGGGGCGTGCATTGTCTTGTCATGATGCACCAAACTGACTTTGATCACATCGTTTTGCGGAGTCGAGAACGTGAGTGTGGTTAAACCAAGGTTTAAGGTATCGCCACGCCGCTGAATCTCTTGATAGGGCAGATAAAGGGTCAATTGCTCCTTTTCTACCTTATGATCATAAGCAATTCGGGGATGTTCGAGTTGGACGCCTTCTTTTGCCAGCCAATAGCCATTTGTAAATTTCATCTTCTTTTCCTCCTACTTTACTGCACCATCTGAGATGCCTTTCACTACATGTTTTTGCAAGGCAATAAACAAGAGAATGATTGGCAGAACAACGATCACCAGAGCGGCTAGCGCTAAATGCCATTGCTTGTTAAATTCGCCGAAGAAATAAAACATCCGCAAGGGAATCGTATACATTCCGGCTTTATTAATACTTAATGAAGGCAATAAATAGTCATTCCAAAACCACAATGTATTCAAAACAATCACCGTTACCGTCGTTGGTTTCAACAAAGGCAATATTACTTTCCAATAAATCTGAAAGGTATTCGCCCCATCAATGATCGCTGCTTCATCCAGCGAACGTGGAATGCCTCTTAACGCACCATAATACAAAAAAGTCGACATACTGACAGCCAATCCCAAGTACATTATCATTAGACCCGGCTGATTTAACAAATTCATTCGTCCAAAAAGAGAAATCAGTGGAATCATGATCCCTTGAAAAGGAATCAGCAAGCCGATGGCAACAACAAAATAGAGGACTGAACTTAAGCGGCTGGTATTTCTCGATAAAGCGTATGCTGCCATTGAAGAAACAAAGACCACCAAGATCAAAGAACCGACAGTAATCAACAATGAATTCATTAAACTTCTGATGAAATCCAGTTTTTCTAACGCCTCTTGATAATTCTCAAAGGACAATCCGCCAGGCAGCGACAACGTACTCTGAAAGATCTCTGCTTTTGTTTTAAATGAATTGATCACGATCAAGAAAAACGGATAAAACCATAAGCACGCAAGTAAAAGACCACTTACGATCAGCAGACTGTGCTGCAGCTTTTTTTTCTTCTGCCGTCTACTTTTTGTATTCCCCTTTTTAGTAGAGGAGTGACGAGTCTCGATCATGCGCTGATCTCCTTTCTGCGGGTAATTGAGATTTGAATAATGGAAATAATGACAATGATCACCAGAAATATCATCGCTTTTGACTGAGCAAAGCCCATTTTTCTCATTGAAAAAGCTTCATTGTAAATATTCATGGCTGCCATCTGAGTCGAATTGAACGGTCCGCCCTGTGTCAACGCCAAGTTTTGATCATAGATTTTAAAGGCATTTGACAGCGTCAAAAACAATGTTACGGTAAACGCGGGCATCAGCATGGGTAGTTTGATTCGGAAAAAGACTTGTAGCGGATTGGCGCCGTCCATATCTGCTGCTTCTAAAATTTCTTCTGGAATATTATTTAGAAACGAAATATAGATCAACATCATATACCCGCTCATCTGCCAGACGAACAAGATAACCAAACCCCAAAAACCTGTTTCTGGTGTATTCAACCAGCCATTAAAAAAATTGATCCCAGTCAAATCGGCGATACTCTCGAATGCTTTGTTAAAAATAAATTGCCATATAAATCCTAGTATGATCCCACCAATTAAGTTCGGCATGAAAAAGACGGTCCGAAATAGAGTGGTCCAGCGTCCCAGTTTTTGCGTGACTAAAGTTGCTAACAACAGCGCGATGACATTGATCAAGATCACACTGTAAACAGAAAATTTCGCCGTGAACAACAAGCTGTTAATGAACGCCTGATCTTTAAAAGCGCGCAAGTAGTTTTCCATTCCGATAAAGTCGCTGATCGTATTGCCGTTCCAGTTGGTCAGTGAGTAATATCCCCCTGTAAATAAAGGAATAAACAGAACGACCAATAATGCGACGAATGCCGGTGCTAGCAGCAGCCAAAATGATTTTGAACGATTTGTTAACATACAGCTCCTCCTATGATTTCCTTGATTTTGCCTATCCTGCGCGCATCACTGCAGGATAGGCATCACTTTGGTTATTGACGTTCTTGCGCCCAGCTGCTTTTCAGCTGATCAGTAAACTCAGTCCATGAGATTTGATCGGCTGCATAAGCCTGGAACTGAACCCCAAAAATATTTTGTCCGTATCCATCTGGATAAGAGTTATGGACCCAAGGAACCGTTTGGCCATTCGTTAAATACGTATAAATGTCATTGGACAACGGATCAGAAATATCGTCACTGGAGAAGTTCGTATAAGCTGGAATAAACTCAAAATCATCGATGATCGCGGTCATCGCCTCTTCATCGGTATACATCCATGTCAAAAATTGTATGGAGGCATCGATCACTTCTTGTTCCTTATCTTTGTTGACACCCCAATACCAAGCTGGTCCGGCTACAATTTTGCTGCCGTCTCCCACTTGCATTGGGACGATCGCTAATTTTTCTTTTGCAAATGTATCATCCAAGCTGTTTAATGTAGGAACGATCCAATTGCCTTGATGAATGATGGCAACCTTCTCACTAGCAAATAATTCTTCGACTGACGTGCTGTAATCCATTGATTCCAACGGTTGAGCATTGTATTGGATCGCCAGATCAGCGTAGTCTTTCAGTTGTGCCTCATAAGTTAAATGAAGCTCTTTGGCTTCCAGTGTTTCCTTCAAGCTATCATTAAATTCAGGTGCAAAAAAGTTCGAACTGAATTGACTGGAAACCCATGTTTCACCGCCGCTGAAGCCGAATACACCGTCTAATCCTAACTCTTCTTTCTTACTATCTAACGTTTCTACTGCCTCCTTAAAATCGGCAAATGTTTCAATCGCTTCACTATCGATTCCCGCTTGCTGAAACAGCTCTTTATTGATTAGCCAACCGTAGCCTTCGATATTCATCGGCAAGCCATAGACTGTCTCATTCAGTGTTGCCCCTTCCAACGTTCCCTCAATTGCTTTTTGGGCTAATTCTGTTTCCCCAAGGTCATATAACTTGTGTTCCCATGTTTGCGTATCTGCTAGTCCCCCCAGCATAAAAATGTCCGGTTCATCACCAGATGAAAATTTTGATTGGAGAGCCGCTGTGGCGTCCGTTCCTCCACCTACAGTAGTCATATTGATTTTTATGTCCTCATGGCTTTCTTCAAAAGCCGCAACCAATCGATCCATCTGTTCTGCAGTCTCTGTCTTGATGTTAAAAACTTCTAGTGTTACACTACCATCATCTGAGGTACCGCTTCCAGAATTTCCGCAACCAGCAATTCCGATCACACTTAACATAGTAGCAGCCGTCAACAAAATTCTCTTTTTCATCATTGTTCCCTCCTCAATCAATTCGATCACAAATTGATTATATTGATATTTCGGCCCTTCTGTAATCGTTATCTTAACCGAAATACCTTGTAATATTGATGAAAATGGAGGAGACAGATGGTAACCCAACCCTATATTTTTACGCCAAACCCTAGTGAATATGATATTGATACTTCTTTAAAAGAGATCACAGAACATGGTGATAGCTTGTTTCCAGTCAGTGTTTATTTGACAAATCATCCTGCTGATCAAGCAAATATGATCCACACCCATTGGCATCGCGAGCTTGAGATCCTATATATTTTTCGAGGAAAGATGGAAATAAAGGTCGAAGGTGTTTCTTATATCGCTAAAGAAGGCGAGCTTGTATTTATCCCTGCCAATCAGCTACATGAGGCATTAAATTATCAACAAACAGCTTGTACCTTCTTTGCTATCGTCTTTGACGCGACCTTTATTGAGAGCCGCGTCTCTGATTTGATCCAGCAGTCCTATCTGGACCCGTTGCTCCATTCCGCGGATCAGCAAGCGATTCACATCACAAGTGATTTCGTTTCTCATATGAGAATTCAACAGGCATTGACTCATATTATAGATTTATTTGCATTAAAGGAACCATTGTATGAGCTGGCGATCAAAGCGGAACTCTTTTTATTTATAAAATATCTTTGTCAAAACACCCAATACATTAACCGCAATAAGAAACCAATCGACAGTAAAAGCAAACTCAATACGTACAAATGCAAGAAAATCCTACTTTTTATTGAAGAAAATTATCAACGTCCAGTGACACTTGAGGAAGTCAGTCAGTATATTGGCTATAGCAAAGAGCATTTCTGCCGTTTTTTCAAAAGAAATTTCCAGATGAGCTTTTTTACTTATCTAAATAAGTTTCGCATCAAAAAAGCGGAGTATCTCTTACTCCATACGGATTTAAAAATCATCGAAATCGCATTGGAAACTGGGTTTGATGATCCGAATTACTTTACGACACTTTTCAAAAGGGAGACTGCTTTGACCCCTTCCAACTATCGCAAACGACCGAGCAATACCACGAGTTTATAACTCTGAAAATCAATAAAACAAGGGTATTCCGCTAGTTGAAAAAGCGGAACACCCTTGTTTTATTTTTTATAAATTAACTGGCTTAAGCCAAGTCTTCCCCATTTGAGGCAATCACTTTTTTGTACCAATAAAAGGATTGCTTTTTGCTGCGGGCTAATGTGCCATTGCCTTCATTGTCGCGATCGACATAGATATAGCCATAGCGTTTCTTCATTTCTCCGGTTCCTGCAGAAACCAAATCGATACAGCCCCATGAAGTATAGCCCAACAGTTCCACACCGTCTTGGTCAATCGCTTCTTTCATCGCAGCGATATGCGCACGTAGATAGTCGATGCGATACACATCATTGATTTTTCCATCTTCGTTTGGCGTATCCACCGCTCCTAGACCGTTTTCGACGATGAAAAGCGGCTTTTGGTAACGATCATAGAGATCATTCATCGTGATTCGCAAACCAAGCGGATCAATCTGCCAGCCCCATTCTGACGCTTCTAAATACGGGTTTTTAATGGTCGGGAACAAGTTGCCTTCCGTTTTCTCAACACCGGAATCTTCTGAAGCAGCAACCCGAGAGGCATAGTATGAAAAGGAAATAAAATCGACGGTATGGGCTTTTAATAAAGCCGCATCTTCGGCGGTTCGTTCCAAAGTGATTCCTTTATCAGCTAGCATCTTCAAACCATAATTTGGATATTCTCCTCGCGATTGCACATCGATAAAGAAATAGTTGCCGCGATCGCTTTTTTTGCTTTCCCAGACATCTTTCGGATTGCAGCTGTAAGGATAATAACTAGCCGCAGCCAGCATACAGCCAACTTTATTTTCTGGATCGATCTCGTGGGCGATTTTTGTTGCCAACGCACTTGCGACTAATTCATGATGAGCAGCTTGGTATTTAATTTGTTCTTCATTTTCGCCTTCAGCAAAGGTCAGCCCAGCACCGAGAAATGGGGCATGCAAAATCATATTAATTTCGTTAAAGGTCAGCCAGTACTTCACCAATCCTTTGTATCGAGTGAAGATCGCTCGACAAAGGTTTTCATAAAAGGTGATCATCTTACGGTTGCGCCAACCGCCATATTCTTTGATCAAATGGATCGGACAGTCAAAATGAGTGATCGTCACCAAGGGTTCGATTTGGTATTTACGGCACTCTAAAAAAAGTTCTTCATAAAAGCGCAAGCCTTCTTCATTAGGGGTTTCTTCATCCCCCTTCGGAAAAATTCTTGACCAAGCAATCGATAAACGATAGGTTTTAAAGCCCATCTCCGCAAACAAGGCGATATCTTCTTTGAAATGATGGTACATATCGATCGCTTCTTTGGCTGGATAGAAATACCCTTCTTCAAAAGCAAGCATCTCACGCTTGCCGGTAATAACTGCTCGGCGGTCCTTGCCAGTCGGAATTACATCGACATTGGCAAGCCCACGCCCGCCTTGATCAAACCCGCCTTCACATTGATTGGCGGCTGTTGCACCGCCCCATAAAAAGTTTTCTGGAAATCCCATGTCTTATTCTCCTTTTTTAGCCGATCACTTTGATGATTTGATCGCCAAACGTAATCGGGCCACTGTTAGCCGTCAAAATGTCCCCCACTTCAGTACTGTTTGTGATAACGATCGGCGTGATTACTGGATAGCCTTTTTCTTTAATAAATTCAATATCAAACGTAATCAATGGATCCCCGACTGTCACTTTTTGCCCTTTTTCTACTTGATAGGCATAGCCTTCACCATTTAATTGCACTGTATCGATCCCCACGTGGATCAATAGTTCAATGCCTTCCTCACTGGTCAAGCCAATAGCATGTTTTGAATCAAAGACTGCTGTGACAGTCCCGTTTACTGGAGCTAGCACTTCTCCGACGGTTGGCTCAATCGCTACCCCTTGGCCAAGAATCTCTTCCGAAAACATGCCGTCATTGACTGCTTGCAGGCTTTTTAGTTCCCCTTTTAAAGGTGCTTTGATCTCCGCACCGCTGATTTGATGGGTTGGTTCTTGCTCTTTGTCTGCTGGTGTTGCTTCAGGTGCTTCTTCTGTGACAGGGTCTTTGTATAAGAATAATGTCGCAATAAATGTGACCACGATACTGATTGCCGCACCGATACAAGCATTGGTCAAATGACGTAAGGTGTCATCGCCGATATAGCTTGGCAAAGTCAACAGGCCTGGTGATCCGCCTGAGAAATTGCGGACACGCATGATCCCCATAAATAGACCACCAAATCCGCCACCGATCATTGCTGCATACAAGGGTGTTTTAAACCGCAAATTGACCCCATACAACGCCGGTTCAGTAATGCCGAATAGCCCAGTCAGACCAGCAGAAAATGCCAATTGTTTGATCGTAGAATCTTTTGATTTAAAACCAACGCCGATAGCTGCAGCTCCCTGACTGACGTTTGAAGCCAGCATGCCAGGGTAGATCACTGTGTCATAACCTGTGGTCATCCGGTTGTTGATACCGATAGGAACCAATCCATAGTGGGTACCAGTTGCCACGAACAATGGCGTGAAGGCACCAATCAGTAATGGAACGATCCATGGGCTAACCGTTTCTAAGGCTTGGATCCCTGTAGAGATCGCTTCACTGATCATGTAGCCTAGAGGGCCTAAAGCAACTAATGCTACTGTCCCTACGACGAAGATCGTTAGCAACGGTTTGCTGAAGAATTTGATTGCTTTTGGCGAGACTTTATCGGCGATCGGTTCAACGTAAGACATGAACCAAACACTCAAGATGATTGGGATAACCGATGATGAATAACTCACTGGTGAAATCGGCAAGCCGAATAAATGGATGCCGCCGCCTGCCTCATTGACTGCTGTCACCATCGCGATAAAGTTCGGATGGAGTAAAATCCCCCCTACCATCATAGCTAAGTACATATTGGCTTTGAATTTTTGTGCAGAAGAAGCAGCCAGCAAAATTGGCAAGAAGTAGAACGCCGCATCCGCCATAAAGTTTAATATTTGGTAACTTTGACTCTCTGCCGTCAAGACATTGAAGACCACTAGCAATGAAAGAACCGCTTTTAGCATCCCAGCTGCCGTGATGGCTGGTAATATTGGAGTGAAGATCCCGGTGATCGTATCGATGACTTTCGCAACACGTCCGCGATCGTCTTCTACTGTTTCTTGGTCACTAGTCAAATTGGTTTGGGCAGTGATTTCGTTGTAAACATTGCCAACATCACTGCCGATGATTACTTGGTATTGCCCACCTTTATTGACCACACCCATGATCCCTGGTGTATGTTTTAAAGTACTTTCTTGGGGTTTGCTATCATCTTTCAAGTTGAAGCGCAAGCGTGTCGCACAATGGGTCAAGCTTTGGATATTTTCTTCCCCACCAACATTGGTGATGATCGTTTTTGCTAACTCTTTGTAATTCATGTCGTTCCTCCTATTTTGGTCTTTCGCTTGTTTTTTGTGTGTCAAACCATAAAAAAATACCTAAACAAACCCCTTGGGAGTTCATTTAGGTATAGCCTGCCAATCCAGTAACAATCCTAAGCACTTGTTATTCGTTTGATGTGTATAGTTAAATAGATCAATTCGTCTTCTTCTAACGGTCTACCGAATTCTTTGTTGATGTAGTCACTGATTTTCAACGCACACGCATATTCCTTCATGTAGCAGTCTTTCAACATAAAAATAAAACTGCCGGTTCCTGCATCATCGAGCTTTGTACCGCTGAATAAGCGCTGGACAAAAAATTTCAAATGGGTCACAAAGCGCTCGTAGTTCAATGAATACTCATCAAGCTCCATTGAAAAATGATATTTGACGATGTTTAGGATATGCTGAATGATCTTCGCCATTTCCGATACTTGACTGACCTGCGCCATATCCAACTCCGCATTAACGATGTGCAATGCAATGAAGCCGGCTTCATCTTCTGGCAGCTCGATCGCCAAGCGATTTTTGATAATCGATAACGCTTCTTTGCCAATGAGGTATTCATGGTTATAAAACCGCTTGATTTCCCATAGCAAGGCATTTTTGATTTCCATGCCGTTTTGATAGCGCTCGATAGCATAATTGATATGATCGGTCAGCGTCAGAAACAATTTTTCGCTCAACTTTTTCCCAAGGGAAACTTTTGCAAAACTGATGATCTCATTCGCTGCTTGAATATGTTCGATAGGGATAGAAGAAAGTAATTGGGTTAGTTTTGTGACATTCCACTCTTGTGTACTGAGATAGACTTTTTCAATCTTGGTATCGTCGATCGCATCGCCCGGCTTTTTCTTAAAGCCTAAGCCTTTGCCCATGACAACCAATTCTTGTTTTTCCTCATTCTCAGAAATCACAATGTTGTTATTGATCACTTTTGTTACGTTCATTTTAACGACCCTATTCTTCTTTAGATTTCTTCACACAAAAAAATAGGTATAGCCCGCCTAAAGCGGTAACAATCCTCAGAGCCAGTGTAGCATGAGAAAAAACACTCGTCAATGGGGATTTTCAACCGCTTGTTTAAAAGCAGAAAACAGCGCTGCTGCCATTTGACTCTTTGGCAGAACGCTGTTCACTGGTTTATAAATCACTAGCTCTCTTGATGAGAGGTAAAATTAGATACGGTTTTCGTGGTCAGCAGTTTTAACTAAGTTTGCTCCCACCATACCACCGATTGACGTAAGAGCGAGTCCTAAGACCATTGCCACAAAGCCCCAAATAGACGCTTTGGCTGTTGCATCACTTGCTTCTTCCGCTTTTTGACGAGCGTCTTCCACTGCTTGGTCAATGTCTTGTTTGGCTTGTTCAAGATTTTGTTGTGCATTTTCGATTTGTTTTTGTGCTTCATCAGAAGCATCTTGTAAGCCGTTCACGATATTGTTCGTTGCTTCTTCCGCTTCTTGTTGGCTTAGATCTGTGTTTTGAGCCACTGCATTTGAGATTGCTTCTTTATCGACTGAATCACCGATCGTTGTAGCACGATCTTGTAATTTGCTTGCTAAATCATCAATGATTTTATCAGCATCATTTGGATTGGTTGCAATGTCTTTGCCGGCATCTTTGATGTCGTTCGTCGCATCAGACAATTGATTTTGCAAGTAGTCTGGTTGCAATTCAGGAACATCGGTATCTTGTAAAACATCATTGACATTCGCTTGTAATTCATCTGTATTGACGTCTTCCATGTTTCCTGTTATTTCATCGAAGGCTTTTGAAGCGACATCGCCAGCACCTGAGGCAACTGTTTCAACGCCACTGCCAACAGCAGAAGCAACGTTTCCTAAAAGTGAACCGACTACAGAAAATGCACCGATCGTTAAGTAAGAGAGCATAACCATCATCACGATCATACTAGTTGCCCATGTTAAGAAACCATGAACCAATCCAACACGTCGAGCCGCCACACCTGAAACAAAACCTGCACCGAATAATGCCAAGACAAAGGTAATGACTGTCCAAATCAATAATCCTGTACCCACACCATCTAATGGATTATTTGATGTTGGTTCCACCAAACCAAAACCGATTGCTGAGCCGATCATTGACAGTGTCATGAACAATGCGATAAATGTTACGACCCCTGCAAAGATAGAACCCCAAGACAAATTATAACCTGCCTCCCGCTCATCTGAACCTAAATAATTTCTGAATCCTTTTTTCATCATTACATCCCCTTTTTGTTTTTTTAACCTGTATTCAGTCTAACAACTGATTGTTTTTTTATCAATCAACTCGACTTGCGCTATCTTTTTGTAAGAAAAATGAATGATTCTGAATTGTTTGACTATTTATTAAAATAAAACAAAAATTCATTCATGTATTTTAACTAAAAAAATCTTTCCACGCTCTTTCTTCCGATTACAGGCTTGTTTCTCACATTCTTCTCTTGATTCGCCATTTTGAAGCTAACAAGGTTTCATTAGAGAAAAAAACAGCTTTTCTCAACGTGACCCAAATGAGGGGCAATCGCGAAAAACCACCTTTGCCCAAGGCAAACGTGGTTGTCTACTTATTTTTCTTCATTTAGTCGATCTGGCATCATGTTTTCCATAAAACCCCAAACGCCGTTTTGTAATACGAGTTCCTCACGTTCGTAAGTAGAAACCGTGGTGCGGATCAACTCATCTTGACCGTCTAAGACTTTTTGTCCCCAATGAGGATCGATCAACAATGCCCGCCCCACTGCAACAAAATCTGCATGTTCTAGCAAGCCCGCGGCATCTTTCGACGTTCGGACATCCCCTACACCAATCAAAGGAACCCGCTGAGCGATTTTTTCATAGACATACGCCAACATCGATTTTTCTTGATACGCTTTTGAAATCGATTTACGGGTATAATCCGCAAGAGAAATGTGCAGATAGTCTAATCCTTTTTCTGCCAGTTGGTCCACTAAGAACAACGTATCTTCAAAGCGAATCCCTGGTTCTTCGAATTCTTCCGGTGAAAACCGATAACCGACGATAAACTCCTTCACACCTGATTGGTCTACTGTTTCCAATACTTCATCGACAAGCTTCTCAATAAAACGATAACGGTTCTCTAGTGAGCCACCCCATTCATCGGACCGACGATTTGAGTGAGGAGAAAAGAATTGTTGGATCAAATACGTATTGGCTCCGTGGAGTTCTACGCCATCAAACCCTGCCTTGATCGCCCGTTCGGTAGCTTTTTTAAAGTTTTCAATAATCGTTAAAATCTGATCTACTGTGACTTCTCGAGGAACCTGGGCATTTGGTCGTTCGGCAGCAACTGCGCTAGCAGAAATCGGTTGTGTTCCTCGTAGGACCGAGTCATCCGTCATCCGACCGGCATGAAAAATCTGTAAAATAGCTTTGGTACCATTTGTTTTGATGGTGCTGGCTAATTTGCTTAATCCAGGTAAAAAGGCATCGTCATAAGCGCCTAATTCCCCTTCCCAGCCCTTGCCATCTTCTTGGACATTGGCTGCCGCTGTGATGACTGCTCCGACTTCCCCAGAGCGTAAGCCATAGTAAGCCAACTCATCTTTCGTAATCACCCCATCAAAGAAGGACATCTTGGTCGTCATTGGTGCCATAATGATTCGATTTTTCAACTGTAATCCGCGCTTAAATGTTGCTTTGTCTGTTACATTTCGCATGGGTTTCCCACCTTTTCCATTGGATTCATTTCGCTTTGTAAATCTGACTGGCTTGGTTACCTAAGGAGATCCTTAAAGCAAATCGGTGCATTTTTTTCTCTTTTGCCAAAATATACATGCACATGCATCTATATTACAAAAGAATCAAGGAGAAAACAAGTGAAAACATCTTTAGTCTAGCATTTCCTCCAAGACTTTTTCAAAAACGACTTTTGAGCGCTGCAGTTTCTTTTCCCCTGATTGGGTCAAATCAATATAGATCCCCCGCTTATCCTCTTGACAAGAATGCCGTTCGATCACACCACACAGGTTGTCTTCCATGCGCATGATCATGCGTGACATCGCACTTTGACTCAAATCAAAATGGGCGATCAAATCGTTGAGGCGCATGCTATGATTGGGGGTCTTTTCTAAGTAATAAAGCACGTAATACTCATTCAAAGACAGATTGCTTTCTGCTTTGAGGGCTTGCTCCAAACGAGCTTCGATCGCTTGATGCTGATTCGTAAAGGCTAACCATTGCCCCATCCGTTCTTTTTCCATCCTCTTCACCACCCCATTCTCCTATACCAAGGTATTTTAATCTAGATCCCTGCGTTACGCAAGCCGCCAGAAAGCTTCGCCACTATGGCTGAAACTTTATTATACAAAACTAGCCAGCTGCTGCGGACGTTAATGAATATTTTATGATAGAATTGGCGAAAAATTCAGCAAAAACTTCCTATTCTTTTTCAGTGTTCTGGATTACAATATCTTTAACATTAAAGAATATTTAAACGCTATGTCAGCAAAATTGTGCATTTCGACACAATAGTTTGCTTGTTTTAGATGCTTTAGTATTCTAAAGAAAGGATGAAGTAAACAATGAAAAAAACATTTTCTTTGATTGGGACACTGATGCTCGTCAGTTTGGGGCTTTTGACAGGCTGTAACAACGAAAAAGATACCGCGCAATCAACAAGCGAGCTAAGTCAGAGTCGTGTGTCTACTGAAAGCAAAAAAAGCACGACGGCGCAAACGACTGAAAGCAGCTCCTTAGCGTCAAGCTCCACTTCAAAAACTTCAACCACAAGCCAGCAATCGACGGATCACTCTGACGCAACGCAAACAACAGCAAGCTCAGTATCCACCAATGAGTTGCCATATGCCGTTGATCTTTCCCAATATGGCCCTTCACTGACTTTTTATTTCCATGGCGTCAATGTACCAGATGCTGTCACGATTCAAAATACGAGCCCATTGATCATTTCGATCGGCGACAGCGCAAGCTATGAAGCACAAGTCGATACGATCGCAACAAAAGAGATTCGCGTGTTTTCTGCGAAAAACAATGAGATTCGCACAGTAAAAGTGAACACTCAGTTGACCTTTTCGAAAGGGATCACTTCCAATGGAAATCCTGATTTTAACCAAAACCTGTACCTATTTACAAATAAAGAGGGTGGTCTATCTTTAATCACACCAAATTATGCGGGGAATGTCAGCGATGACCAACGAGATGTGATGTTAGAAGTACTTCAATAAACGAAAAACAGGGAAACGAAGCGTGCTTCGTTTCCCTGTTTCGTTACCCGATCATCACGGTTTCATCAGGATATTTGTAGCCAGCTTCTTGTTTGTTGGCTTTTTTCATCAATGAAAAAGCAACGGTCATGATGCCGACTCGACCAATGAACATCAAAAAAATGATCAGTAGTTTGCCAAAAACCGACAAGTAAGGCGTCAACCCCATGGTCAACCCCACGGTTCCAAAAGCGGAAAAAACTTCAAAGGCAATGGTTGGCAACCCAAAGTTTGGGGTTTGCGGCATACGCTCAGTGATCGACAATAAGAAAATCGCTACGAAGCATAACGTCAAGGTAAGGAAGAACAACGTAAAGGCACGCGATACAGCAGATTCTTTGATCGTGCGACCGAACACTTCCGCTCGACTGCGCCCTTTCAATAAACTGCGGATCTTGATGATCAAGACTGCAAACGTCGTTGTCTTCAATCCCCCAGCCGTTGATCCCGAGGTCCCGCCGATATACATTAAAATCATCGTCAGCATCAAGCCTGCTTGACTCATTTGTCCGTAATCAATACTGAAAAATCCCGCGGTTCTTGGGGTGACCGCTAAGAAGAGGTATTGGAAAAAACGTTCGATGACCGAGTCACCCGTGATCAACTGTGAATTGGCTTCGGTCAAAAAGAACCCTGCCGTTCCAAAAACCACCAAAACGATCATAGCGATCCATGCCAAGCGGCTATGCAGGGACCGTTTTTTGGACGCCGTATGCAGGAGATCGAACCAAACGAGAAACCCAAGACCGCCGGCAATGATCAAGAAACTAATAATCCCCAGCACAAACGGGTCATTTTGAAACCCTACCATGCTGTTTCCGAACAAATCAAACCCAGCATTACAAAAGGCCGAGATCGCATGAAAAACACTGTACCAAAGGCCTTGCTCCCAACCAAAACGGGGCACGAATGCAAAAGCCAGCAAGATAATCCCGCTGACTTGGATCAAAAAGGCGATCCGAATCAGGTACCATGCCAAATGGATCTCTCCAGACATCCGATCCAGATTCAATGATTCCCGCAAAATCATCCTGGTACTAAGATGGACTCTTTTTCTCGCCAAGATGTAAAAGAAGACGGGAATCGACATGAAGCCGATCCCACCGATCTCAATCAACATCAGCAAGACCCCTTGGCCCCAGAGATTGTAATGGTCGGCTACTGTCAAGGTCGAAAGACCCGTCACGCAAACAGCCGATGTGGCAGTAAACAGTGCATCTAAAAAGTTGGTACCTTCACCACTTTGGGTGACAGCCGGCAGCATCAGTAAGCCAGTTCCTGCCAATATCAACAAAACGAAGACCAGTGTGACGATCTGCGGAATCAAAAAGCGTTGCGATGCCAGCTTTTTTTTCAAACGATTTCTTTTTTTCATTTTCATTTCCTTTGACCTTTTGCAAAAACCAATGGCTTGGTAATCCTAGTTTATTGCAGTTGTTTTTCACTTATCATACCATTTTATTTTGATTTATTCTTCACTTTGATCATTCTTGTTACGTTTGCTCGTTCATTTTCTTCCAGCCGCATTTTGATTCCATAAATGGCTTCTTCCAGCTCGGGAATCGTCAAATATTCTAGGGCATTGACGCGTCGGCGAGTACGTTCGATTTCCCCTGCCATCAATTGACAGGTCTTTTCGATTTCCGTTAGCTCCAACAGCTTCGGCATGGCGTCGGTAAAACGGGCGACCGCATTATCTAACGGAACATTGGAATTCAAAAAGCCATACTCGATCGGCGCTTGCATCACCGTATCGTCATAATCAAAATGCATCACTGGCACTTCCACACTCATGATATTTTTCGTGGATAACTCAAGGGAGACCTCAGTTGCTGGTAAAATAAACATTTCTTCAATGTATTTTTCATTGATCGTGGCATTGGCTAAGCGAAATGCCTTCATGGCACGCTGCAATTGTTCTTCTACTTCTTTACGCAAGTGGTCATTCTTTTTGATCAATTCAATAAATTGACGCATGAGTTCGTCTTGTTTGTCTTTTAATAATTTATGTCCGCGTTTGGCTGTCGCCAATTGTTTGCTGAGGCGCGACAACTCCATGCGGGTTGGATTAACGTTTTTTTGCGCCATTGTTCTCCTCTCCCGGTAAGTATTCCGCCAGTAAGGCATCGCTGATCCGCTTCAGTTCGACTTTTGGCAGCATCGCCAACAAGTCCCACCCTAATTCCAAGGTTTCGATAATCGAACGGTTGGTGCGGTACCCTTGGTTCAAATATTCATTTTCGAAGCGTTCTGCAAATTTGGCATAGGTTTTATCTACTTCCGACAATGCCGATTCTCCTAAAACGACTGCCAATTCCTTGGCTTGCTTTCCTTGAGCATACGCAGAAAACAACTGGTTCATCGTTGCGGCATGGTCTTTACGTGTCTTGCCTTCGCCGGTCCCTTTATCTTTTAACCGTGACAATGACGGCAAGACATCGATGGGCGGCTGGATGCCGTTTTTATACAAATCACGAGACAAGATGATTTGTCCTTCGGTGATATAGCCGGTCAAATCGGGAATCGGATGGGTTTTGTCATCTTCTGGCATGGTCAAAATCGGCAGCTGGGTTACTGAGCCTTTCAAGCCGCGAATCCGTCCAGCACGTTCATATAACGTGGATAGATTGGTATATAGATACCCAGGATAGCCGCGACGTCCTGGCACTTCACGACGAGCAGAGGAGATCTCCCGCAAAGCTTCACAGTAGTTGGTCATATCCGTCATGATCACCAAGACATGCATGCCCTTTTCATAAGCCAAGTATTCGGCTGCCGTCAGTGCCATTCGGGGAGTAGCGATCCGCTCGATCGCTGGATCATTGGCTAGATTCATAAAGACGACAGAATGGTCGATGGCGCCAGTTTGACGAAAATCTTCCATGAAATATTCTGCTTCTTCAAAGGTGATCCCGATGCCAGCAAACACAACAGCGAAATCGTCTTCCGAGTTCAACACTTGTGCTTGACGCGCAATTTGCGAAGCCAATTCTTTATGAGGCAGACCAGAACCAGAAAAAATCGGCAGCTTTTGTCCCCGAACGAGCGTATTCAAGTGGTCGATCGATGAGATCCCCGTTTGAATAAACTCATCAGGATAATCCCGCGCTGCTGGATTGATCACTTCGCCGTTGATGTCCATAAATTTTTCTGGGACGATCTCTACTCCGCCATCTTTGACCCGACCTAAGCCGTCAAAGACTCGCCCGATCATTTGCTCGGAAACGCCTAATTCCAAAGGATGTCCTAAAAAGCGGACCGCAGATTCCCGCAAATTGATCCCGCCGGTTCCTTCAAAAATTTGGACCAACGCTTTGTCTTCTTGGATCTCAAGTACTTGTCCTTGCCGCGTTTCTCCGTTTTGCATGCGGACTTCGATCAACTCTTCGTATTTGACACCGGAGACGCGATCGACGGCCATCAATGGTCCGACGACTTCTCCAATCGTTTTATATTCCTTGATCATCAGTGCGGTCTCCTTTCTGTAAAATTTCTTTCATCGTTGCTTTGATCTCTTGATGCAAAGCAGGAATTTTTGCTAATTCTGCTTCAGGCAGGTACTTCATACGTGCCACTTTGTCTCGCAATTCTTCGGTCCCTGCATAGATTTCTGAAAGATACGCACCTAGTGTCAACGCATCTTCCGCTTCTTTGTGGAGCAGCAAGATCGTTTCCAGCATTTTGAACTGCTTTTCACGAGAGGTAAACGTATCAACGTCGTCAAAAGCGTTTTGCTGCAAGAAATCTTCTCGCAAAGACTTGGTGGTTTCTAGCAATAACTGATCTTTTTCGGATAAAGCGTCGATGCCGACAAGTCGAACGATCTCTGACAACTCAGATTCTTTTTGCAGCATCCGCATGGCTTCTGTTACTTGTTTGGACCAATCTACTTGCATTTGTTGGTCCAAAAAGGCACCCAATTCGTTTTCGTATAAAGAATAGCTCTTCAACCAATTGATCGATGGAAAATGACGCTTTTGCGCTAAGGTGGCATCTAAGCCCCAAAAGACTTTAACGACCCGCAACGTATTTTGGGTAACTGGTTCTGAAATATCACCGCCTGATGGTGAAACAGCGCTGATGGCAGTGATGCTGCCTTCTTGATCAGAACCTAAGCAAATCGCTTTTCCAGAACGCTCATAATACTCTGCCAAGCGGCTGCCTAAGTAAGCCGGATACCCTTCATCCCCGGGCATTTCTTCCAGACGACCAGACATTTCCCGCAGTGCTTCTGCCCAACGTGAGGTGGAATCCGCCATGATCGCCACGGAATACCCCATGTCTCGGAAGTATTCCGCAATCGTGATCCCAGTATAAATCGACGCTTCCCGAGCGGCTACCGGCATATTGGAGGTGTTAGCGATCAACACGGTTCTCGCCATTAAAGATTCACCACTGCGAGGGTCGATCAACTCTGGGAACTCGTTCATTACATCGGTCATTTCATTGCCGCGTTCGCCGCAGCCGACATAGACGACTAGGTCGACATCCGCCCATTTGGCGATTTGGTGCTGAACGACAGTCTTCCCTGCACCAAAAGGTCCTGGAACGGCTGACGCCCCGCCTTTAGCGATTGGAAAGAAGGTGTCGATCACTCGCTGGCCAGTAATCATTGGTTCGACTGGATTCAGTTTTTGCTTTACAGGACGACTATGACGAACGGGCCATTTTTGCAGCATCGTGAAAGACCGTTCTCCTTTGGGTGTATCTAAAACATAAATCGTTTCATCGATCGTAAATTCCCCCGCATAAACAGCCTTGACTGTTCCTGAAACGCCATGAGGAACCATGATCTTGTGATTGATCAATGGTGTTTCTTGCACGGTGCCGATGACCATCCCGGTACTGACTGCCGCGCCGACTTCCACAGTCGGTACAAAAGGCCACTTTTTCTCATGATCCAACGCAGGCAATTGCACCCCACGCGTCAAGAAGTTGCTTTGGGTGACAGACATGAAGGTTTCTAAGGGACGTTGGATGCCATCAAACATTTGTGACATGATCCCAGGCGCCAATTCTACGGATAGCGGTTCACCGGTGGTTTCGACTGGTTCACCAGGTCCGATCCCGGACGTTTCTTCATAGACTTGGATCGAAGCGACGTCGCCGCGCATTTCGATGATCTCACCGACCACGCCTAAATCTCCTACATAACAGATATCTTCTAAACTTGCATGGCCCATATTTTTGGCTAACACCAATGGACCGGATACTTTAATAATTGTTCCTTTTTCCACAACATCGGCTCCTCTCTATAGTATGTTTTGCCCAACTGCTTTTTCGACATTTTCTTGAATCATTCGTTTGCCGATTCCTCGGGAACCATCGTAATCAGGGATCAAGATGACTGCAGGTGTCATTTTTTGTTGGACTTTTGCTAATTCATCGGGAATCAGCTCTGCACATTTTTCAGTCAGGTAGATGATCGTACTGTTCTTCATTAATTTTGCCAGCGCCTGCTTCACTTCTTTTTCTTCCGAGGCATAGCAGACCTGAAAGCCAAATAGTTGAAAAGGAATGACGGATTCTTTCTCGCCGATCACGCCGATTTTATGAGTCATAGTGCCGCATCCTTTCTCTGATTTGTTCTTCCGTAAAGCCGCTGCGTTTGCCTACCAGCAAGATACGCAGATTTTGCAGTTCCAAAACCTTAGCATTCAAAAATGCGAGTAAAGGCAGTGGTCCTAAAGCATCCGTTTGAGCTTGACCATAGCTTTCTGTGATCAAATTGTCTTGTAAAAGTGCCAAGCCAGCAAAGTCGATCACCTGTTCATGAATCAAAGGTCGCAACACTTCCTGATAATCACTTTCTAATAAGAAGGCTAAAAAGTCGCTATAGGACGCATCCGCAAACGCTAAAAATTCTTCTTTCGGGATACTGCCGACACTCACTAGGACTGCCTCCATAAAACTGCGCGATCGTTTTTGAAGTACACAACGAGCGGCGATCGTTAGATTGGTCAGATCGATCATCTTGATTACAGCTTCTTGTAGCTCAGGGATCTTGATTTCATCTGCCAGTCGCCGTTGTTCATGTAAATACCGACGATCGTAAATGATATCGATGCCTTGCAGCACGGCGCCGCCTTCTAAGTACTCCCGCACCTCTTGGATCGTAGTCACGATTTTCTCAGGCAATACCTCTGAGGTTCCCGTTTTGATGGCGGTCCGACACTCATCGATCGTGTAAAAACCATCTTCGATCAGTAGATGATTATAATCTTTTTTAGTGACTGACTCTTTGGTCAAGACTTTTAGATTATGGAAAGTAAAAGGCATCATATACAGTCGGAGGATCTCTTGATCAGGAACCAGCTCGGCCAATTCTTTGATCGTCTTTAACAATTCTTCATCGAGATAGGTTTCGAATCGTTCATGAAAATCCGGCTTCAAATAGCGTTGATAATGGGTCTGCTGCAAGACAGCTTCGACTTCAGCAAACCCTTTTGCCGCAATCATTTGCTCGACTTCTTGCGACTTTAACAACGTCATCTCTTTAAGCCGAATGATTGGATTCAATTGATGATAGTTCCTCATGGATCAACCTCCTTGTTGTATGATCTGCAACCACCGTTCTCGGGTTTCTTTCTTGTATTCATCAAGCAGTACCTGATAGGTAAAATTGTATTGAATGCCGTTGTCATCTACCAAAAAGCCCGCTTCTGTCAATGGTGCGCCTGCTTTGATTTGATACGGTAGTTTTGATTGACAAGACGTAAGCCAAGCGGCATCTAGATGGGCTGCTTGCTCAGGACCAGCGTGGAAGGTCACCGTCCCACTGATCGGCAACTGCTGCAGCACATTTTCAGCAAATGACTGCAGCTCTTCTGGCGTCCAGGCAACCATTTTTTGATACGCTTGCTCAAAAAGTTGTGTCAGGTATTCGTTTTGTTTCACCATTTGCTGCTGCTTAGCGGCACTTGCTTGGCGATTCAGGGCTTGCTGATAATGTTTTTCGGCTTGCTTTTTTGCTTGCTGGGCACGAAGCTGCAAGTCCGACTCTTTTTTCGCCCAGTCACGTGCCATCGTTTCACTGATCCTAGCACGTTCAGCGGCAGCCAAACGTTCCCGTTTTGTCTGCGCTTCTTGGTCTAGTTCAGCAATCATTTTGTCGATTGCGTCCATACCTTCGCCCCCTTTAAATCGTTCCTAAAAGTAAGAAAGAAATAACAAAGCCTAAGATGGCATACATCTCAACCATTACTGAGAACATGACCCCTTTAAAGAAATGCTCTGGTTTCTTCGCTAAAATTTGAATCCCAGCTGCAGCGACCTTCCCTTGGGCCATTCCTGAGAATAAGCCAGTAAAGGCAACTGGCAGCGAGGCCATCAAATACGCCATACCAGTCACTGTCGACATTTCACCACTTAAGCTACCATAGATCATAAACGCAATAACGAATCCGTATAGCCCTTGCGTTCCGGGAAGTAATTGTAAAATCAAGGCTTGTCCAAACTTCTCCGGCTGATTCGTCGTTAAGGCTGCCGCTGCTTCACCAGTTTGGCCCACCCCTTTGGCTGAACCGATCCCAGAAAAGATCGTAGCGATCCCCATTCCGATAATTGCAAACACCATACCACCATTATTATTAATTAAGTAATCAATCATTTATTGTCTCCTCCATTTTCTTTATCAAAATCAACGTATTTCTCACTTGGCTTGAAGGTTTCAAATTGGCGCCCCCCACCAGTGAAAAATTTTCCGAAAAACTCTACATATTGTAAACGTGCGGCATGCACATATGCACTCAGTAACGATAAAAAGATGTTTAAAGCTTGTAGAACAACCAATAAGAGAATGCCTACAGAAAAACGAGCGGCTGGCGTCAAGTAGCCCACCAATAAGTTGAAAGCTGCTGCGATACTCCCACCGGAGATCCCTAATGCCATCAAGCGGCTGTAGCTGACAAAGTCGCCGATGTAACTGGTCACACCGTACAAGTCATACAACCCAAAAAAGAAGCCGCCCACTTTGGTTTTCCCTTTCAGAATCGGTACCACGATGATCAATAAGGCACTAAAGCCTGCTAAAATCAAGCCGACGGTTGTTAGTGCTGGGACATCGATCAAAAGATTGCCTGCGGCTGCCACTAAAAGACCACTCAAAAGTCCTAGCCACGCAAAGCCATCGTTGACTGCACCTAAAAGATCCTTTTTGCGGATATGTTCTTTGGCTGCTAAATAAAGGCCTGTAAACAGTTGGATCCCACCAAAAATCATGGATAGACCAAAGATCGCCATAAAATCTTCGGAAGGTGATAAAAGTTGGAAGGGCAATGTAGCGCCAAAGAAAGAGCCGTAGACTGCGCCCCAAATCATAGTTGGCACGGACAAAATCTGGAACAATTTCAGAAACCGTTTGGTCCCTTTGGGCAAACGCATGGCGTGCAGCCCGATCGTGGTCGCTACAGCCATTAATGCACCATAACCTAAGTCAGCCACCATCATACCAAAGAAAACATAGTAAAAGGGCGTCATCCATGGGGTTGGATCGATCTCATCGTATTTTGGCAGGCTATACATCTCCGTCAACATTTCAAAGGGTTGAATAAACGAGGCGTTTTTTAGCTTCGTTGGCACTTGATTGGCAGCAATCTCCTCTGCAGTGGGTTCTTCAAACGAATAGTAAATCTCGTTGGCAAAGGATTCTTGGACCATTTCCGCCACTAACGGTTGATCCTTTTCTGCGATCCAGCCGCGCAAGAGGGCAAAGGTCTGACCAGCTGCTAAGCGCTGTTGCATCATTGCCCGATTCTCACGAGTCAAAAACAGTTCTTCCGCTTGCTGTAACAGGATCAGCCGTTGTTTGTGCTGACTGATTTCTGTAATCAGTTCTTTGCGCTTCTGGGTCAAGGAAGTCAACGCTTGTTTCGCGTTTTGCAAAACCACTTTTGGTGATTCGGATGTTAGACCGGTTTCTTTCTTCACCCCATATCGGTGAAACAATTGGAACACTTGCTCTTCGATCGCTGCTAAAAATAGGCAGCTGAAATTGACTTTTTTTGGCTCAGAATAGATCACTTCGATATGAACCTCTTCCAATTGTCGCAAGGCTTCAGCTAGATCTTCCCAGCGTGGGCCTTCGACACGCCCAGCAAAAAAACTTGTATGAGCAGGTGCTTCGATCTCCAACGGCACGTCAAGATTTTGCCACTGTGTCGCCCATTCTTCCGTCTGCGTCGCTGCTTCGATCGCTTCGATCGTCTCTACCCAGCGCTCTTGCAACTTCTCGACTTCAACCAGCTCCGTCAATGCTGCTGCTTCATCGAAGCTTGTTTCAAAGTCCGACAGCCGCAAGGCATCTCGTTGCCATTCTATGCCTTTTTTCGCATCACCATTTTGGCGAATAAAGCGGATTGCTTCTTGCAGTCGACGAATCATTGGTTGGTGAGAAGCACCTTCTGGGGTGGCTCCTGCAAAAAATTCCCGTAGCCAAGTTTCGTTCGCTTCCTGCTCAAATACGTTCTCGATTTCAACAAACTGCATCGTTTGCAGCTTCGTCAATACCCTTTCTTGGTAGTGCTTCGGGGTGATCAACGTTAGTTTATTTAGTTTGGTTACTGCCATAAGTTCCGATCACTCCTTCAACGATCTGTTGAACCGCTTGCTCTTGGAAGCTTTGCATATTTTTTTGGTAACGATCTAACACTTGCTGGGTCTCTTTTGCCAGCTGCTGCTTTTGTGCTTCTAGTGACTGTTGCAACTGGTCTTCGACTGTTGCTTGTTCCTGAGCAAGGGCTTCTTCCAAAGCGGAAGCCCGCTCTTGCAATGCTTGTTGCTGCTGCGCTTCTTCCGACTGCAGTTCTTTTTTCAAAGCGAGCAATTGCTGTTCATTGGCTTCTTCTGCTTCTCGTAAACGAGTCAAAGCTTCTCTCATCGATTTCCCTCCCATAGTGATTTATATTCTCAACTGAAAAATAAACAAAAAAAGCATACCTCACGAAGAAGTATGCTGATAACAAAAAAAAGGCCAGCATTCCTCCAAGAATGTTTGCCTCACCCCTTGGCAAACCTGATCCTTGAAGCATAAAAAATGCTCAACCTTTGTCTATTTTATTTTTCAATTCCTGAACTATTATAGCAAAAAAAAATGTTTCCTTCAAGTAGAATCGTTTTTTATGAGAAAAAGACGATTTCTAATATTGTATGTTCGCTCGTAATTCCACTGCTCTTGGCTGTCCGAATAACCATTACTATTCGTTCAGTCTCTTGGGGACTTTTCACCTAACATTTGTCAGTGATCGGATTGTTCTTACTAAATTGAAATCGGTCAAAATCAATTTAATCCTTAGAATGGTCTGAATGAAGAACGTTGAGATTTTTTGAAAATGCTAGACATCATTTGATTGGTACCAAAAAGGAGATAACAATTCCAACAACCCGTTCGATCCCTGACAAATCTTAAGTGAGAAGTTCGCTTATTTCGCTTCTCTTTTTATCGATGGCAGCGGTTGGCCCTTTTCTTCACAAATGAAATAACCGCCTCGGTAAAGGCATGTATAAATCTTACCGGGCTCCATTGTTAGGGGAAGCCCATTTTTTAAATACATCGGTTTTCTTTCCATTGAGCTCACCTTGTCTTTCGTGGGATAATAAGTCAAAATAAAAAACAACAGCTATTTCTAATCTTATCTTCAAGATTACCAAAAAATAAACTAATTTTCTAGTTTTTAATCAAAATATCGCAACTATATTGAATATTTTATAAAAAGATGGATATTTATCCGAGAGCGTGTGTAAAGAATGAACAGGAGGAAAAAAGGATGTCAGATGAACGTTGGTTTCAAATAAGAAGAAAGCGAAACATCGAATTAGGAATTTGTTTGCTCGTCGTCCTGCCGATGGTCTATGGCTTGTGGTTTCAACTGGCTTTTTTGATCCATTACATGTCGTTTTTGTTTCTGGTTGCTGTCTTTACTGCAATCTACGAAGGAATTCGTTGTATCTGGGCTTTCATTAGAAAAAAACGATCTTGAGAAAGCTTTGCTCTGCTATAATAAATGAAACGAGCAGAGAGGAGTGCTTCTATGAAACGAATCATTATGGCTTGTGACTTACAACATACCCCCAAAGCTTTACAAGAATCCGCCCTTTCTTTTGACCCCTTTATCCCGGATTCTCGAAGTGTCGCAGAACTTTTTTATTCGGCCTATCATGAAACGACGGATGACGAAGGGGAATCGATTGCTGACTGGCAAAGAGAGCTGAGAGAGACTGCTGACGGAAAATACGGTCCCTTGAGTCCAGAGCTTTCTTTTCGGTTGCAAATGGATAATTATCCTATCGGTGCCGTAGTAACCAGCACGTTTCAAGAGCTTCCCCTGCTATTATTTGTTGTTATGAGCGCAGCCTTTAAAGGCAAAGGCTTATCCAAGCTAATGATGAATGAAGTGATCCAACGAGCAAAAGCCATGGGACTCACTCACCTTTATCTGGTAGTGACGGTTGAAAATCAGCCAGCCTACAAGCTGTATGAAGCATGCGGTTTTTCCTTTGCAGGTGAAAGCTGGGCTGATCTTTCCCCTTAGCTAGGCTCGCAAGTTATCCGTGTCATTTTCTACTATTTGAAAAGGAGCTTCGAACCAATGAATGAACGACTAGCTGCTGCGATCCAACTGCGGGCTGAAAAAAAGCTGCAACAATCAAATGAACAATTGATTCAATTAGCTGCCGAAAATCCCCAAGATGCCTTTGTCCACTACCAAACGGCTTGGAGTTATGATCTTTTAGGGGAAGAACAACAGGCAATTCCTTATTATGAACAAGCAATCGCGTTAGGTTTATCAGAAAACGACTTGCCAGATGCCTACCTAGGTCTAGGCAGCACCTATCGTGCCCTCGGCAAGTATCAAAAAGCCGAAGAAGTGTTTTTACACGCGATACAGCTGTTTCCAAAAAATCATGCTTTGCAAACCTTCTATGCCATGACACTGTTTAATCTAGCCGAGTATGAGCAAGCCGCTGAACGATTATTGACCCTGCTTGCCGAAACCTCTAGCGATCCAGACATCCAGTCTTACCGACAGGCACTTTTGTTTTATGCGGATAAACTCAATGAGACATGGGGTTAGATGTTTCCGTCGGATCAATCAAGCACTCCCTTCTCGATTAAAGAAAGGGAGTATTTCTTTTTTCCTGTCCCTTAATTACTCCTTCGCTATCAGCGCTTTGCTGAATCAATAGCCATCGACTTTCCTATGGTCCTTTTTCCTTCAATCAATACCAAACATCCATTATCGAAAATTTCGATAACAAAACCAATTGACGAGTACTGTCAAATTTGCTAATTTATCTATGCTTTTTTTATCAATATTTTGGAGGAATGACTATGCCCTTTATTGTCTATTTTTTTCTATCCTTATTGATTATTTATATTCCGACACCCACACTTTTGCTATTTTTTCAAAAACTTGCCTCCCAGCATGACAATCTGACGGCTTTTAGCAAACTTTTTCTATTATTGATGATCTTGCTGGATTATTACTTAAGCTATTATTGGTTGAAAAACTGCAAGGTCAAAAAAGCGCACTACCTTTATTTAGTCTTTGTCAATGTCTTCGAATGGCTGATCCACTTCTATCTTTATTCACGATTTGAAACGATCAATCTACTAGTCATTTTGTTGTTCCAAACCGTGCTACTATGCTGTATGATCTTTTTTCCTGTCTCGGAGAAATTTCGCTCATTCCTTTTTACCTAAAAAAAGAGCATCCTTGGTTTCCACATAAAAAATCAAGCTTCTCAATCGTTTCTTTCTAAGAACGGATTTACACGATAGCCCACCTTTGTTACGATTGATAAAAAGGATGTGTTGTGATGTCATTGATCGTCTTGATTGGCGCGCAAGCGGTAGGAAAAATGACTGTGGGGAAAGAACTGGAAAAACGGTTGGATGCAAAACTATTATTCAATCACCAGACCATTGATCTATTTGCGAATTTTCTTGGCTATAGCCCAGCAGCATTTGCTTTGTCTAATCAAACGCGGATCGAACTCTTCAAAGCCTTTGTTCATAATGAAGCCAATAATACGACAAAATCAATCATCTTTACGGTCTTGATTGATTTCGATCAAGCGGGAGATTTAGCTTTTTTACAAGAGATCGCCCAGCTATTTACCGATGCCCGACAAGAGGTCTATTTTATCGAATTAGTGGCTGATATTGAGGAACGTTTAAAGCGCAATTGCCATGAGGACCGTTTAGCCGCAAAGCCGTCAAAAAGAGCGCTGGCTTTTTCTAGAAATGAGCTTTTGTCTTCGTATGAAAACTATCGCTTAGAAAGCCTGCCACAGGAATTAACTACCCTTTTCCCAACGATTCCTTCGCTGAAAATCAACAATACCCACTTGTCACCTGATGAAGTGAGTCAAAAAATTATTGCCCATTTTTCCTTGACTTAAGTGCCAAAGAAACGCCATTATCAAGCTTTGCTTCAATACGAAAATGTCTATTGACTTTGACGCTGCGTCAAGCGGTATCCTCTAATCAAGAGGAGGTGTCAAAATGAAAGTTTATGTTATGCCAATGTTTTACCAAATGAAGACAAAAGATATTGTGCAATCATCGAAATGGTTCACAGAAATCTTGGGTTTCCAGTCATTGTATCAGTTTCGCAATCAAGAAAATCAAGTGATGATGGACCACCTGCGTCTTGCTGACTACCAAGATTTGATGCTGATTGCAGCAGAAGCGTTCACTGTTGGCGATGGGGCAATTTTGAATGTAGCGATGAATGATCTTCAGAATATCGCTCAGAAAATTCCCGCAAAGTGGATCGTGGAACCTTTGATGGAAAAGCCTTGGAATGCCCTTGAAATGACCATCAAAGACCCCAACGGTTATTTGTTTACCCTAACAGAGGCAATAAAAAAAAACGAATCAGACTTTCAAACCTTGATGGACCAAGCCAAGGATTATTTTCAATAAAAGGAACCGAGTAAGAAGAATTGCTTTCTTACTCGGTTCCTTTTTTATATAAAAACTTGATTCTGGCAGCAATGACAAAAAAACGACCCTTTCCTAGATTTACCTAGCGAAACTTTTTGCCCCATCAGATGTACCAATACACCGCTTTAGTATATTTTTAAGTATTGAAGGTAATTATTAACACACCTAACTCAGAACATGTTACACTAAGCGAAAAGGGGGATTTCCTATGGAAAAGAAATCGCAGCTTCCGTGGTACAAGCGTAAAAAATTCTACCTTCCAGTTGCCGTCGTCCTCGGCGTGATTGGGTTTCTTCCCAGTCTCGTTTCTCTTTTCGGGGTATCGATCGATGATGAATTCAATCCTGATTACTATTCTGATCCGAATGAACCAATGTTTAAGAAAAAGCAAAACTGACTGTTGCGATGCCGTATGCAGTTTTTTTGACCAACAAAAAAAGAGCAATCACTCGCTGTTGTGTTTGCTCCTTTTTTAAAAGGGATTCGGCAAACCTACGCACCTTGACAGGGTAAGCTGTTTGGGGAGAGGGCGTTTGAATGCGCGAATGAACAGTAACTTATTACGTGAAACCACTTATACTTTTTTCCTGTTAAAAAATCAATTGCTAACCAATCACAAAGGATCGATTATTTGAAGAAAGAAAAAACGTTAGCCATTAGTTCTACAACTTCCCAGGGAAAACTAAAAAAATCAAACATCCATTTCTCCTCCTTTAATTGACTTTCTTCAAGTTTACCCGCAAAATAAAGCTGTAACATATTTGGACTATTTTTCCGTCCACTTTTTTTAGGAGGGATTTTTTGAAGGCCAATGACTTGTTAAAAGAGTTACGAACGGAACGAAATATCTCACAGCGAAAATTGGTTGAGAACATTTCAGAACGCAGTACACTGGCAACCTTTGAACAAAAAGGGCATCGCATCGCCTTTGATATTTTGCACCAATATTTGGACCGCTTAAATGTCACCTTAGAGGAATTTGAGTATCGCTTGGATGACAATCAAGTCAGCGAGAAAAAACAGCTATCCAAACAGTTGACCACCGCTTACTATGAAAGCAATTATTCTGAAGTACTCTCTTTGATCAACAAAGCCCAAGCACTGTATAAAACCACGAAGGATTTTTTCTATTATGTATTGTATAGTCAATTCTTTTTGATTTTAGAGAAAAAAGGCGTAGTTACCGACGAGGAAGAACGTTGCATCATCGAAGCGACCATCAAGAAATACTTGGAACGAATCGACACGTGGGGAAAGTTTGAAATCTCCTTATTTACCAATCTGCTTTTCCTTTTTTCTGACGAGTACATCTTGTATCAAATGAAACACCTGAATAAAAAAATTTTTTACAGCAATACGCTAAGTATCAATTATCAAATCTACACAAAATTGCTGACGAATGCGGCTTTCTTGTTTATCGATCGCAAAAAACCTGCCGAGTTGGCGCATGTGCTGACGTATCTAGCCGATCACCTGCCGCCGGACAATGATCGTATCCGCCTGATGATTCGTTATTTCGAAGGCATTTACGCCTTGTTCCAAGGAGATCGTACGCTGGGAATGGCCACGATTGAAAAAGCCTTGGACTATCTGCGATTTATTGGACAAGAAGCCTTTGCCAAAGAATTAGAGGTACTGGCTCATAGTATCTAAAAAAACCTGCTGCTTCCTCTCAGTAAGAGAACGACTCTCTTACACGGAGGAAACAGCAGGTTTATTTTTTCTTAAAGTAAATGCAATGCTTCTTTCCAGAGCAAAACTCGTTTGACGGAAGCATTCAAATCAGCTTCCAAATAGCGGCCATCTTCAACCGCTTGTACGACAAAGGGGATCTGTTCTTGGTAGGTAGATGAGATCACTAGATCATTTCCCGCCTGCAACGCCTGTAATGCGGCTTCATTTTGCGGAATGAACTCAGAAAGTCCTGCCATATCCAAGTCATCCGTCATGATGACCCCTTCAAAATGCAATTCATTTCGGAGCAGCTCATGCACGGGTTTTGAAATAGAGGCGGGTACAGTGTTATCGATACTATTGACAATCGTATGGGCCACCAAAATACTATCGGCACCAGCCTTGATCCCTGCGGCAAAAGGCAGAAAATCCGTTTCCCGCAGTGCAGATAGCGGGCGGTCATCGGTGACGATGGCGACATGCGAGTCACGATTGTTGCCATAGCCGGGAAAATGCTTCAAGGTTGACCCCACGTGGTGTTTCTGCAAAACATGAACCACACGTTCTACAAACGCACTCGTGCCCTGCGCATCCATGCCAATGGTTCGGTCGTAGATAAAGGACTGCGGATCAGTGGAAACATCGGCAACGGGAAACAGCCCGGCATTGATGCCATACGCTTTTAAAATTTCCGCTTTCTTTGCTGTATCTTCTTCGATCGCCGACCATCCACCTTGGGCATATAGCTGTTGTGGTGAGAGAAAACGCTGATCCGTAAGGTTCGGATTGCGGCTGATGCGAGTCACCGTGCCCCCTTCTTCATCCATACCGATCAACAGCGGAATGGCGCTGGCTGCTTGGTAATCTGAAATTTTCTGTTTCAAGCTCTCCGCCGTCTCATTTTCGGTATCACGGCCGAATAACAGATAGCCGCCAAAGTGATAGTTTTGAAGTTCTTCGATTTGATTGCTTTCAGGTACACGCACAAAAAACAATTGCCCGACCTTCTCCTCCAAACTCATCGTGGCGATTTTTTCTTCTATTGCCTCTTCTGACTGTTCTTGCGTGGAAGTTGAAACAGAAGGTGACGTGGAAATTGAGGTGGTTTCTTGGCTTGCACTGCCTTCTTCCTTTGTTTCGTCTCTCGAGCTGCTTTGCTGGATCACGGATGACTCCTCCGTTTGCTGTTTTTGCTGTTCTATCACCCACTTCATCCCTCCCATTGCTGCTAAGACCAAGAAAAGAAACAGTCCCATAGCGAGTCCTTTTTTATTCATAGGTTCACCTTCCCCTCTAAACAAGTTATTGAGAATGACTAAGCCCATCCTTAGAAAGAAAAAAGTGAACCACTTACGAAATATTCGCAGATGATTCACTTCAATGGATGTTATCGTTCTTTTTTACTCGTTAAACGAACCGTCGGATCAGCCGTTTGTATGGTACCGCACGCCCTACGATGTAAATCAACGCAGTTTGTATCGGGAACATGATGACTGCTTTTAGCAAGCGGACCGACCAGATGGCCCAGCTTGTCAAAGGAATATTCAGCATCATAGCTAACCAAATCGGAGTTAAGATCAAGGTTATCAAAATAGTATTTAACAAGACGACCGTTGCCGCTCGTTTTAATGTGACTTCTTTCCGATAGAAGAAGTAGCCATAAATCAGTCCACCAACAAAGGCATTGATGGTAAAGCCGAAAAAGTAGGCTGATTTTGGAAAAATCACCATTCCTGCGATATCAGCTAATGACGATCCAACTGCGGTCCAAAACGGACCAAACAGCATACCCATGATCAGCTGTGGTACAAAGGAAAATGTGATTTTGATATAGGAGGTTTCAAACCCCAAGATTTGCGACAAGACCACCATTAAGGCAATCAAAAGTCCCATGACCGCAATCATGTGTGCATCGACTTTTCTTTTCATAGCGAGCATCTCCTTTTAGAGTTGCTACAAATTCATGCAGCGAATGCGAAAATAAAACCGCGAACGAATGACCGTTCTTCGTCCGAAAGGCAACATCCCATCCTTTCAGCACTTAACGCTTTATTTCCTACTCTGATTTTTATTAGGTATTACTACCCAGACACACTATAGCATACAAGCGCGGACTGCCACAATTTTTCTTACTTATTTTCTTGTACAAAATCTGCCAATGTTCGCTTTTCTTTTTTGCGCATCAAAAAAAACGCTTTTCTTATGTGAATTTTTCTGCCACTAGTAAGTGAGCAAAAAACATTCTCAAAAAAAGCGTTCATTCTGTTTCTTGTTTCATTTCATGCTTTATGACAAATTATCCAATCAGATTGTCATTGATCAATACCGATTTGATGTCGCGTAATTGATGATCGATAGCTAGTTGTTCATGGGTCATCGTTGCTGTGACCTCTTTCATAGCGTGCATTTCTTCATTTAATTCGTTGATGTTCGTCACTAATTTGTTCAATGCTTCAATAATCAATTGATTGTTATCCATGGTGAAACACTCCTTTTTGTGATGGTTGAGGTCATTCTTCTTCGTTGATTGGCTGCTTCAAAGTACCAACGGCGGCAACTGCGCGTTTCGTTTTATAAAACAATTTGTATAAAACAAGAACGACGACTGGGATCAGTCCGCATAAGATGTAGATCTGCGAGTAATCAAACAGACCGTGCAAGCTTCCTAATGCATAGGGACCTACGCCTAAGCCGAGGTCCAGCCCGATGAAATAGGTGGAGAGCGCTACGCCGACACGGTGAGGATCGACCTCTTTTAGACAAACGGCTTGGCCATTCGACATGAAGGTGCCATAGCCCAAGCCGACAAAGCAACCCGCAAGCAACAACATCCAGCTGTTGCCGGTAATACTCAATAGGAAAAGACCAAGGGTCAAGAAAAGAAAGCTAGGATACATGACCGCATCTGCGCCATGGCGGTCAAATAGTTTGCCAGTCATTGGCCGTGTGAAAGTCACGGAAAGTGCATAGACGATGAAGAAAAAGGCACCGGCCGTTTCTAACCCAAGCTCACTGGCGTAGATCGACAAGAAGCCGAGAACACTGGAGTAAGCCAACCCGATCAAAAAGGCAATCCCGGAAATGAAAAAGACTTTTGGTTCGACAAAACTTTTGATGGACCATTTTTTTAGTTGTGCTCTGTGTTCTTCTGTTAATGGGATGTTTTTGACTGGGAACCAGAAACACGCGATGGCTGTTGCGATTGATAAGATGGTTGCTAACCAAATAATGAAATCAAAGCCGACGGTCGGTAATAATAGCATGCCAATAAAAGGCCCGACTGCCGCTGCTAAACTGGTACTTAATCCATAGTAATTGATCCCTTCGCCATGTTTGGAAGCTGGGATATATGCTGTGACGATCGCATTAGCCGCAGTTGAGACAGCACCATAAGCAAAGCCATTGAAAAAGCGAACGGTATCTAAAATATAGATGTTGACCGAGATTAAATAGGCAGCGGTGGTAATAACATAAAACAAAATCCCCCAGCGCAAAACGGCTTTGCGACCAACTAATTCTAAAATTTTTCCAACATACAAGCGAGCGATCAAGGTCCCGATAATGTAGATCCCCGCTGCCAAGCCAGCTTGTGCGGTGGATGCCCCTAACTCCTGAGTGGCAAATTTCGCAGTGATGACGACAAAACAATAATACACGAGAAAGACGATAAAATTGATCAAGGTAATCGTGATAAACCCTTTGTTCCATAGTTTTTCATTTTTGGTTGACGGCGTCGAGCTGACGATTCCTTCTTGATTGGTTTCCCTGTCTGACATGTTTCTTCCATTCCTCCTGTTTGTGCTGTGATGCGTTTTACTATACCGAAACTTCCTCTACTTGAAATGCGCTTTTGCTGTTAAAAAAGAGCATTAACAAGAAACATTAACATTTGTTATTGCTTTTTCACTAGAAATGTCTTTTAATGAAGCTTGAATAGAGGATATTTCATCTTTTTTTCAGAAAATGTTGGGTTGGCATGAAGTGAAGGAGTAACGTGGGTGGAGAAACAGATATTACGTGATTATTTAGAAAAACAAGCAATACCGGTCGTTATCCGCAAGAAAAAGAGTTACTTGACGTATGAAGGCATCCCGGATCGGTACGTCTATATTTTAAAAAAAGGCATCATCAAAACTAGCGTAGTGACCCATGAAGGGCGCGAATTCAACTTGCGCTATTTGACGGATTTCGAGATCGTCTCTTTGTTTAAAGACGAATCTTCTCAAGAAGTCGAAGCCCCTTTTAATGTGCGGGTTGAATCAGAAGAAGCCGAATTATACAAAATCGTGCGGGATCAATTTTGGGCTGATGTCAATCGTGACCGTCTGCTACAGGATTATGTCAAAGAGTATTATCGGAGAAACTTGATGGATACGATGAAAAAGATGCAGCAAATGCTGATGAACGGCAAATTCGGTGCTGTCTGTACCCAAATCAATGAGCTCTATGAAACTTTTGGGGTTCAAACAACAGAGGGCGTCTTGATCGACTTTGAAGTCACCAATGAAGAGATCGCTCGCTTTTGCGGCATTACCTCTGCCAGCAGTGTCAATCGAATGATGCAAAAATTACGAGAATCTGGCGCCCTAAAGAGTGTCGATCGCAAACTATTAGTGACCGATATCGATTTTATTCGGGAGAATATTATTTATTGATCAAAAAAGACTTTGTGTGCCTTTTGGTTTCAGGCACACAAAGTCTTTTTTCGATTAAATAAACGTCACCGTTTCCGTCACTTCGATCGTTGGATCTAACGATTGGATCACGGGGCAATTTGGTGAAACGAGTTTTAGGCAACGGGTCGCTTTGTCATGATCAGCTTCGGCGATTTTCGCATAAAACTGAATTTGGATAGCACTGACTGGTTGGGCTTTTTTATTGTCGTCTCGGTCATAGCTGACTTCGATCTTTTCGATTTCTGCTTCAACCTTTGAATTCTCTAAGACAGATGCGTATACATAGCCGCCGCAAGCAGCGACCGCACTCACCAGCATTTGGACAGGCGAATAGCCTTTTTCCCGTGCTAACACCCAATTGCCAGTTGGGGTCGTCATTTCAAATTTGTCGCTTCCTTGATGGATCGTCAATGTTTCTACTGTCATCGTTTTTCTCTCCTCACAAAATGATCTGGTTCAACTTCGACCCATTCATACAATGGTGTCAAAGTAATCGTGCTTTGAATTTCCGTTTGTTCCATCGCACCTCTTGCTAACACAGGATCAGCGATCGGAGCTGCTGCTAATAATTTCTTCGTGTAAGGATGCAGCGGATTTTCAAACAAGCGATCGGTAGGTGCCAATTCAACTAATTTCCCTTGATACATGACGGCTGTTCGATCACTGATATGACGAATCACGGACAAGTCATGGGAAATGAATAAATAAGACAATGAAAACTCTTTTTGTAGACGCAGCAGCAATTGGATGATCTGAGCCTGAATGGAGACATCTAATGCCGAAGTCGGTTCATCACACAAGACGAACGCCGGGCGATTGACCACCGCACGAGCGATACCGATCCGTTGCCGTTGTCCGCCGCTGAAACTGCGAGGCAGTTTATGGACGTCATCACCGATGATCCCGACGATCGCTAAGATTTCTTTGGCTTTCGCTCGAGCAGCATCTTTCGTTTCATGATACAACGGCTCCATCACCAGTTCAAGTGCTGTCATACGGGGATTCAATGATGAATACGGATCTTGGAAAATGATCTGCATTTGCTGATACGCTGCTTTGCGATCTTCTGCCGTCAATGCTGTTATCTCTTTGCCTTCAAAGAAAATCTCCCCGCTTGTTAAGGTCTCTAAATTTAAAATACTGCGTCCTAAAGTGGTTTTCCCACTCCCAGATTCCCCCACTAGCCCCAATGTCTCGCCCCGATGGATCGTTAGGCTGACATCTTCGACCGCTCGGACTTCACTGACAGTGCCGCGCCAGTTTTTACTGCGAAAGATTTTCGTCGCATGTTCTACGCGAATCAGTTCTTCCATTATTCTGTCACCTCCTGATTGCGCCAGACGCGATGTGTCTTAGATAGTTGCGTTTCTTGCAGTTCATCTGCCAATGTCTCATGATAGTCAAAGACTTTTAATTCGGCATGCTTGTCGCCTAAATGGGCCGCCTGCAATAATTGTTTCGTATAAGGATGTTCCGGCTGATAAAAAATTTCTTCCGTGGTTCCTTCTTCCACGACTCGGCCTTGATACATCACTTTAATAAAGTCGCACATTCCTGCAACGACCCCAAAGTCATGGGTCACAAGGACGACGGAAAGCTGGTTCTCTCTTTGCAGGTTTTTGATCAATGCCAAAATCTGTGCTTGGATCGTCACATCTAAAGCCGTTGTCGGTTCATCTGCGATCAGCAATTTCGGTTGCGCCAACAAAGCCATGGCAATCATCACCCGCTGACGCATCCCCCCAGATAGCTCATGAGGATATTGTTTCATGCGTTGTGCTGGAAAAGGTATGCCGACTTTTTCTAACTCTTTGACGGCGATTTCTTGTGCTGCTTTTTTCGATACTTTTTGTGAGCGGCGAATCACTTCGATCAAATGATAGCCAATCGTGCGCAAAGGATTTAACGAAGTCATCGGGTCTTGAAAAATCATGGCGATCGGTAATGTTCGACGATCGGTCACTGCTGCTCCTTCAAATGTATAACTGGTATAGTGATCGGTCACTTTATCAGGCAAAAGATCCATGACGCTTTTCATGGTCATACTTTTGCCGCTGCCAGATTCGCCAACGATCCCAACGACTTTGCCCTTAGGAATTACCAGATCAAGATTTTTTACTAACGGTTTCGGACCGGTTTTGCTTTGAAATGTCACATTCAACGCTTCGATCGCTAATAACTCTGTCTTCATCGGTCACACCTCTCTCTGCAAGACATGTTTGATCATGTCGCCGATATTGTTAAAGGAATAGATGGTGAAAATAACAAAGAGCCCTGGAAGAATCGCCATGTATGGTGCCCGCTGCAAGCTGTTTTGCGCGTTTTGCAACAGACTGCCCCACGAAGCCATCGGTTGCTGTATTCCTAAGCCTAGAAAACTCAAAGCCGATTCGGTCATGATCGCTCCTGAAATACTTGCAGATGCCGCAACGATCAAGGTAGGAAGCACTGCTGGGAAAACATGCTTCACGATAATACTAAATGAAGAACGTCCGATAAATTTCCCGTAAGCGACATATTCCCGTTCTTTCGCCGCTAACGTTTCACCACGAATCAAACGAGCGATGTTCATCCAGGAGAAGCCGCCGATCACAATAATAATCGTGGTTAGTCCGGGACGTAAAAAGACGCTCAAAACGATCACTAACACCAACCAAGGAATCGATGACAATACATCGACGAGCCGCATCAGCAGGTTGTCGATCCAACCGCCAAAGTAGCCAGAAACAAGACCGACAAGAGTCCCAATAAACGTCGCTGTGATCATTGCCAAAACACCTACAAACAATGATACCCGACCGCCGTAGACGACCCGAATAAAGTAATCTCGCCCCACTTCATCGGTTCCAAATAAATGAGACCAACTCGGCGGCTGTGACATGTTGCTGACATCCGTTGCATTAGGATCGATGGGGATCAAAGGTGCAACAAGCGACAAAATAATCAATAACGTCAGGAAAACGACAGAAAAGGTATAGATGGGCGAAGCAAGCATGACTTCACTGATTTTTTTGAAACGTTTCATTACTTACTCCCTCCTTTACGGATACGTGGATCAACCACGGAGTATAATACATCCGCTAACAAATTCCCTAAGATGACCAGTGTTGCTGACAACAGCATGATGGCCATGATCACAGGATAATCGAGGCTTTTCGTCGCACTCATCAAGTAAGGGCCGACGCCCGGCCAGCCGTAGATCGTTTCTGTAATGATCGCACCGGTAACTAACATTGGCAACGCCAAGCCGATTTGGGTGACAACGGGAATCAAAATATTTCGACTAATATGACGGCTGAAAATCTGCCATTTGCTGGCATGAAATGCCCGTTGCACCATCACGTAGTCTTCTGAAACTTGATGTGTCGCTGATGCGCGGATATACCGCGTCAAATCTGGAAAGAAGGCGACTGTCAATGTGGTATAAGGCAAAATAAAATGCTGCAGAAAATCGCCAAAATCCTCTTCTTTACCGACCGTATACATGCCAATGATTGGAAACATATTTAATAAGTAACCAAACACATAAATCAAGATCATCGCAAACCAGAAGGTCGGCACAGCGATTCCTAGAGATGCCACAGCGTCAATGATCCGATCCCAAATCTTTCCTTTGTTGGCAGCAGCCAACAGGCCCAAAATGATGGCCAACAACAAGGCAGTCAAATAAGCGGGGATCACTAGGCGCATGGTATTGGGAATCCGAGTCGCAAGTTCTTGTGAAATACTACTTTGAGACACCAAAGAAAAGCCAAGATTACCGGTAAGAATATTTCTGATCCAAAGAAAATATTGAACCAAAAAGGGTTGATCCAAGCCATAGCGCTGCCGCAAAAGATCGATTTGCTCTTGCGACATATTGGGTGTCGTGATGGAGTCGATCACATCATACGGTGCGATATGTATAAGTGAAAAAACGATAAAAGAGATCACAAACAGCAAAGGGATTGCTTGCAATACTCGTTTTGCAATGTATCGAAACATAACTGACCTACTTTCTTTTTCATAGAAAAAAGCTGTGATAAAAAAGATTCCTCTTTATCACAGCCAATGGATTTACTTGATTGTCAATTTAGACATATCTTCGAATGTATAGATTGGGATCAAACCTGCATCTTCTACATTACCAATTCGGTTATTGACCGCTAGGATTTTCTTGTTGTCAACGATTGGGTAAATGATCGCTTCGTCAGCAATGGCCTTTTGCAAATCATCATACAATGCTTCACGTTTGTCCGTGTCTAATTCAACTGCTGCTTGGGCAAACAAATTGTCAATGGTTTCGCTATTGCTTTGGAAGTAGTTGGCACTACCGCCAGTTTCAAATAGACTGCCGTATAAGTCAGGGTCATTTCCCATGATATACCCGCCAAGGAATAAGTTGTACTTCGTTGAATCAGGTTTCTTCAACTCGGTAAAGATCGCTGTACCATCGCCACCTTCAAGTGTAACCGTTATGCCTGCTTGTTGCAATTGTTGTTGGATCAACGTAGCTTGGATCGTTTGGGCTGGATCGGTTGAGTTGAAAGCCAAATTCAATGACAAATCAGTCACACCAGCTTCTTGTAAAAGTTCTTTTGCTTTTTCAGCATTCGTCTCATATTTTTCAACATCATCAGTGACGTATGGGTTGTTCGGTGGCAAGAATGAATATGGTGTTGCATAATACTCTTCATCTAAATATGCTGCTTGATTTAATTCATCTTTGTTCAACGCATAGAGAACTGCTTGTCGAACTTTCACATCTTGCAAAGCATCTGAGTGAGTGTTCAAGCCTAGATAACCAACACGGTTTTCAGTATAAGGATAAACAGAGATCTGCTCATCATCTAAGTCTTCAATATCTGAAGGCAAGACAACGGCTGCATCCACTTCCCCTTTTTGCAAAGCGACTTTCGCAGTATCGGTACTTTCGATGATGCGCAACGTCACATTTTGAATCGAAGGCTTGCCGCCATAATAGTTTTCATTGGCTTCAAAAGTAAAGTACTCACCACGTTTGTATTCTTTCAGTTGATACGGACCAGTGCCGACTGGTTTTTCAGGCAGTTCACTGACAGAGAAGTCGGTAACATCTTTAAAGATATGCTCGGGAATGATGTATGTTTCGGTTGCAATATTGCTGATCGCTGCCGCACTCGGTGTCGGCAACACGAATTTGACGGTGTATTCATCCACTTTTTCGATCGCGATTGGTTGGTCGTCGACCCAAAGGGAATCGGCATTGCCATTTTCTTTTTTGACTTTTTGTTCATATGTGAAAACAACGTCATCGGCGGTAAAGTCTTCGCCATCTGACCATTTCACATCTTGTTTCAAATGTACTGTCAATGAAAGGCCGTCTTCAGCTGGTTCCACTGATTCTGCCAACGCATTTTGTGTTGTTCCGTCTGCTTCCACTGTAACTAGTGGAGAATAGATCATGTTTGTCACTGTCAATCCCCAACGATCACTGGTGTTGATCGGGTTAGTGGACGATGGGTCCCCGCTGATCGCATAAGTGAATGTTGAATCATCCCCAGCTCCAGCTGCACTACTGGTTGACGTTTCTTCTGTATTTGATCCACCGCAGGCTGCTAGAACAAATCCTAGTCCAACGACGGCAACACTTGCTAAACCTTTTTTCCAATTTATCATTTTTCCATCCTACTTCCTGTTCCTATATAGTAATAGTCGTTTTTAACTTTCTATTCCCATACAGGTATACTAGATTTCTTTGTTACTTCCTCGATGATTGCTTTTACTTCATCGGTCTGATAATATCGAACGACCGTTTGGTAAACGTCATTGTCTGCTTCGTCTGCTCGCGCAGCGATCACATTATAATAAGGCTTGGAGGAATCAGCCACAGGTTCTAAGAAAATCGCATCTTCTGTAGGAACCAAACCAGCATCGACGGCCATGCCATTATTGATCAAAGAAATGTCGACATCGGTCATTGCCCGAGCAGTTTGATTGGAGTCAAGTAGCTCAAATTTCAGGGCTTTGGGATTGTCAATGACATCACTGGTTGTTGGCAGTAAACCTTTTGATTCATCCAAAGTGATCAAACCGGCGGTCTGTAAGAGTAATAGTGCACGGCTCTCATTTGAGACATCATTGGGTAAAGCCACCGTAGCACCATCTGCCAATTCGTTGACATCGGTGATTTTATCGGAATAAATACCAAGTGGGTTTAATGTCGTATAGGCAATCGTCGTGTTGGAATAACCACTTTCTTCGTTGACATTGTCCATAAAAATCTCCGTCAATGCTGCGTGAAGGTCAATTGAGCCATCCTCAAGCGCCACGATTGGCTGACGATAATCGGTGAATTTCACCAATTGCAAGTCGATATTTTCGTTTTCCTTCAATTCTTCCTGCACATGTTCCCAGGCTTCGTTTTGCTCACCCACGACACCCAATTTGACAACGGTGGCTTCCTCATCTGCTTGACTGCTGCCGCAAGCGGCGAAGCTGAACAATGCCAGCAATCCAAGAGCCCCTGTTGCCAATCCCTTTACTACGTTTCTTTTCATCCCTTTTTCCCCTTTTGTTCCCTCCTCAGATCAATCGTCCCGTTTTCTTGACGTATTGCTCAACTAGACCAATTTCACCTCTGTTTCTCAAAACAAATTGTTTTTTCAAAGGAGAAATGGCAAATGCCTGTTGCCGTCAACCGAAAACATCGGACTCACTATTCATATGTAGTGTAACTTTATCCTATACAACTAAAACTGTCAATAAAATTACTCTACAAAAGTAAGTTTTTAACTAGCTGATCTGTGGTCGGGTTATTTGAATATCTTCAGTGCATTTTCTAAGTCATCGATCAAATCTTTACTACTTTCGATCCCAATGGAGATCCGTAAAAGATCCGGCGTCAATCCATAAGATTCTCGTACCTCTTGAGGAATATCGGCGTGAGTCTGTGTCGTTGGATACGTGATAAGACTTTCCACACCACCTAGGCTTTCTGCAAAGGTAAAAACCTTTAATGCCGCTAAGAAGCCGCTGATTTTGGTTTCATCAAGCACCCGAATACTGATCATCGCGCCGGCATTCGGGTACAGCACCTCTTTGATCGCCGGATGGGCTCGTAAAAAACGGCCGACTTCCTTGGCGTTGGCTTCCTGTCGTTCAAAGCGCAACGGCAGCGTCTTTAAACTTCGGATAAATAACCACGTATCAAAGCTGCTCAAAGTCGGGCCTGAAGTATTGGCTAAATAATTCAAACGCTCCCCTACTTGCGCATCTTTGGCGATCACGACACCAGCCAAAATATCATTGTGGCCAGATAAGAATTTGGTGCCTGAATGGATCACTAGATCCGCGCCTTCTTCTAATGGCAACTGCCGTAACGGCGTCAAAAAGGTATTATCCACGATCAATAGTGCCCCATGATTGTGAGCAAGCTTGGCGGTTTCAGCAATATCCGTCACGGTCATCAAAGGATTCGTTGGGGTCTCTAAGAAGACAGCCGTTACCTCGTCAGTTAATTTTTCACTTAATTCGGCTAAAGTACTGAAGGTATCGAAAAAGGCCCGCTGGCTATTTTCCAGTTCCGCAAAATAGCGAAAGCTACCGCCGTACAAGTCACGAGAAACCAAAAAGCGGCTGCCGCTGGCAAATAAATCAAAAATCAAAGCGATCGCACTCATGCCAGAGCTGGTCACTACTGCCCGAGCCCCTTTTTCTAATTCGGCAAGGCCTGCTTCTAAAATATCCCGGGTCGGATTTTTGGTCCTAGTATAATCATAGCCGGTACTTTGCCCCAATTCAGGATGTGCAAAGGTCGTGGAAAGATAAATTGGCGGGCTGATCGCCCCGGTTTGCTGATCCGAATGATTGCCTAATTGGGCCAGAAAAGTTGCTGTATCAATGGTCATGTCGTTCCTCCTTTTTGATTGCCTCAATCAAACGATCAAGGGCTTTTTGAATGATCGTTGGTGTTGTCGCAAGATTCAGACGAATCATGCCCTGACCGTCTTGTGAAAACCATTCCCCATAGTCGACTGCCAGACCGGCAGTATCTTGGATCACGTGCTTGGTTCGTTCTTTGGCGATGACTTGCCGCAGATCGACCCAGAGAAGATAGGTTCCTTCTAATGGCAGGAGCTCAATTTTGGGAAATGCTTCTTGCAGTTGCTGGCGGACCATTTGTTCATTGGCAGCAATCACCATAAGCAGGTCATCTAGCCATTGATCCCCCGATTCATACGCGGCTTTCGCAGCCACCAATCCCAAACGATTGACTTCCGTCTGCTTGTATTGTCGGCACCAAGCCTGATAGGCTCTGCGCATCTCTAAATCAGGAATCCAAACATGAGAGAGTAACAATCCTGCTAAGTTGAAGGTTTTTGAGGGCGAATCCAGAACGATCAGCTTCTCAAAGCCGAACCCCTGTGCCACTGTCACGGCTGAAACAAATTGCTGCTCACCGAGTATCAGTTCACGATGGATCTCGTCGGCGATCACGACAACCTCATGTTTTTGGCAAATGGCCAATAACTGATGCAGTTCTTTCTCTTGCCATACCCGCCCTACTGGATTGTGGGGGGAGCAGAGAATAAATAGTTTCACTTTTTCTTCAATGATTTTGGCTTCAAAAGCAGCAAAATCGATTTGATAGGAATTCTTCACCTTTTGCAAGGGTGCTTCTATCAAGCGCCTTTTCGTCTCTTTGATGCTGTCAAAAAAGGGATAATAGACGGGCGGTTGGATCAAGATGCCATCGTCAGGTTCTGTGAAACAATGAAGCAAATCAACCAAAGATTGGACGACCCCTGTGGAAAACGAGAGCCATTTTTCTTCGAATTTCGTCCCCCAGTGGCGATCTTGCCAAGCTTGATAGGCTAAAAAATAGCCTGAGGGGGGAATCGCATAGCCAAAGGTTCCTTGAGCAACCAGTTGCTGCAAGGCTTCTTCCACTGCCTTTGGCGCCGCAAAATCCATATCAGCTACCCATAAAGGCAAAAGCTTTTCTCCTTGGAACCGTTGATCCACAAGATCCCATTTTAAAGAATTGGTGCCTTTTCGCTGCCTGGCATAGTGGGAGAGAAAATGCTCAATCGTCATTGATACTCACCCGACCTTCTGGCTCACTGCCAATTCGGTAACCTTCTTTCGTTGGCATGACGGACAGGTCATACGGCGTTCGCAAATAGGTTTCATTGATCCAATTGCTGAAAAACAAAGAGGCATGTCCCCGCCAACGGTTGGTGATTTTTCCCCCTAAGCGGTCATAAGCAAAGTAATTTTTGGGCAACGCGGTATCTAAGCCCCGTTCCATGTCTCGCAAGTACTCTTCATTCAAGGTCGCTGAATGGTATTCAAAATGTCCTAGCAAGAAGGCATTTTTATGATCTTCTGATACGAAGATGGAAGGCCCTGTTTCAACGCCCGCTGCCAATATTTCTAAAGGCGCTTGGGCCAGCTGGACATCATCGATGCCAGTATAGCGCGAATGCGGTGTATAAAAGACGTCGTCAAAGCCCCGAACCAGTGGATGAAAATGCGTGACTGTTTGTTCGAAGACACCGAACAATTTGCTTTGGTACAACACTTTGTCGATACCGTAATGGTAATAAAGCCCCGCTTGTGCCCCCCAGCAAATATGTAGGACTGAAGTGCAATTCGTCTGACTCCAATCCATGATTTTTTGTAGTTCTTGCCAATAGTCAATGGCTTCGAATGCCATTTTTTCAACTGGGGCTCCGGTGATGATCAAGCCATCGAATCGTTGCGGCTGGATCACTGAAAATTCTTGATAAAACTTTTCCATGTGATCGACAGAGGTGTTTTTGCTTTCGTGGTATTTCATTTTTAGTAAAGTCACCTCAATTTGCAGTGGACTTTGGGAAAGTAAACGCAACAACTGATTTTCTGTAGCGATCTTTTTCGGCATCAAATTGACGATCGCGATTTTCAAGGGACGGATCTCTTGCTTCGCCGCTTTATGCTGCAGTAAGGCAAAGACATTTTCTTTTTGCAGGACCGCTGCAGCGGGTAATTCTTTGGGAATAATGATTGGCATTGATTCAACCCCTTACAGATAAATTTCTTGTTGAAGAGAAAGCGAACAGTTTCGGCTGTGAAAAACAAAAAAAGCCGCCCTTTTATCCTTATGGATAAAAGGGACGACTTGATGCGCGTTACCACCCTAATTCGTGCTATTCTCACAAATAACACCTCAACAGTACACTATGATACTTGGCGCTGTAACGGGCGCATGCCGTTTTGCTGGCGTGAACCAACAAAAAAACTCAGAGCTCATCTTCACTGATCACCGCATGTCTCCTTTTTCACCAACCGGAGTCTCTGTACCTTTGTTGATCTGCTACTCTTCTCTTCAACGTTATCGAATTCTTTGTTTAATTTTAAAAAATTATAATTGTTTTTTCATTTACTGTCAACGGCAAGTTGAGACTTTTTCTTAGATTTCTTCTAAATATAAGTATTGCTGACCCATTTTTTCATAGATCGCTGCTAAGTCTTCTTTGCTGACTTCGCGATCCTTATGCCCATAAGGGTCGTTGACATACATCGTATCACCATCGATGCCAGTGATCACTACCGAATGGATCAATGCAGTCACAAGGATTTCGCCATTTTGGGTATTCCATTGAAAGAAATCAGCATCGGTAGGTACTTGTAATTCTAACGTCGCGATCATCCAAACTGGTTTCCCAGATTGCAGGACTTTGACGATCTCATCAAAACTTTTGTCTCGTCCACTAACGACTTCATATTGCTCTTTTACAATACTTTCGGCGACATCAGTGATCGGTTCTACGTCAACACCCATCGCGCTATCGCCGCCATAGATGTTTCCAACAAAGCCTTCTCGCGGATCTCCATGGTGATTATAATCCTCATAAAGTGGGACATACACTAATTCTTCTGCCAATTGATTTTTATTGGTATCAAATCCGTAAAAATTCAAGAGCATCGATAAAGCCGTTACTTCACAACCATTTCCTAACGTAACTTCATCGAATTGATTTTCTAACGGAACATCCAATTGAATAACGTCACTGTATTCAGGCTCTGATGTTTGTTCTTCATCCGAAAGTGCTAGTGTCAATTCATCCTCTATCTTTTCAAAGGGGGACTGCCCATTCTTACTGTCATAAAAAATCAGCAGAAAGAAGAGCATCAAGACGAACATACCTAAAAGTAACCGTTTTAACTTTTTCTTCTTCATCTACTTCCTCCTCTTTTATATTATAACTTATTTCTGTTTATTATTTCACTATAATAAACGTTTTAAGAAGGAGTATTTTCTTAATCTGAATACAAAAAAATAGACCCGTTTACGCAGCGGGTCTATTCAAACTGGCGCTTATGCCGCTTTCTTCTGTTTCTGAATAAAGCGTCCTTTTGCTTTTGAAAACGAACGAATATCAAATTGTTTGCTTAAGGCACCTGCAACAAAATAAGCCAAATTGAAATCGATCAAGCTATGGATCAAGCCACCGATCCCCATCAAAACGAACAAGAAATAGTAGAAATTGCCATCGAATGCTGTCCCTGGTACATTTCCTGTGAAGTAAAAGGCGGCAACGACTGCCATTTCAACGGCAGAATGAATCAGTCCGATAATCAAGTTAAAGCTCTGAAATTTGATATTCAATAAAGAGGGTTTGCCATTTTTCAGTAAAATATCTGGGTGCTTCTGTAAATAAAAGGCACCGATGACTGCAAAAACAACATGGGACAATGCCCGTAATGCAATGATTGGTGGTAGTGTTAAGAAAAAGCCAAAGGTCGTTCCTAAAGCTACAGCGATCGCCATCGCTGGTGAAAAGAACATCGCCACAAATACGGGAACATGGCTAGCTAAGGTAAAAGATGCAGGTCCGATGACGATTTTGGGCATTACCATGGGAATGACGATCCCCATGCCGATTAACAATGCAGCGATCGTTAAATGGCGGATGGAATGATTTTTCATTTATACTCTCTCCTTCAATGTGTCATGACAGTTCTGTCTTGCTTATTCTACTGGTATTTCCACAAGGTGTCAAGACACAAAAAAACGAATGTTTATTCAACATCCGTTTTTATAGAAGTTATCCTTTGCGCGCTTGCATTTCATTGCTTAATTTGGCAAATTCCGCTAACGACAGCGTTTCTCCACGACGTTTCGGATCGATCCCACTTGCTTCTAAACTGTCTGCCAACCACTGTTTGGTTTCTTCATCTTTTCCATAGCTATTTTGCAAATTGTTCCAAAGGGTTTTACGACGCAACTGAAAGGCTGCTTTCGTTAATTTAAAGAACTCTTTTTCATCGGTGACTGCGACCGCTGGTTGTGGACGGCGCGTCAATTTCAAAATAGCCGAATCAACATTCGGTTGGGGTACAAAAACGGTTTTCGGGACGATGAATGCCAGTTTTGCTTCCATGTAGTATTGCACAGCGATCGACAACGAGCCATAGGCTTTGGTCCCGGGAACTGCTGAGATTCGATCAGCCACTTCTTTTTGCATCATCACGACCATTTCATCTACTGGTACCTGAGACTCTAAAAAGTGCATCATGATAGGCGTAGTAATATAATAAGGCAGATTTGCGACAACTTTTAATGAAGCAGCCGTATCGCTGAATTCTGACCGAATGGTCGTTGATAGGTCTGCTTGCAAGACATCTTGATGAATGATCTTTACGTTTGCGTAAGGCTGCATCGTATCAGCTAATACAGGGATCAACCGATCATCAATTTCAAACGCCAACACTTGCTTGGCATGTTTTGCCAACTGTTCGGTCAGCGCACCGATTCCAGGTCCAACCTCAATGACGTTTGTCGTTTCGTCGATGCCTGCTGTTTCTACGATTTTCCGTAAAATATTCGGTTCTGTTAAGAAGTTTTGTCCTAAACTTTTTTTAAAGGTAAAGCCATGTTTCGCTAAAATCTCTTTGGTTCTTGAGGGGGTTGCTATATCCCGTTCTTCCTTCACAATTCTTCCTCCACTGTTTTCATAGCTTCTGCCAACTCTGCATCGGTGATACGAAACATTGCCAGCCGCTTCTCTAATTGTTTGCCGTTCGTATAGCCGATGCGTAAAAGATCTCCTAGCCGCTCTCGTTTCTCTTTTGCTCCAGCGCCTGCGATCAAGCCATACGCTAATAACTGTTGGCGATCAATGGTTCCTTCACTGACTTCATTTGAAGCAATCGGGGTTACGACTTTTCGCAAGGCTTCTTTCAATGCTTCATGGCTGGCGTGTTCCACGCCCAAACTGCCTTTGCTTTTCGGTGCTGCCTGACTGCGCGGTAAAAAGGCATGCTTGGCATCCGGAACCACTTCCATAATGATTTTGCGGATCTTTTCTCCCGAAAAATCGGGATCGGTAAACACGATGACCCCTCGTGTCTCTTGGGCATGCTCGATTTGATCAAGGATCGTATCATCGATCGCTGAACCGATCGTTTCGATCGTATCTACTTCGAACACTTCTTGCAATCGACGGGTGTCGTCTTTGCCTTCGACGACAATGATTTCTTCGATTTTCGGTTTATCAGTCATTGATCCTAAACAAGCGGTGGGCATTTTTTGTCGTGTAGGCCGCAACATCAGCGACCGCTTCTTGCCGCAGCTCCGCGATTTTATCCACCACATAATGGGTATAGCCGGGTTCATTGCGTTTGCCGCGATAAGGAACAGGGGCTAAATACGGCGCGTCAGTCTCAACGAGTAGCCGATCTTGTGGTACGACTAGTGCAGCTTTTTGTACCTCCGTGGCCTTTTTGAAGGTCACGACACCACTAAAGGAAATGTACATTCCTAGATCCAAGAACTTTTTCGCCCATTCTCCGTCTCCACTAAAGCTGTGCATAATACCACCGATTGTTTGGACTTTTTCATCCTTTAAGATCGCATAGGTATCTTCTAAGGCTTCACGGGTATGAATACTGATGGGCAGCTGATGTTCACGAGCGATTGCCATTTGCCGACGAAAGACCTTTTCTTGAACTTCTTTCGGATCTTCCATCCAATGGTAGTCTAAACCGATTTCACCTAGGGCAACGACTTTTGGTCGTTCCAAGCGCTCTTGCAAATAGGTTTCTACGTGTGGGGTATAAGAACCAGCTTCGGTGGGATGCCAACCGATAATGCTGTAAATGCCAGGATATTCTTTGCTTAATGCTAACGATTTTTCAATCGTTGGCTGATCGAAACCGACGACCGCCATCTCCGTTACTCCTAGTTCATGCGCACGGGCGACGGTTTCGGGAATGTCTTCGTTAAACTGTTCTGCATTCAAATGTGTATGAGAATCAAAAATCATGAAATCTCCTCCTTAGTCCTTCTATACTCTAGCATATTTTGACGGTTTAAGAAACGAATCCTCTCCGCTTTTTTCAGCAGTTTAAGAAAACTTTCAGCAAGCAAAAAAAATCCGCCCAAAGTTGGAGGACGCCGAAGCTGATTTTCTCTATACTGAGGGTAACGAAATCGTATGGAGGTGGAAATATGGAACGATCAAAAATTGATCCCGGCCGCTTTTTTTCTGGCCAAAAAGCAGCAACTAAAGGCACGTTAAAAAATCAATATCACTACTATCGGCAGCAAAATGCCCATCAAGCATTCAATAGCGATTTTCAGCGAAATTTCCAGCAAGATTTCCCCAATTTTGCTACATGGCTAAAACTGCAGCAGCAGACGCCACAAAAGAATCAAACAGCGACTTTTTCTCACTGGTTATTGGTTGGTTTCTTCGGACTTTTGACGGCAGCAAGTTTTTCGCAACAGCTCTTATTCCTACTTTTTGTCTTTGTCATAGCTGCTCTCGTCAAAGGCCCAGGCATGATCTTATGGGGCATCGTTTATTCCTTCTTAGTTAGTCTGTTTCCTCCATTGGGTATCGTTCTTTCTGGCTTGTTTTTCTTACTGACCTTGCGTCAATTAACCAAAAATGTCACTTTCGTTTTGACTGCATTGTACTTTTACGGCTATCCGTTTGTCATCACAGCCCTCCAGCACTTCACGAATTGGGACCCGCAATGGCTGTGGGTCGGGAGTATCGGTTTTGCCTTGATCAGTGGCCATTTTGTCTTACAGCAAAACTATCCCTTTGCTTCAAGTAAAAGTCTCGCATGGGCGATCATCTCTGTCCCTTATGATTGTGTCATGGCTTTGATCCCTGTCAAACACAAGGCACGCTTCAAACGATTGGTGAAAATCAAATAATTGCGATCTAGGATACAAAAGATAGGCTGTTGCAGCTTCTTTTGTATCTTTTTTAATGGAAAAATCAAGCGAAATACGATGGATATTTTTTGTTATTTTTGCTTCCGTATGATTGCTTTTTTTGTAAGAATCTACTATGCTAGAAACTAGCAAATCAAAAAAGGAGCCACGCCATGTACACCCTCATTCTTATTGCATTCCTCCTTACGGGCTTGCTAGTTTACTCCTTTATTATTGAACCGCATCTTCTCAAACAACGGCATTATCTCATAAAAAAAGACAAGCGCACCGTCTTAGATATTTCAAAAGCTTATGACCTTTACCAAGCAGAAAGCAATATCGTGATTGCCCATATCAGTGATCTCCATTTTTCTCGTTGGTTTAAACCAAGACGAATGAATCGCATCATTCGATCAACGATCCAAAACAAGCCGGATCTGATCATCATCACGGGGGATCTGATCGATAATTATAAAAAATGGCCGCATCGTTCAACCAAGCGACTGATCGAAAAGCTGAAAAAATTGCAAGCGCCTCTGGGTAAGATCGCAGTTATGGGGAACCATGACCATTTGAATGACGGTCATTACTTTGTTAAGGAAATATACCAGCATGCAGGGTTTACCTTACTTGATAATGAGTCGGTTTTTGGTTCTGATGACAAGACGTCGATGAATATTGTCGGTATCGATATAGAAAGTCCGAAAGTCAGTTTTACCTATGAAGCAACCTTAGCAGAATGGCAGCTGCTTTTGCTCCATGAACCCGATTATGTTTCTCGGATCACCAATCTGCCAAACTACGACTTGATTCTTTCTGGCCATAGCCATGGCGGGCAGATTCGCTTGCCTTTTTATTATGCGAAAACAAAGGGCGCGTTGAAATATACCGATGGGCTCTACCTTTTAGGAAATGAGACCTTATTGAGTGTTTCCAGTGGGGTCGGTATGACCAAGATTCCCGCCCGACTCGGCGTCCCGCCAGAGATCCTTTATTACCATTTAGAACCGCAACAGCAATTGAACGTTTCTTAACTGTTCATCGTTGTAATTGGGAAAAAATCAGCAAATCGTTTCAGCAAACGTTCGATTCGCTGATTTTCTTTTTGCCCCTATCGTGTTAAAATATACCAAATAAATACTTTTAAACAATTAGGAGGAACCAAAAAATGGTCATCTCAGGAACACTCTGGTTTTTGATCGCCTTCTTTGCTTATACAGCCTATGTTTACGGTCAGGGGTTGTACTTTCCTGTCATCGCATTTCTTGCTGCCTTGATGGGCTGCGGATTTTATCTCTTTGCTTTTCTCCAGCACAAAAATACGACGAAAAAACATCCTTAGCCAGAACGAGCTAAGGATGTTTTTGTATTATTGATTCAAGCCTTGATAAATCGTCTCGAGATTCCACTTCATCATGTTATAGTAGCTGTCGCCTTCTTCTCCCGGTTCTGCAATCGAATCGGTAAAGACGGTTCCGAAAATCGGAATGCCCGCATCACGAGAAACACTTTGCATTGGACGAGTATTGACGCTGCTTTCGACAAACAAGGAAGCGACGGCTGAGTTTTGCAGCTGATCCACTAAGTTTTTGATTTGCGCAGGGGTACCTTCTTCTTCGGTATTGATTTCCCAAATATAGGCAGACGGTACACCATAGGCTTTAGAGAAGTATTTGAAGGCTCCCTCACTGGTGACGATCAATTTCTTCTCTTCAGGAATCGATTGGAAGTTTTCCTTCGCTTGCTGATCCAGTTCTTCTAATGAAGCCAAGTAGCGTTCAAGGTTTTCTTCATAGAAAGAGCGATTGTCAGGGTCCTTTTCACTCAGGCGTTGAGCGATGTTACGGGCATAGATCATGCCGTTTTCTAGATTTAACCATGCATGAGGATCGGCTTTGCTGTGGTCTTCATCATCAGATAAATAAAGCACATCCACGCCATCACTGACGGCAAAGTAATCTTCATTTTCTACCTTATTGGCATTGTTCATCAATTTGGTAAACCAGCCATTGCCGCCAGTTTCTAGATTCAAGCCGTTATAAAGGATAAGATCAGCATCGGTCGCTTTTCGAACATCTTCCACTAAAGGTTCATATTCATGGGGATCACGCCCCACTGGTACGATACTGTGAAGATCGATTCGATCACCGGCAATGTTTTCCGTAATATCAGCAATGATCGAATTGGTCGCTACTACTGAAAGTTTCCCTTCTGTTTGGTCCATCTGTCCGTTTTGCTGTGCCAAAAAGAAGCCACCGGCTACAGCTGCCGTTGCTAAAACCGCTGTCGCTGACCAGCGCTTGACTGGACTGGTCTTTTGTTTTGGTGAGAACAAGAAACCGATCACGAAAAAGGCTCCTGCGGTCAAAACGATACTTGATCCTGCGGCAATATTAAAGCTGTACCCGATAAACAAGCCGATAAATGAGGCGAGACCACCTAAAACCCCTGCGATGATCATCATATGCTTCAATTGTTTTGTATATAAATAAGCCGTTGCTGCTGGAGTGACTAATAAAGCCACGATCAAGATCGTTCCGACGCTTTGCATCGCTGTCACTGAAACCAAAGTTAATAAGAACATCAATAAGTAGTGATAGGCTTGCACTTTCATCCCAAAAGCCTTTGCCATCATCGGATCAAAAGACGTGATCAACAGTGGACGGAAGAAAAGGATGATCACTGCCAGCACAAGGATAGCGATAGCGATCGTCAGCCATTTGTCGCTATCTTGTACCGCTAGCACATTCCCAAACAAAATGTGAAACAAATCAGTCGAACTGTTTGCTACCCCAATCAAGATAACCCCTAAAGCTAGAAACGAACTAAAGGTGATACCGATCGCCGTATCACTTTTGATCAGGCTGTTATTGGCGATATAGGTAATAATCATGGAAGCCAAGATCCCAAAGAAGATCGCCCCGACAAAAAAATGAACGCCGAAGATATAAGACAAGGCTACCCCTGGTAAGACCGCATGAGAGATTGCATCCCCCATCAAGGACATCCCTCGTAAGATAATAAAACAACCGATCACCCCTGCGACGATTCCGATCGCGACTGCCGTGATCAAGGCATTTTGCAAGAAATGATAGTTACTTAAACTGGTAAAAAAGCTTGTCAACATGTTAAACGCCTCCTTTCACGATGATCGCATCGCCAAATGTTTGCTTCAAATTGCTTTCGGTAAAGACTTCACTCACTGGGCCCGCAGCGATCAGGGTTTGATTGAGAAAAACCAAGTAATCAAAGTATTCGGTGATTTTCCCCAGATCATGATGAACGATAAAAATCGTCTTTCCGGCATCTCGCAAGTTACGCAACAGGCCGACGATGATCGCTTCACTGGTGGCATCGATCCCTACAAAGGGCTCATCGAGGAAGATATAGTTAGCATCTTGCACCAACGTTCGAGCAATCAAGACCCGCTGAAACTGCCCACCGGACAATTCCCCAATCTGACGCTCCGCAAAGGATTCCATTTCTACCGCTGCCAGAGCGGCTGTCACTTTCTGCCAATCGTTGGCCGACATTCTTTGGAACATGCGCATCTTAGGATACAAGCCTAAAGATACGACTTCTTTGACTGTGATCGGAAACGTGTAATCAACCGCAGTCTTTTGTTCGACATAGGCAATTTCCTTTTGAAAGTCTTTTAACGCTTTTTTGTTGACACTCATGTTCCCACTGGAAGGGATCAACTTCAACGCCGCTTTGATCAGCGTTGACTTCCCTGCGCCATTTGGTCCGATGATCCCTACGATCGCTGGTTTCTCTACTTGAAACGACAAATCCGAGATCACTTGATGATTGCCATCATAGGCTGCGGATATTTCTGAAAAAGTAATCATTATTTTCACTCCATTTCCATAGTTAAGGATAGTTTATTTATTTTTTAGGTAGACCTAACTTATTTTTATTATACAAGAAAGGATTGGTTTTGCAAGACAGTTCTCTTGATTTTTTTAAGAAACACCTCAGTTTCTTGGCAATGACTCTTGAAAACTAAGGTTCTATCTTTATTTATTGAGTAAAAATTGGTGCCCACAAACACGGATGCCATCAATTTCTTTCTATCTTTTGATCGCAAAGCGTTTGATTTATTCTTAATAAAAGAGATCATTCCTCGGCACCTCAGTGACGTACGTTTTTCAATAACAGAAGAGAGGCTAATCAAAGCCTCTTTGCTTTCTCCCTTTATGATTAATACCAAACAAATCAAAGAATCAATAATTCTTCTATTTCCATAAATTTACGAATTCACTCTTTTTTATGATGACCAAGAAACCCTTTTACCTCGACTAAAACGCTTTATAAATTAAACTTTTCTAATTATTATGTGATTTTTCGAACAAAACCTAAAAATAACATGACAACTATGTTAGTCTTTGATTTGGAAAAAGTTTTAGGAGGAATAAAAACAATGAAGAAAATTTTCCAAACACTATTAGTCCTAACCTCGTTAGCAACTTTGAGTGCTTGTGGCGCTGATTCACAAACAAGCAGCAGCACAAGTACTGGTTCATCTGCTAATGAAGAAACAGATGCAACTTCAGCTGCATCTGGTCAAGAATACACAGACCCTAGCGAACTTGCAGACAGCTACGATGTCGTGATTGTCGGTGCGGGTGGCGCTGGAATGGCCGCTGCGATCCAAGCAAAGGAAGCTGGCGCAAACCCAGTTATTTTAGAAAAAATGCCAATTTCTGGTGGGAATACATTGAAATCTTCTGCAGGAATGAACGCTTCAGAAACCAAATTCCAAGAAGCAGAAGGCATTGAAGATTCAAACGATCTATTCTATGAAGAAACATTAGCTGGCGGTCACAACACCAATGATGAAGAATTGTTGCGCTACTTTGTGGATCATTCAGCAGAAGCGATCGATTGGTTAGATTCCATGGGTATCACTTTAGACAACTTAACAACGACTGGCGGGATGAGTGAAAAAAGAACGCACCGTCCATCTGATGGTTCCGCGGTTGGGGAATACTTAGTTGATGGCTTGATGCGCAACATCCATGAATTGGAAATCCCAATTTTTGTAAATGCCGATGTCAAAGAAATCAATGAAGAAGATGGTCAAGTCAACGGGGTGACCGTTGAAGTAGAAGGAAACGAACAAACCATTGATGCCAAAGCAGTTGTCGTTACAACAGGCGGTTTCGGTGCCAATTTCGACATGATCACCGAGTACAAACCAGAATTGGCAGACTACGTGACAACGAACCAAGAGGGTTCGACTGGTGATGGAATCAAAATGATCGAAGCGTTAGGCGGACAAACGGTTGATTTAGAGCAAATCCAAATCCACCCAACAGTGGATCAGTCTAAATCACTGTTGATCACTGAAGCTGTCCGTGGAGAAGGCGCGATCTTGGTCAATCAAGAAGGCGAACGGTTCTTCAATGAAATGGAAACACGAGACAAAGTCTCTGAAGCGATTATTGCCCTACCTGAAAAATCGGCAACGTTAGTTTTTGATGCAGGTGTCAAAGAACGCGTAACAGCCATTGATTTTTACGAGCAACAAGGGTTAGTCAAATCCGCTGACACGATTGAAGAATTGGCAAAAGAATTGGACATGCCAGAAGCAGCGCTTGCTGAAACGATCGCTACCTGGAACAGCAGTGTAGCTGCTGGTGAAGACGAAGCCTTTGGACGCAGCACAGCAATGGACAACGATTTGTCAACAGGACCTTACTATGCCATTGCCATCGCTCCTGGTATCCACCACACGATGGGCGGCGTGAAGATCAACACCAACACAGAAGTGATCGCTACGGATAACGAGATCATTCCAGGTCTTTTTGCAGCCGGTGAAGTAACTGGTGGGTTGCATGGTGAAAACCGAATTGGCGGTAATGCCGTTGCCGATATCATCATCTTCGGACGCCAAGCAGGAACAAAAGCTGCCGAATTTGCGCAAGAAAATTAAAACACTCTCTATAAAAAAGAAGTACTTACGCTTTTCATCAGCGTTAGTACTTCTTTTTTCTCATATAATTGACACAATAGTTTTATTGATCTTATGCTGTCACTTTGATGATCTGCACCTCATAAGGCGCCAACTGAAGAAGTTGGTTTGTCGTTTTTCCTGTAAGCAAGTCGATTCCTGAAGTTGCTACCTCTACTTCTTGATTTTCTTCGGAAAAATTCATCACAAAATAATAGGTAGTCGGAGCGAGCTGCTCTTGCTGACTTTCTCTACTTTGAATCGACACGTTCGTTGAACCTTGGCGGACCCACTCATTTTGTAAGCGAAGCTGTTGTGTTACTTCTTGATAGAAGTCTTCCAAAAAGGCTTGATCCGTCCGTCCCCCGAGATAGTAGGCACTTCCTTCACCATAATCATTTACGGTCACTGCAGCTTGACCTTGATAAAAATCTGCACCGTACACCCCTAACGTTTGGGCGGTGTTTGTTTGGACAATACTACAATAATCATGAATTTGGTACTGCTGCTCCTTCATTAAAAGCAGATTTTTTTGTTTCGGATATAACGTATCGATTTCTTTCACAGACACACCAAACAGTTCTTCTAACTCTTGGGGCCAGCCCCCTAAATAGGTCAAGTCCGTTTCATTCACGATCCCCGTCAAATAAGTGGAAACCAGTGTCCCGCCATTTTTCGTATACTGTTGAAATTTTTTCATAGTTTCTTTTGGTAAGAGGTAAAGCATCGGAGCGATGATCAATTGGTAAGCATCAAAGTCATGGTCTTTCGTGATGACATCAACCGCGATGTCATGATCCCAAAAATAGCGATAATGCTCTTGCAACGTTTGTGGGTAGCGTTTGCTCTCCAAACCAAAACCTTGCGCATCATTGAGCGCCCAATTGTTATCCCAATCATAGATGATCGCCACTTTGGCTTTTTTGTGCAATCCTTTGATTTCTTTGATTTCTTCTAAGGCTTTCCCCACTTCTGCTACATCTTGAAAAACACGATTTTGCTCGTCGTTGTCATGGTCCACGACGGCCCCATGGAACTTCTCAGACGAGCCTCGAGATTTCCGCCATTGGAAATAAAGATTACTGTCTGAACCGTGAGCAATAAATTGCATAGAAGACAAAAGATGCATCCCGGGACGTTTCGTGCGATTGACTGGATGCCAATTCACACCACTAGGGGTTGATTCCATGATCAAAAATGGTTGCTTTTTCAAGCTACGATATTGATCATTGATAAACCCAACCTTACTTGCCAAATCAGCTGTCGTTCCCCAATCATTATGCCAAGCAGGATAACAGTCCCAACTAATGACATCCACATGCTGGGCAAATTTTCCATAATCAAGACTATAAAAGGGAATCAAATCACGGGTATCTGCCATGAAATTCGTTGTGATCGGCACATCTGGAGACAAACGACGAATGTCTTTGATCTCATGTTCATAGAAATCAATAGTCTGATCGGTTACAAAACGATGCCAGTCTAGATTTAGTCCATGAACTTGCATTTCGCCGATCGGTGAAGGAGATTCGATTTGCGACCAATCGGTGATGGTATGGCTCCAGAACGGTCCCCACCAGGCCTCATTCAAGGCTGCTAGCGTTTGGTACTTCTGCTTGACCCACTGACGAAAGTTTTCTTGGCAAATAGGACAATGACAATCTCCAGAATACTCATTGGAAATATGCCACATCAATAGTGCTGGGTGATCGTGGTAGCGTTCAGCTAATTTCCGATTGATGATCGCCACTTTCTCACGATAGATTGGCGAAGAAAAGCAGTGATTGTGTCGCCCACCGTGTAACATTTTTTCCCGTTTTTCATTGGTCCGGAGAACTTCAGGGTATGCTTTAGACAACCAGGCAGGACGCGCGCCGCTTGGCGTCGCTAAAATGACGTTACTGTTTCGTTCGGCAAGCTCATCCATGATTTTGTCTAACCATTCAAATTGAAACACCCCTTCTGCTGGCTCTAAGGCACTCCAAGCAAAAATACCAAGGGAAAATGTATTAGCATGAGCTTTTTCCATTAGTTCTAAATCTTTGGCTAAGATCTCGGGATAATTTAGCCACTGGTCAGGATTATAATCCCCACCATGTAAAAAGCGTTCTTCTAAGTTATATCTTGTCATCTTCTCTTCCTATCCTTTTGTGCCGCCAGCGGTCAAACCGGAGACAAAATGTTTTTGTAATGCAATAAAGACGAGCGCGATCGGAATACTGATCAAAATGGCCCCTGCCGCAAAAGTCGTATAGCTGGCACCCATTTTATCCGTGACTAATTTGTATAACCCGATGGGTAATGTATAGTACTCAGGATTACGTAAAATCACTGAAGACAGGGCAAAGTCTCCCAGTGGTCCGGTGAAACCATTCATGGCAACCACTGCCAGCATTGGTCGAGATAATGGAATCAAAATTTGCCAGAATATTCGCGTATTGCTTGCGCCATCTATCTTGGCACTCTCGTCTAAATCTAACGGGATCGAGTCAAAATATCCTTTCAATAAGTACGTGTTCATGGGAATCTGACCCCCAACGTAAATCAAGATCAGCAACCAATGACTATTGATCAAGCCGAGCATTTGCGCCAGTACAAAAATTGCGATCAAGGCAGAGAACTGCGGGATCATTTGTAGTAGTAAGAACAGCATCAATCCATTTTTACGGCCTGTAAAACGAAACCGTGAAAAGGAATAAGCCGTCATGGAGACAAAGATCAGTGACAGGAACATAGTGCATACACTGATTTTCAATGAATTCAAATACCATTGACTATAATATAGCGAGTTGTCGCCAGCAAACAATTTCGTGTAGTGACTTAATGTCGGACTCGTCGGAATCAGACTCGTACTTATTAAACTGTTCCCAGGATTAAAACTAGCACCGATCGTCCATAGTAAAGGGTAGACGATCACCACTACCGTAAAAATCAGTACGAGATATGTCAAGGATAGGCGGACAAATTTTTGTTTTTTCATACTTGCTGCCTTCATGTTATCCAACCTCCTTGAATGAATTTGTTCGACGGAATTGCCATAAAGCAATCGCGATTACGACGATCGATAAGAGAATCGTCAATGCTGCTGCTAGTGCATATTGACTATTTTGCATCGTGAGCTTATAGATCCATGAAACCAAAATATCGGTACCACCAGCGGTCGAACCAGGAACTGCCGGCCCACCAGAATTAAACAGATAAATGATATTGAAATTGTTGAAGTTAAACGTATATTGCGTAATCAAAATTGGTGCCATTGCATAAAGCAGTAATGGCAATGTGATTCGTCGGAATTTTTGCATAGCTGAAGCACCATCGATGGTCGCCGCCTCATACAAATCATCAGGAATGGATTGCAGCGTCCCTGTAGTCACGATAAAAATATACGGAAAGCCTAGCCAGCCTTGAATCAGTAACAAAGCTAAACGGGTCCAATTCGCACTCGTTAGCCAAGGAATCGGTGAAATCTGGAAGAAATTCAAAATCGTATTATTGATCGCACCAAAGGAATCATTGAACATTCCTGAAAATACCAAGATCGTAACAAATCCCGGAACTGCCCATGGGAGGATCAAAATCGTTCGAAAGAACTTTTTGAATCGTAGTTCTTTTTGATGCACCAGCACCGCTAAAAATATTCCGATAGAAACTTGTAACGTTGAGGCGATCAAGGTCCAGATAACTGTCCAGCCTAGAACATTGAAGAAGGTACTACGCCAAATATCGACAGTAAAAATCTTCTTAAAGGTCTCTAATCCCACCCAATCTGCTAAATTGGCAGGTGCAGAATGATACAGATCATAGTTCGTAAAAGCTAACGCGATACTAAAGAGAATCGGAAAAATAACAGAAAACACGAGTAAGAAAAATGCTGGGCTACTCATTAAATAAGGATAGCCTTCTCTTAATAGTGCCTGGTAGCTTTCACGGATAGAGTTGACTGGTAGCTCATTGTCTCTTAATTCGCCGTTTTTATAGGCATCACGGATGTTTAAATAATAGAACAACAGACCAAAACCGATGACGATCAAGGCAACTAATCCTTCTGCTAATAAAAAGATGGAATTGTCTCTCGGCACTTCCACGCCTAATGTCACGATGCCCCAAAGTCCCATATTAAATAAATCTTTAAAGACGACAAGATACATAGCAAAAAAGAAGAAAAATAAAGCGCCTTTGATTTTTTGCCGATTATAAAATTGACCGAATCCTGGTATTATCGAGAATAGCATTGCTCGTTTTGCATACGACTGCGTGTTTTTCACATTTTCGCCCCCTGTAAGAAAAAGCCGCTGACAAACGTTTCGTTCGGCATTACTTGATTCCTAGTGCTGAATCACCATCCGAAACGTTTGTCCTCGTAACGACTTTTTAGTTTTGAATTGCTGCAATGGCTGATTTGATCTGATCGACTGCCTGTGGTAGAGCTGTTTTCGGTTCAGCCTTTCCAGTAGCAATGGTTTGCAATGCGGCATCCATTGGTTCCCATACTGAATTCATTTCAGTGATCCCTGGTGTTAGTTCTGCGTGTTGGGACTGAGCGGCGATGGCTGCAGCACTTTCACTTTCTTGAACTGATGGATCATCTGCCAAAGAAGCAACCGCTGGTACTTCTTGTGTTTTTTCATAACGGACTTTTGAATTCTCCTCATTGCTGATAAATTTCACGAACGCTTCAGCTAATTCAGGGTTTTGGGAATAGCTACTTACGTTGTAGCTTTTGACACCGATAAAGGAGCCCATATGTTCACCATTCCCTAATAATGGCAATTCTTTCACACCATAGTCGATGCCCGCTTCTTTATAAGGAGACAAGTTCCATGGTCCCGAGACGACAGCTGCAGCTTTTCCTTCCGTAAATAAAGAGTCCAACACATTGATTCCTTGTTCACCGACCAATCCGGATGGAAAAACACCTGCATCATAAAACTGTTGGATATAGTCCGCTCCTTCGATCGCACCTTCATTAGCTAATCCAATATCTTCAGGGTCATAGGATCCATCGGCATTCTCGCCAAAAACATAACCGCCATAACCGCTCAATACACCTTGTGCGTAATAAATTTGATCCCATAATGCCAGTAACCCATAACTGTCAGCACCTAAGACAGACTTGGAATACTCCAGCCACTCATCCGTTGTCTGTGGCAAGTCTTCTTCGGAAATTAGTTCTTTGTTATAATACAAAATTTGTGTTTCAACCGCTTTTGGTAAGCCGTAAACTTTGCCGTCAACGATTTGCGATTGCATTGCTGATTCTGTATACAGATCTTGTAGCGTTTGATCGACTGTTAATTCTTTCAACAACCCTTCGGTAACGGCTGTACCGATTTGATCGCCAGGAATCGTGATGACATCCGCACCTGTACCAGCGGGGCCATCCAATCGTAAATCTTCGATCTGTCCACCATAGGCTTTTTCGACCACTTTGATCGTCACATCGTGTTCTTCTTCAAATTGTTTGACTGCCTCTTCAATCCCAGTTGATTTTGCTTGGTCTTCCCAGACCAATAGATCATAGTCCTTACCGCTGCCACTATTTGCTGCAGTACTATCTGTCCCTTCGCTTTGTGGACCGCAAGCACCTAATCCTAAAGCTGCTACACTTAAAAAAAGAACTCGAGACATTTTTTTCATCATCATTTCTCCACCTTTTCTTTATTTTGCAAACGCTATCTTCTCGTTTATAATAAATTATTTTACTTAATATGTAAATAGTTTTACTAAATTTATTTCTTTAACAGAGTAAACAAACGGGTTAAATCAAGGTTTTTCAAACAAACATTTTTTTGAAACACCTCCACGCTCTGAAATTTCACTATTCAGTAAATATATTTAGTAAATTCATTTACTTGGTAAAGTTGTTAGCGTATACTAGAAGAAAGAGGTGAAGAAGATTGGTTACAATAAAAAAAATTGCCGAGCAATCAGGCTTTTCACAAGCGACTGTTTCCCGATTATTGAAAGGCGACGAATCGTTGTCGATCGCAGCCGATACGCGTCAAAAAATTATTCATACCGCTTTATCACTAGGTTATGATCGCTCAAAAATAAAAACAACACTAGAAAAAATCGCCGTCCTTTTCTGGCTGACAGAACAAGAAGAGCTTCAAGATGTCTATTTTCGACAATTGCGTATCTCTTTAGAAAAATATGCGAAAATCAACAATTTGGAAATTCAACTAATCACCCATGAAGATGATGTTTTAGAAACACTGCAAGAAGTCGCCGGATTTATTGGGATTGGCTCTTTCACTGAGAATGAAACGCAGCAGTTCAAATCCGTTTGCCCCTATGGCGTCCTTTTGGAAATCAACCCCTGTCCAGAACTGTTCGATACGGTCAAACCTGATACTGATCGAATGACGCAACTGGCGATCGATCTATTTTTAACAAAAGGATACCGAAAGATCGGTTTTATTGGTGGTGCTTATCTAAATCCTGATACCCAACGTGCAGAAATGGATAGTCGCGAGGTCATCTTCCGTCAAACGTTGGCTCGTCGAGATGCGTTCGATGAGGCGTTCCTGTTTACTGGTGGCAATTTTTCCGTTGAAACCGGCTATCGTTTGGCGAAAAAAATGGTGGAATCCCTTGGTGACAATTTGCCAGAGGCGCTCTTTGTGGCTTCTGACACCGTCGCAGTTGGTGTGCTCCAAGCGTTAAATGAACGATCTATCATCATTCCTGATCGCTTGGAATTAATCAGTATCAATGACAATGAGATCGCAAAATTTGTGGCTCCCCCACTAACAACGTTTAACATCGATGTGGAGGAAATCGCCAAAACCGCGATCGATTTATTGGTGGATCAGATCGTTCATCCTCGAACAATCACCAAAACAGTCCTTTTAGGGGCTGAACTCATCGAACGAAAAAGCTTTACGCAAGCATAAAAAACGCCCCTAGAAAGTTAGAAAAAGCTAACTTCCTAGGGGCATTTCATTGTCTAAATCGAAAAAAGCATTCTTTCGTTTTTCACATCTCTTTCGCCACAGCATACACAAGATGCGGCATGTCCACTTGTCGATAGTGTTTAACAAAGCGATCCACCAGCTTCATTCCATTGCGCAATGCCACATTTATGGAGGCTTGATTGGTCTCACGAATGATCGAATAAACAATGGCGGCATTCAGCGTTGCAAACGCATAGTCTTTACAGGCCTGGGCGGCTTCTGTGGCAAACCCATGATGCCAGAAGTTCTTTTGAAACAAGTACCCAATTTCTAAAACGGCTTCTCCCTTGACGTCTTGCCATGTCAACCCGCATTGACCGATCGCTTGCCCGGATGCTTTCTCAATCACTAGCCACAAGCCAATGTGATCGTTTTGATAGTGTTGCAGCTGTTTGTCGATCCAACCAGTGACTTCTTGCTCACTGAAGGGTCCTTCATAGGCAATCATAACTTCTGGATCTTGCAAAATCTTTTCAATCGCTGGTCGATCGTCATGACTCATTTCTCGCAACACTAATCGCTTAGTTTCAATTAGTGGTTCCATGGTGGTTGCGCTCCTTCCTATTCCATTCGGTTCCTTTTCCAAAAATACCAACTCGCTGACCATGCGGTGATGGGTAAAATAATCACCGCTGCCAGACCCGTGATCAAACAAACGATCAATTCTGAGACGAACGCCTTTGAATTGATCATTTCACCAAAGGAGATCGACAAATCTTGAAACCACGCAATCAACGCCAGATTACTTCCCATAAAGGCAAACAATAAGGTATTGATCGTCGAAGACAATACGTCTGATACCACTGTCATACTACTTTTACTTAATGCCTTGATTGAGACTTGCGGGTTTGCTTGAAAAAGTTCATAGGTCGCAGTGCTGATCGCCATACTCCCATCTGCCACCGCCCCCGAAAAACTCATCAAAATGATCGCAGTCATCAATGCCTTAAAATCGATGGCTACATCAAAGGAATACATCGCCAACTCATCGAGTTCCTCTGCCGAAAACCCATGAAGATTCATTGCAGAGAGCACAAGAGGAAATAATAGTAGAAAAAGCCCTAGAAAGACCAACACACAGACAAAGGCAATTTTGGTTTTCTGATTGACGCCGTTCACGAAAAACAAGGTGATCGCCGCCACGGCTAAAAAGGCAACACAAGCCGCTGGTAAAATCGGTGCCCCTCGGTCAATCAGGACCAGTAGCGCTAGAAAGACGGCCACATTCATAAACAGACCTGTGACTTGAAACAGCCCTTCGATCCGAAAAACAGCGAAAGTCAGCAAGAGAAAAAGCAAGATCAACACAAACAAAACAGTCATTTTGCTTTCCTCCTATGCACTTCAAAACAAAGGAGCGTCAACGGTACCGATAAAACCAACGCAAAGCCGCCGCATACTGTACGCACTATTTCTAAAGAAAGATGCATCTGCAATGCTTGCGAAAGCAGCCAGCCATTGGCTAGGTAAAACAATAGCGCTGGCATACTCCCACTTAAATAGGCAAACAACAAGACATTGATCATCGAAGAAGTCGTATCTTGCGCGATGGACCGACCGATCGCTAATCGTTCCTTGCGGCTCGTCTGGGGATTGATGCGTTGGATCTCATCTAAACTGGCAATCAGCATGACGATATTGTCCATGCTGGCACCGATTGCGCCAATCAGCAGACTTCCTAGATAGACACTGCGATACGGACGGGTCAGAAACGACATTTCCTCATAGCGCAACCCATGATCTTGCAAAAGATCCATGGCGAATCGACAGAGAAAAAACGCCAAGAGAACGCTGGCTAAGGAGGCAATGATTTTGCGGCTGTCGATCGTGCGAAAGCCATAAGAAATCCCCATCGTCATAACCAACGAGACGATCGTAAAAACGATCATCAAAAAGACCAATGAAAAGGAGCTGTTGCCTTTGTGAAACCAAAGAAAAAGGAGCAGCAAGCCAGTATTCACAAAGATACTAAGCAAAGCCCGTAAGCCTTTTTTGCCACCAATTGCGACTACTGCCATCAGGAATAAGGCAAGGAAGAAAAAGAGATACCCATCCCGTTTTTGTGTTTGTACCTTCCAGCCATCCCCTTCTTTTTGCAAAAGCAGCTGTTGTCCGGTCTGATACAACGGATGAATCGCACCGTTGGGGGTGTATTGCGTAGTGACTGTCCGCAGTGCCCCAGCTTCTTCTCCGTTGCGAAGGATCCCTTGAATCTGCTGCTGGTCGGCGGTGACTTGAACCGTTTGTACTTCTATGATCGGCTGTGTATAAAAGCGACTGCTTTGGGTTTGGATCAGCCAGCTCAAGACCAGCAAGCTAACAAAGGCCGCTAGATAATAATACTTTTTCAAGACCGTCTCCTTTCTTTTTCAGCAAAAAAAGACTTAGACAAACCACCAGTCCTACGACCGACCACCTTATGAGGCTAGATGACTGGTCGAAATGGTTACTGTGTTGGCGAGACTAACTGCTTTATACTAGTCGCCTGCTTTGTCAAAGTCCTTTTAAATGCTCGTTTTGCTTACACGACATTTTGCGCTGTACCTGCTTTAAAGCCGCTTAGGTTCGCCACAGCGATCCCCATCAAACGACGTCGCGTTTCGACTGGCGCCCAAGCGATATGCGGCGTCAAATAGCAATTTGGTGCTTGCAACAAGGGATTGTCCGCTGCAATCGGTTCTTTCGAGACGACATCTGCCGCCAAGGCTGCAATCTGCCCGGTTTTCAGCGCTTCAGCAACTGCTGCTTCATCAATCAAGCCGCCACGCGAGGTATTGATCAGGATCGCAGAAGGTTTCATTTGTGCCAAAGCTGTGCGATCGATCATTTTTTCTGTCTCAGGAAACTGTGGAACATGAAGGCTAATGATATCTGCTTCTTGATACAGTTCCGCCAACGACACTTGTTTTGCCCAAGTAGCTTGTGCTGGTTTTGGTCGATGATTAAAGTAGATTACTTTCAATTGAAACGCATGTGCGATCGTGGCAACTGCTTGAGCGATCGCACCATATCCAATCAGCCCAATCGTTTTGCCTGCCAATTCCATCAATGGTGTCTGCCAATAAGAAAAATCTTTGCTGGTTTGCCAGTCACCCTGATGCACGGAACGATTATGGTGTCCCACTTGGTTCGTCACTTCCAGCAGCAAAGCAAAGGTCGCTTGTGCCACTGCATTGGTACTATAGCTAGGAATATTGGTCACGGTGATTCCTTGTTCCTTCGCTGCTGCCAAATCAACGACATTGTATCCAGTTGCTAATACCCCAATGTAGGTCAATTGCGGACATGCTTTGAGCACATCAGCGGTGATCGGCGTTTTATTTGTCAAAATCGCTTCGGCATCACCGATTCGATCAATTATTTCTTGTTTATCTGTATATGAGGTACGATCATACACCGTCACCTCTCCTAATTCTTCAAACCCTTGCCAAGCCAAATCCCCTGGATTCAACGCATAGCCATCAAGTACAACGATCTTCATTCTTTCGCCCCTCTCGCTTTTCCTTTTGCTTTTCCATAAAAAACGGGAATTCCTAGTAACGTCACGCCGATTCCCACGACTGCTAACCACGTGTCAGTGATCAAGGTCATGATCAAGATAAAACAGCCACCTAAAATCGCAATCAAGGGAATGATTGGATAGAAGGGAACTTTATACGGACGCTTCATCTGCGGTTCTGTTTTTCGCAAACGAAAAACTCCTACAAACAATAATACACTAAAGAACCACATAACAAAAACCAGCATATCGGTCAAAAGATCAAAGGTGCCTAAAAGCATCATGATACAAGCGATCCCTAATTGTAAAAAGGCCGCCGCATAGGGTGCATTGGTGGTTTTGCTTAGGGTCGCAAAGGTCTTACTGAAAGGAATCTCATCTTCCAACGCCATCGCATATGGGACCCGCAAGCCAGTCATTGTATAGCCGTTCAATGCGCCATAAACAGAGATCAAGATACCGATCGTGACCAGTTTTCCGCCAAAACTGCCGAACAAGGCCATCGCAGTTTCTGAGGCACTGTTCAAATTACCAGCGATTTGATCGATCGGCAATGTTTTTAAAAACGCAACATTGATCAACACGTACACCAAGGTGACAAAACTCAACCCAAAGATGATGGCTTTAGGCAAATCTTTTTCGGGTCGCTTCATTTCTCCAGCGACATTGCCGACCCCCATCCAGCCATCATAAGCAAAAAGGGTTGCTAAGAGGGCACTACTGATACCAGCTGCAAGGGAGCCTTGAGTATTGGAAGAAAAATCCACCAATGAGACCGATACTTGACCTGGTGTCATCAGGCCAGCCACGATAATCACCGCAATCGGAATCAGCTTGACTGCTAAGGTGACGGACTGGACTTGAGCTGCAGCTTTTGTTCCCAAAAGATTAATCAAGGTCACACTCGTTCCGGTCAAAATCGATAAAGGAAGCAAATAATTGCTAGGTAGATGAAATAAGTTCAAACATTGTGTTGCGAAAATAATACTTAAAGCCGCCACGTTCGCTGGAAAGTAAATGATACTTTGTGCCCAGCCTAATAAAAAGGAGGGTAATTTCCCATAAATTCTTTCGATATATCGAATAGGTCCGCCGGTCTCAGGAATCGCCGTCGCTAACTCTGCCACGGTCAAGCCGCCGCAAATCGTTAGAAAGCCGGCAAGCAGCCAAACCAACAAGGTCAATCCAGTCGATTGGGTCTGCTGGACCACAGCCGCTGCTTTGAAAAACACGCCGGCGCCAATCACCGTTCCCATTACTGTCGATAATGCCCCAAAAAAACTGATTTCTTTTTTCAATTGACTTTTCACAACATCACTTCCTTTTTAAATGAATAAGTCAAAGTATAGCGGATAGAAACTATCTTGACTAGAGGAATTTCAGAAAACAAAAAGCAAATACCATGAAAAGACGGCATTTGCTCCAAAATTTTTTTATTCTTTTGTGGATTCTTGAAAAACCAGCAACGGAAGCTGTCGTTTTTTGTGCATTTGTTGAACCAAATAAATTCCTGCCAGCAAGATGATCGGGAAAATGATCGCACCTAAAATCCCAACCTGCAGCTGTTGTCCCGACCATTCGACGATGCTACCGACGACAGCGGGTCCGATTGAACATCCTAGATCTCCCGCTAATGCCAAATAAGCAAATAGCGCCGTCCCGCCGTTGCGAATGTATTGCGCAGAAAGACTAAAGACCCCCGGCCACATGATCCCTACGGCAAAACCGCTTAAGCCGCAGCCAAGGAACCCGATCAATGGCAATGAAGCAAAGCCGATCATCATATACGCCAGTAGGCAAAGCAAAACACTCAAAAACATAAAGCGTTTCAAATCGATTCGTTCTCCAAATTTGCCGTAAAGCAAGCGGGAGATCCCCATCATCAAGGCAAAAACCATCGGTCCTGCCAAATCGCCTAGTGTCTTACTAACACCTAAGCCCTGTTCAGCAAAGGTTGATGCCCATTGGCTGACTGCTTGTTCGCTGGCTCCAGCACAGACCATCATCACCAGAAACAGCCAAAAGCTTTTCAAGGAAAAGAGCTGCCGAGTGGTCAACCCTCGTTCTCCTTCGGCAACGATTGGCGCCAACGGGACTTTGGTAAAGAAATACAAATTGACCAACGGGATCAGCGCCCAGATGATCGCCAAAATTGGCCACTGTTGAATACCGAATACCATGAAGAACGCCGTTGAGAACAAAACGACCCCCACGTACCCCCAGCAATAAAACGAGTGCAGCATGCTCATCGTTTTTTCCTTATGTTCCGTTGGACAGGCTTCGACGATGGGACTGACTAAGACTTCCAGCAAGCCACCGCCAATGGCATACAACAAAACCGCTGCTAACAATCCGCTAAACGGGGTCGGAAACCATAAGGGAAAAACGGCTAGACCAATCAAGCCGATCGCTGCAAAAAAATGCGCGGCTACGATCGACACTCGATAGCCGATGCGGTCTACAAAAAAGATTGCTGCAAAATCGACGGCTAACTGGGTCAAAAAGTTAAAACTAACCAGCAAAGTAATCTGGCTGATCGGTAGCTGGTATTGGCTTTGAAAGGTCAAAAATAATAAGGGGGCAAAATTATTGATGACGGCTTGAACGATGTACCCTACAAAGCAAGCCGCAATCGTCGAACGATAACTTTTCATTTTCACTTCTCCTTTACTCGTCTTATCAGTATACCAAGTCCAATAAGACAGTAACCATGGAGAAAACACTTTTTTTACCCAGAGAATCTTAAGGAAATCAGGATTTTTCTTCCCTCAGATAATTCCCTTAAATGGAAGCAGCAAAAAAGCTGTCCTTACAGACAGCTTTTCCGACTTATTTTCAAGGCTAGGCGTTTTTCCTTCGGGCAGCGATGGTTTTCATGGTGGCTTCAAAGATTGGGCCAATAAAGACGATACACAAGAGAGTACCTAACCCCACACTGGCGCCTAACGCAAAACCGATCAAGACCATCGCAGCATCCAAGCCGATACGGATCGTTTTTTGGGTCAATTTGCTTCGTTTGTAGATCAAGGCCGTCAAGGCTTCTAACGCCGCTGAACCTTTGTTGGAAGAAACGTAAATGCCGGCGCCGATGCCAAATAAGATCGGTGCAGCGAAAATAGCGATCCACGGGTAGAAAGGCAAATGAATTGATACTTTGTCCATCACTGGTTCAAAGATCCCAATCAACAAGCCTAAGCCGATCCCGTTGATAAAACTGCCAATGCCTAATTCGGCACGATCAAAGACTGCAACGATCAACAAAACAACAATGTTAAAACACAAACTGGCTATCCAAAAGGGGACATCGATAAAATTCAAAATTCCTAACAAAAACGTACTGATCGTATCATATCCTTGATGGGCAGTGATCAATAAGGATATGGCTAACGCAATCAGCCCGGTACCTATCAAAACTTGTGCAAATTTTTTGGTTTCTTTCACAACATCACGCTCTCTTCTTTATTTTTCCTCTCTTAGTTTACCGTGAAAGCGTCACAATTACTATCATTTAATCACAAAAACCGGATTTTTTTTGAAGAAATCTAAATTCAATCAAGGGATTCATAATGCTGTTCATAGGTATCGCGAAACTCTTTGGGGGTCAAGCCATTTAACTTCTTAAACATCTTCGAAAAATAGTTGGTATTGTTGTAACCAATACGATCGCCGATCTCACTGATCGTGGCTTTCGAATGAAGCAGCAGCTGTTGGGCTTGCTTGATGCGCACCAGATTGACGTACTGATTAAAGCTCATTTCCGTTTCTTTCTTAAAGAGTTGCCCCAAATAAACAACGCTAACGTGCAGTTCTTCTGCCGCTGATTTGACCGTCAAATCATGGGTGTAGCCTTCTTCAATCAGCTGGATCGTCTTTTGAACGATCTCTGAATAACGTTTTTGCGGCGGCTGCGATTTGGCCAGCTCCAACACATCATCAAAAAGTTGCCGCAAATCTGCCAATGTATTGGACTCGCGAATCCGTGCCAAAATCTGCTCATGGTTTTCTTGGGAAAGCACCGGCAGTTGCCGATAAATATCATTGAACAACAAAAAAGAAACATAGCGAACATGTTCAGGGTCTGCTTGGGTTTGTTCCAAAATAGCGAACATTTTATCTAGCTCATGTTGGATTGTTTTAACATCCCCGATGGTCAGCGCTTTGTTAAAAGATAGAAACGGTAGTTCTTCGTTTCGCTCTAATATATCCACGTGGATCGTCTGTTCTTGTAAAAACAGATCTGGATAGAAGGCTTGCAACGATTGAACCTGCTTGATTTTCTCATAGGCTTTATACAAATTCTCCCACTCGTTGATGGTTTCGCTCATGATCAACTGCCAGTCTTTACTATCAAGCTGCTGGGCTAGTGCTTTTAAGTCAGCGTTGATTTGCTGTCTTGGTCCGGCTGCGGTAATGATCACTTGGTTTTCATCTAATCGCCCTGGTAAGATCAATGGCTGATCGTGTTGCTGAAAAAACGTCGTGATTTTTTGTAAGATCTCGGCAGTCCCATTGAACTGCAAAACGGTAAAGGGGGCTGCTAGCGGCACCCTCTGTTGCGCCAGCAAATGGAGGTACTCGCTTTCATTCAATTCATCATTCAACCAAAGCAGCAGGCTTGATTCTTGATAAAGTTCTTTTTCTGCCAACAGTTTTTGCTGCTCCTCTAACTCAGCTGCAATCGCTTGAACACTGCTACGCAGTTCTTCTTTGTTAACAGGTTTGACAAGATAATTACGTACACCTAACGCCATGCCTTGTTTGACAAAGGCAAACTCTTGATAACCAGATAGAATGATCGAAAAAAATCGATTCCCAAACGCTTGCGCTTGGCGGATCATATCGATGCCGTTCATTTCTGGCATCCGAATATCCGTGATCAGCAAATCAACGGAATGTTCTTGTAGATACTCTAGGGCCTCACTAGCACTTTTCGCTGTATGCACCACCTCAAAGCCCAGCTCTTGCCAAGGCAAGATCATTTGCAGCCCTTGCAAGATCATATATTCATCATCAACGAACATTGCTTTATACATCTGCCTCATGCCCCCTTTGCAAATTGTTTTCATCTAGACGGATCTTGACCGTAAACCCAGCGGCTGCTTGAGACGTAACGTCCATTTGATAAGCGCCATTGAACATGCCCCGCAACCGTTCGTGAACATTTTTGATCCCGATTGAGGTTTGGGCTCCGATCTCCTGATTTTGCAATTCTTCATGAATCATTTCTAACTGCTGCGGATCTGCGCCTTTGCCGTTGTCTTTGACTTCAATCACGATTTGACCGGCTTCTTTATAAGCTTTGATACTGATGGCGTTATCATTGCGCTGATAATCGATGCCGTGAACAAAATAGTTTTCGACAAGTGGCTGCAGTGTGAACTTCGGCAATTCCAACTGTTCTAATGCCGGATCGATGGTTACATGATAGGCGATCTTATCTGGGTAGCGCATCTGAAACAAGTAGACATATTTTTCACAAAAATCGATTTCTTCTTTTAAGGTCTTCGTCTTTTCTTGCGTCGTGTTGTTCCGCAATAGTGCCGAAAAAGCATAGACGACATCCGCCAGCTCTTCTTGGTTGCGGCTCAAGGCATACATTCGAATGTATTCTAATGTGTTATAGAGAAAATGCGGATTGATCTGGGCTTGCAGCGCCCGCATGTCGGCATCCCGTTGTTTGATCTCTAGCGTGTAAATATCTTTGATGTACTCGTTGATACTGTAGGTCATTTGATTGATGGCTTCTGCGATTTCTTTCAGCTCTTGTTGGACATTGGCGGTATCGATCCGTTTGTCAAAATTCCCTTGGCTGACTTCTTTCGTCGCATAGACGATCTGCTGTACTTGCGATGTATAGCGCTTAAAGGTGCGATGAAGCACCCATAGGACTAATAAGAGAATCCCGATCCCGAAACTAAAGATCCAGATGGCACTAGAAAAAATATCACGCCAGATCACCCTTTTTGACAACAAAACCAGGGACACTTCTCCGCTGACAGTGGTTTGTTTTTTGATATAAAAGTCTTTCGAAAGAGTGTCGTGAATGGTTCCGTGAGCAACCGCCTGATCTATTTTAGCTAAAGTTTCCTTGCTGAGGTTCGTGGCATCCTTGTAAAGGCGCTGACCATTTGAGGTAAACAAAAAACTGTTGATTCCATGAACTTGGTTGTCTTCTTGTCGATTGGCTAAAACATCGTCTGAACGAAAGATCACGTAGACTTGTCCTAAGGGCTGGGCATAATTACTTGGTTGGGCGATCGAACGAACAAAAAACAGACGATTTTTTAAATCAATCTGTTTGCCGCTGTGTTTTTCTCCATAAGGTGTATCCGGCGTTGCCACTAATGTCTCATTGCTTTCATCCAATTGAATGATGATCTCTTCGATACTAGGATGATTACGAATCAAACGATAGAGAATATTGGGCAAGTAAACACTTTGTCCCGTCTGGCGAAAAATATCATTACTATAGGAAAAATAATCTGGCAATGAAAGCTGCAAATAGTTGCGTAATGATTCAAAGGCGGTATCTGAACTAGTAAATTCGCCAAGTACCGTTGAAACAACGGTATTTTGATCTTGCACGTAAGCATCCAGCTGCAAGCTTGTGCTCTCCACTAAACGTTCACTCGTAGTAAAACGATCCGCTCCGGTATAAGCGGTCAGGACCAACATAATAATGATGGAGATGATCACCAAGAGTACACTGTACAGCTGCATCAACTGATTGATCAAAAAATCGTGTTTGAACAAACGAAAACGCCACTTAGTCATGTGCCAAATCCCGATCAATGACGTTTTTTTCCTGACTGATCGCCACATGGCACCATAAAATCAGTAAGCTGAAGGTTCCAAAGAGCAAGAGCCCTTTCATCATCCAAGTAAAAACTAGAATACTAGCGATCCCAACCAGCAATTTTAGAAAGGTCGCCATATGAAGAAACAGACACACAAAAGACAATTTCAGGTTATTCCACAAGGATATCTCATAAGACGTGTCAAAAACCACACTTAACAGGTACAGTAAAACACTCAATCCACTGACAACAACTAAAACAAAAGAGATCATCAACCAAATCAAGCCTTGGATCTGGGTAGCTAAATACAGGTTATACACTAAGAACCCTGTCAGTAGGAAGAACAGATAAAACTGCTTATTGGCCTTGACAAAGACGTTGCGCCAAATGCGCCATGCGCTACGAAAACTTTGATTCTCATAATTTAGTCCATCTTCGTGGATCAAAGCACTGATGGTATGAAACGCTGGACCAATCCCTAAGATTCCCCCACCGGCAAGCGTCAATACGACAAAAAACAAATTCAACTTCACGATCGCCCAAATCAAGCGAAAGCCCTTGACCAACCCGCTATTTGCTGTTTCTTCCATTTAAAATTCCTCCCTTATTTGTTCCCTACCGAAAATGTAGCATGATTTCAGCTTCCTACTCAAGCTACCTGAGAATCTTTTAATGCTATGTACGTTTTAGATGCAACATGCTTGCTGTTTGAACGTTAAAAACAAAAGTAACGTTTTTTATCAAAGATTTTGCTATTTACTTTACAAGAAAAAGCAGCCAAAAGCTAGACGTGGGAACCATTGGTCCTGATGCGTTTAGCCTCCGGCTTGCTTGATCTATTGATTTATGAGAACTACCTGTTGCTTATTCTTGGCTTGCGCGGTACTCATCAAATTGTTTTTGCATTTCATCGCGGACCTTCTCCCAGCCAGCGGTTTTTAATTCTTCGTTTAGTTTCGGAACATTTTCTTCTGGATCGATCGTTCCGGTTGCTAAACTTGCTTTGTAACGGTTCATGACATTGGCGATATTCGTGATTTCTGTTTTCACGTTATCAGTCTTGAAGTTGAACCCTAAGATTGGTGATGCTTCCGCGTTAGCAATGTTTTCATCACGCTCTTTGATCATATCGTCTGTGATGGATTCTTGTGTGTAAAGGATCATGTTGTTTCCAGTGTTCCAAGCAGCCATCCGGGTATTTGGCAAGTAGCCATCAAGGAGACGGATTTTGTTGTCTTGGCCTTCGATTTTTTCCCATGCTTCGCCTTCGACACCCCAAACCAATCCATTCAACAATTCAGGATCGCTGTTCAACAAGCCCAACACTTCCACTGCTTTTTCTTTGTTTTTCGAAACATTCGCTACGACAAAGTTTGCCATTTGCGCTTGTCCGGTTGATTTTAATTGTTTCGTGATTGGACGTGAAACCAATTCATGACCTGCGGCATTGCTTAAGATCGTATCGCCGTAATCCATTGGTCCTTGGGTTTCTTCACGCATGAACCATGTGTTGCCTTCTAATGGGTAACCAGTTGTATTGGTGGCTGCATCGGTTGGGATCAAGCCTTCGTTGTACCATTTGTGCATCAATTTCAAGTTTTCCATTTGTTCATCATCTTCGTATTGATTGATGATCTTCGTTGTATCGCCATCCAATTTGACAGCAAATGGGTAATCTTTCCCAATCACATAATCATAGTTTCCAGAAACATTAAAGGTTTGTCCGATCGCAAACGGTGCGATGTTTGGTTCTTCTTCTTTGAACTTCTTCAACACGTCTTCGGCATCTGCATAAGATTCGATCCCGCTGATATCCAAATCATATTTGTCTAAATATTGTTTATTGAAGGTCAAGACTTGTTGGGCATAAATATTGCCGTTGACTGGAAAGGCATATAATTTTCCGTCGATCGTATTGCCTTTGATATAAGATTCGTCTAATTGATCATACGCTTCTTTGGCATATTTTGGTGCTAACTCCGTCAAATCTGCATACGCGCCTTTTTGCGCATTGGCAACATAGTTTGAGGCAAAAGAAATATCGTAGTTTTCACCCGATGAAATGATGGTGCTCATTTTTTGATCCCAGTCTCCCCAGCCGATGTACTGCAGATCGATGCGAGCGTTGGTTTTATCTTCAATGCGTTTATTAGCGATCTCCATTAATTGATCAAAGTTTTCTGGCTTGTCCCCGACTTGATACATCAATAAAGTCGTTACGCCGTCTGCATTGTTCTCTGAATCGGATGTTGCGCCGTTCGACCCACAGGCAGCCATTCCCAAAGTTGCCGCTGCGGCCATCCCAGCAAAAGCTGTTTTTTTCCACAAATTCATTTTTGTTTCCTCCCTATACTTATTTGATTATTCTTTGACGCCACCAATTGTCAGACCACCGACAAAATACCGTTGGAAGAATGGATAGGTGATCGCAATCGGTAAGGTTGCAACAACAACGATTGCCATGCGAGCAGTTTCGCTTGGCAAAGCGGCCAAACCGCCTTGGATCTGGGCAGCCATGCCGGAGCTTTTGGCTAGATAGTCCAAGTTGCTTTGAATCCGCATCAAAAGTGCTTGTAACGGCACTAAAGAGTCTTTTTGAATATACAACAATGCATTGAACCAGTCGTTCCAATAGCCAAGAGCGGCAAATAGACTGATCGTTGCGATCCCTGGAACCGCTAACGGCAACACGATGGACAGAAAAATCTTCATTTCGCTGGCACCGTCGATCCGCGCAGATTCTATAATACTATCTGGTACCGTCTTTTTAAAGAAGGTCCGCATAACAAGGATATTAAAAGGCCCTAAGGCAAGGGGTAAGATCAATGCCCAAATCGTGTCTTTCAATTGGATCAAGTTGACCATCACTAAGTAATTGGCAACCATCCCTGGCGCAAATAACATGGTGATCAAAGCGAAGATCGTAAAGAACCGACGGAATGGAAAATTTGAGCGAGAGATGACATAGGCATATAGCGAAGTCATCGTTGCATTGACGAAGGTACCAAAAACAGTGATAAAAATAGATACGCCAAATGCTTGGAAAATTTTGCTGCTCATTTGTCCGCTAAACAGGTAGGTATATGCTGCGAACGAAAATTCTTGTGGCCAAAAGCGATAGCCGTTTTCTGCCAAAGAGGTTTCACTGGTCAATGAGATCGCGATCACAAAGAGAAACGGCAAGACACAGGAAATCGCGAACAGACCGATCACGATATTAAAAATCAGGTTGACCGTTGGGTTAAAGGAGCGGATCTCGACTTTCGTTACTTTTTTCTTCATTTATCCATCCTCCTTAGAATAATGCTGAATCTGGTTCTAGTTTACGAACAACCAAATTCGCTGTTAGTAATAATAATGCCCCAACCACTGATTGATAAAGGCCGGCAGCTGCGGTCATCCCGAAGTCGCCTGTGGCAGTCAGTCCATTATAAATGTACGTATCTAAAACGGAGGTGACTTGGTACAACGCCCCAGAGTTTCGTGGGACTTGATAGAAAAGTCCGAAGTCGGCACGGAAGATCCCACCGATGTTCAAAATCAACAAGACGGAAATCATTGGAATCAGTTGTGGCAACGTCACATTTTTAATCTGCTGCCATTTGCTGGCGCCATCGACCATCGCGGCTTCGTAATACGTTTGATCGATCCCGACCACTGACGCATAATAGATGATGCTGTTGTAGCCTAAGCTCTTCCAGACATTCATAAAGACGAAAATAAACGGCCACCATTTCGGATCAGCATACCAGTTGATTCCTTCACCGCCCATACCCGTGATCCATTGGTTGATGATCCCTTTGTCTGGACTCAAAAAGGCATAGACAAAGTACGAAATAACCACCCAAGAAAGGAAGTACGGCAACAGGGACATCGTGTGATAAACTTTTACCAAACGCTTATTGCGTAGCTCACTCATTATAATGGCAAAGGCAATCGCAAAGAATAGGTTGAATGCTAAAAATACGATATTGTAGAGTAACGTATTTCTAGTGATCAGCCAAGCATCATTGGATGCAAATAAAAATTTAAAGTTATCAAAGCCGACCCACGGGCTTTGTTTCAAACTGGCAAAAAAGCCGTCTGGTGAAATGTGGAAATCTTTGAACGCCACCACATTTGCGAATACAGGTATATAGAAAAAAAAGATAAACCAGACAACACCTGGCAAAGCCATCAATATTAACGCTTTGTATTGCCAGACATTCCTCCAAAACCCCTTTTTCTTCACATCTCATCATCTCCTTCATGCTACTAGAATAACGCTTTCATCCCTAAAAAATAAGGAACAAACTAAAGATAAAATGAAACAAATTAAAGGTCTTTGTTTATATTTTGTTTTTATTCTCTAAAAACCAGAAAAACGTCCTACCTTTTGCAAGATAGGACGCTTCATTGATTTGTTTTTTATGAATGTTCAGTCGACAAAGCCGTTTTGCTGAATCACTTCGCGGAACCACTCACCTGACTTTTTGATGGTGCGTTTTTGGGTAGCCAAATCAACGGCAATAAACCCGTAACGATTTTTGAATTCATTCAGCCAAGACCAATTGTCCATGCAGGTCCACATGTGATACCCGCGGCACTGGCTGCCTTCTTGGATCGCTTGGTGTACATACCGCAAATGATCTTTGATAAAGGTGATGCGGTACTCATCTTGGATCTGACCGCTGGCATCGATAAAGCGTGTTTCATCTTCGACTCCCATGCCGTTTTCTGAAATATAACAGGGGATATTGCCGTAGTTGTCTCGTAGGTTGATCAAGGTATCATAAATGCCTCGCTCATAAATCTCCCAGCCTCGATGGGGATTGATTTTCTTTTCTGGCCAATCATAAACATCGAAGTAATCTTCTGGCATTGGAGTGTCCGCTGTTTTGGCAGAACGCTTTTGCTGCACCCGCCGCGGCTGATAATAGTTGACCCCCAAGAGATCGACCGTGTTTTCTTTAATGATCTGCAAATCTTCGGCTCTGGTTTCTGGCATGATCGCCAACTCGTTTAAGACAGAGATCAATTCTTCAGGAAAGGTGCCTTTGACCGCTGGATCTAAGAAGGATCGGTTAAAAAAGGCATCTGCCAGTTGCGCCGCTTGGACATCTTTTTCATCGTTCGGATCTTTCGGATAAGTCGGTGTCAAATTCAAGATGATGCCGATTTCGCCTGGTTGCTGAGACTGACGGAAGCGTTGGATCGCTAAGGCGCTGGCGAGTGCTTCATGGTAGCCAACTTGCACCGCGTGAGCCAAATTGATTTCTGCTGGGTAATGCTGCTGATACAAATACCCCATCTCCACTGGCACGATCGGTTCATTTTGCGTGAACCAACGGCGGACTTGATCACCGAACAATTCAAAACACAAAGCGGCATAATCTGCAAATGCTGTGACAGTCTCGCGATTGAGCCAGCCGCCTTCTTTTTGCAGTGCCATCGGCATATCAAAATGATACAAATTGATGAAGGGCTCGATGCCATGATCGATCAAAGTGGCGAAGTACTCGCGATAAAACGTCACCGCTTGTTGATTGACCGCCCCTCTTCCTTCTGGCAGCAAGCGACTCCACTGGATCGAGGTTCGAAAAGAATTAAAACCGATCTCTTTCATCAGCGCCACATCTTCTGGGTAACGCTGTAGCAGCTGGACGGTATCTTTGGGTCCCCGTTTTTGATAAAAACGTTCTGGCTCCGTTGCGTACCAATAGTCCCAAATCGAATCGCCTTTGCCATCATCGGCCGTTCGTCCTTCAGTTTGCGGACCGCTGGCAGCGGCTCCCCACCAAAAATCTTTAGGAAAATGCAGGTTAGTCATGGGCAGTCACCTGCTCTTTGCCTAACAAGAGACAGCCGATAATGCCACTTTTGTTCGGCAAGCCCCAAGTGACGATGTAGTCTTCCACTGGTGGTGTCTCCATATAGCCTGCCATTTGTTTCAGGAAGGCTTGTTGGATTTGAGCGAGTAAATGCGGCTGATTCATGACCCCACCGCCTAAAATGATTATCTCAGGTGCTAAAGTTAACGTGATATTGACCAGCGCTTGCCCAAGATAAAAGGCCTGCAACCCCCAAATCTCGTGCGCTTGCGGCAAGTCTTGTCCTTTGATCCCCGTACGTCCTTCCAAAGAAGGCCCTGCGGCTAATCCTTCCAAACAGTCGCCGTGATACGGGCATGTACCAGCATACATATCTTCACTGTGGCGTTTGACATAGGTATGACCGATTTCTGGATGACCGATCCCTTCGAAAATCTTTCCTTCACGAACGACCCCGGCGCCAATGCCGGTCCCTACCGTCAAATAGACACAGCTGTCTTTGCCTTGTGCCGCTCCTTGGCGTAATTCTCCATAAGCGGCAGCATTGACATCTGTTGTCCAAGCAAATGCTGTCTCTGGGTAGCGCTTCTTCAACGCACCGAGAAAATCGAACTGCTGCCAGCCCTGTTTCGGCGTGGCTAGTATGTGGCCATAGGTCGCTTGGGTTGGATCGATCCCGATCGGACCAAAGGAACCGACCCCTAATGACACGAGATCGTAGGGATCGAAAAAGGCAAAGATCGCCGCTAACGTTTCCTCTGGCGTTGTCGTTGGGATCGACTCTTGGGCGATGATCGTCAGCTGTTCATCGGCAACGGCACAAATCATTTTTGTGCCGCCGGCTTCAATTCCTCCGTAAACCATCATTTCTCACTCCTTTACTCCAATGGTTCGAATTTCATATGGGTGTAATTGCTCATTGACGGACGATGCTTGTTCTTCCTCTAATAGGTTCAACAGACAGAGTGTCGCCTGCTCTTTTTGCACATGAAAGGCAGTGGCTTGATCCGCCAAATTATAGCCCCGCAAAACGATCTGCTGGTCTTGGCGATTGCGTTTTAAGGCGGTGATAGCTACCGTCGTTCCATGAGCTTCCATGTATTGGTTGCTGCTGGCTAGCTTGCCTTGATGCTTGTCGGTCTGGCTTGCCGTCCAAGGAACTTGGGCAGCTTGTGCTTGGCGATACGTTTCATAACGTTCTTCAGGAGCCCCATGACAGGCTACGCCATATTCAAAGGTGTGGCTGCCTAAGCATTGCGCTTCTGGTGTTGGGAAGTAGCCCCAATCGCCTAGCTCTCCCGTACAGCGCAACAAGGTCAAGCAGATCTGATCCTTCACGATTTCATATTCGTTCAAACCAAAATTAGAAACCGTCATGCCGCCTGTTTCATCATGCAAGTTGACAAAGGCGTGTTGATGCTGCGGATTCGTTGGGTTTTCCCAATGACTGGAAACCTGATTCGGCCGTTTTACGACTTCATAAATGCTGTCAGCTTCATGGAAATCCGTGATGATCCCTGTTGGGAATAAAACCCGCAGTCGGTGATCTTTGCTTTGGTTGTTGACGGTGGTTTTAAATGCCAGGCGGTTGCTGGTTCGTTCTAAGCGAATCTCCGTCTCGATCTTGAAAGCAACCAATTCTTGACTCCGCTGTGCTTTACGGAAACGGAAATCGACGACAGCTTTTTGTTCTTCTAACAAACGGTCATCTGCTGAAACAGGAATCTGTAATTCTTGTGTCAGTCGCACAATTCCCACCAGCGGATCGTTTTGTTCGATCGTCACCTGATGCGGAAATTGCGTCGATAAGATTGCTTGATCCCCTTCTGGTTGTTTGAAGATGTACTCATTGGCGATATCCCCCACATCCTCGAAAACCAGTAAATTGCGATACGTTTTTTGGGTTGCTTTGTCTGTAATCGTCAAGCTGCCGTTTTCAGTAATGACGGCTTCCAAATGTGCGTTGGCAAGTTTACGCCCTCCTTCTGAAACGATCGGTGCGCTCTCTACTGGCGTAGCGGCTTTTTCCACTAGGGCAAAGGTCTGCCATGAAAATTCCGGCAACTGGTTTGCTTCTACTTGAACCGTGACAAAGCGTTTCATGAAAGGAATCCGAAAGGCATCTTTAGGCAATTCATAGTCAAAAAGGACCTCTTCTTCACTGATGATCGCAGCAACAGGTTTCCCCTGTTCATCGATCACCGAATAAGAACCTTTTGGCTTCGCCAATAATTCGTGGTAAAGCTTGCTTGGCAATCCTTCACGGAATGTTTTACGCTCAAGTTCGATCACGACTTCCACTAAACCAGAACAGGTGCTGCCAGTGGTGTTGAAGACCACAAAGGGACGACTCTCCTCAGGAAACCTGCTCGTGTCGATGGCGGCTACTAAATTGCGTAACGCTTCATCTGCCACGAACTTACCAATTTCATTGGCTTTTTCAAAGCGCGGCATCATTTCTCGGTGTACTTCGTCCACTGAACAGCCGCAGATACTGTCGTGAGGATGATTTTGCATCAGTGTTTTCCACGCATGATCCAACATATCGTGAGGATAGCTGCCGCTTGCTTCATAAGCCATAGTTGCTAATGGTTCAGCGACATTTTCTAATTGGCGGGAAACCTTTGTATTCCATTGTTTCAGATAGACTCGGGAAGAGGCGGTATTGGCTAGAGTATACCAACCATCGGTTTCTTGACTGGTCAATTCACCTGTGACAGTTCCTAGGTCATCTGGCAGATCTGCTTGCACCGCTTCAAGGTATTCGGTAAAGCTGGCGTGTTTGAATTCATACTCTGGGAAAAGCTCGTTAGCTGTACGAATCGCTGCCGAAATGTCTTTTTGGACAGGTTGATGATCGACCCCATTCATCATTAAGTAATGATTGGTGGCACCAAATTTCTCTACATCTTGCAGTTTTTGTGTCCAAAAAGCTTTGGCTTCTGCTTTATCCACTGGAATCTCATTGCCATTGGAGTACCAGTTGGCAAAAAGTAGACCAAAGATTTGACTGCCATCTGGACCTTCCCAATGCATTTCAGAATATTGGGAAGTAAATTGATCATCGGGTAAAACTTCGTTGTCAAAGCCGATTGGTTTGACGCCACGCCCAAATGCAGCACTTTCAAGATTGGCTTGCAGCATCATTTGCGGGGTTTGCCCCATATTGCCGAAAGTATCTGGGAAATACCCCAACATAACAGGGGTGCCCCACTTTTTGCTTTCTGCCATTCCAATCAGCATATTACGGGTGTTTGATTCAGCACTGATCAAAAAGTCATCTTGCAAAATATAAAACGGACCGATCTGTAATTTCCCTTGTTTGATGGCCGCTTTGACCGCTTCGCGTTTTTCAGGTCGCACTTCTAAATAGTCATCCAAGATGATCGTCTGCCCATCTAGATGGAAGCTGTGGAACTCAGGGTCATTTTCAATTAACTCTAAAAGATCATCCATCAATTCAACTAGCCGCATGTGATGCTGTTCGTAAGGCATGTACCATTCCCGATCCCAGTGGCTGTGAGAGATGATATAAACTTGTTTCTTCATTGATTTTTACTCCTCGCTGTTTGCGTCGTTGGACTGCTTTTTGTGTCACTCGAACGGTCGTGGGTCGTGCTGCTTATTTTTCCACTCGGATATCGAAATAATCCATGACCAATTCACAAAACATCATGTTCGCCCAAGAGAACCATTCTCTCGTGTATTGCGAAGGATCATCGACATCGAACCCTTCATGCATCAAATTTGTACCCGCATCTGTCGCCACTAACTGATCCAAAATTCGTTTCTTTTCTTCTTTGTCAGTGGTGGTCATGCCTTCCATTGCCATGGCGATCGGCCACACATAATTTTCTGGCGTATGAGAGCTGCCAATGCCTTTAGCGTATTTGCCTTCATAGAAATACGGATTTTCACTGCTTAACAACGTTTTACGGGTCTGAAGATAAAGGGGATCTTCCATACTGCCATACCCCAAGTAAGGGGCGGCGATCAAATTCGGCACGTTGCTGTCATCCATCAGTGTGCCATTGCCGAATCCATCCACTTCATACGCGTAGACTTCTTCGCCAGCTTGATTTTTGGTCAACCCGTATGCTTTAATCCCTGCTTCGATCTCTGCTTGCAATTTTTTCGCTTGTGCCACGATCGCTGTGTCTTTTAAAACCGTCGTAAAGATTTCTTGGATATAGCCTAAGACCACCACCGCAAACATATTGGAGGGAATCAAATAGCCGTATTTGCAGGCATCATCACTTGGTCGAAAACCTGACCAAGTCAAGCCAACGGGTTTCACCGGCGCGCCTTTGCCGTCATGAGTCAAGGTATCTTCTTTTCGCCAGGTATCCCGTTCAAAGCGATACGGGGATTCCTCATGGTTTTGTTCTGTTACAAACACCTCCAAGGCTTTTTTGATGCCTGTTACAAAATCATCATTGAACTGATCTGTTCTGCCTGTGTTTTTATATAGCAGATAGGCCAGTTGGATCGGATAACACAAAGAATCGATCTCATATTTGCGTTCCCAGATCCAATCGTTCATTTCTGTATCGTCTGTTTGGTGGCCAGCGCCATTGGCTGATTCGTTAAAGGCATTTGCGTAAGGATCGATCGTAATATAGTAGAATTGCTTCTTGACCAACCCGCTGATCATACTTGCTAAGTCTTCATCTTCTTTGGCGATCACTAAATACGGACGAACTTGCGCAGTGGAATCTCGCAGCCACATGGCTGGAATATCCCCCGTCAGTAAAAAGGTCGTGCCATCCTCATGACGCTTGACCGTCGTTAATAGTGTATTGGCAAAAGCTGCATTAAAATTTTTCGCCCAATCGGCATGCGTTTCTCCGCATAGATCCGTAATCGTTTCCATAAATGTTGCTACTGAAGTTGGTATTTCTTTATAAACCATTCCATCACCTTCCCTGATTTGATATATCAATTTACGAACCTAGTATATCATGAATCATGTGAATGTCTAGCGCTTTTTCAAAATAATTAAAGGGTTTTCATTTTTATCGGTTTATGGTATGCTAACAAATATGATATATCAAGAGGGGTTTTCTTATGAAACAACCATTATATAAAAAAATTTACGCGGAGCTTCACGAAGCCATCGTTGAAGGGCGATTAGCTCCGGGCAGTCGTGTCCCTACTGAAAAAGAACTATCTGAACAATACCAAGTCAGTCGGATCACCTCTAAAAGAGCCTTGACGGAACTGGAACAAAATCAGCTGATCTATCGCGTGCAAGGCAGCGGCAGCTTTGTCCGAGAATTGAAGGAAAAAAAAGCGACTGGACGAATTTTGTTTGTCTTGCCCTTTGCCAATGATCTCTCTTTAGGAAACTTTACCGAAGGCATTTACCCCGTGATGCAAGAACACGGCTTTGAACTTTTGATGACACCAGTGGATTATTTGGAAAAAACGACGGCAGCTGAGCTGATGCAAGAATTCGACGGCCTGATCTATTACGCCAGCAATACGTTTTCTTACTATGACTTGCTGTTCGAATGTGCTGAAAAACACTTTCCTATCGTGACCTTAGATAAAAAGCTGCATGAGTTTGATTTTCCAGCGGTCATGCCAGATAACTTTCAAGGTGGACAGCTAGCTACGGAGCATTTACTTGCGTTGGGGCATCAACGGATCGCTTATATTTTTGGTGATACCCACCATCCACAATCCGTCCGTCAGCGTTATCTAGGTTACATCGATGCGCTGAAAAAAAACCAAAGAACCTTTCGCACCAAGCTAGACGACGCTACTGCCAGTATCGCAAATGCGCTTGCCTACCTGGAAGAACATCAGGTCACGGCAGCCGTCTGTGAAAATGACTTGATCGCCATCGAATTGATGCGTGCACTGCGTCAAGCAGATTTGCACGTCCCTGCCAACATTTCCCTGGTTGGTTTCGATAATATCCAAGCCGCTGCCCTCGTTGATCCAGCACTAACGACCATCGGGCAGAATTTTGCGGAGATGGGGCGCTTGGCAGGAAACCAAGTGATTGAGAAAATCAACGCTGCGAAGGCAGCACCCCCAGTACCAACGGAGACGACCACCCATTTAGTGGCTGTTTCTTTGATCAAAAGAGAATCAACCCAATTAAAGGAGTGAACCAAGTGAACGTATCAATGATCGACACACGACACGGAACAGACAACCAATATAGTTTTTCCCATGGCAACTGCCTGCCTTATACAGGGGTTCCTTTTGGCATGAACTACTTTGCCCCGCAAACCAGCGATCAACGAGGCAGTTGGTGGTTTCATCCAGAAGATCGAACCTTTCAGGGCTTTCGCATCACCCATCAGCCTAGCCCTTGGATGGGTGATTTCAGCCATCTGACGATGCTGCCGATAAACGGCACGCTTTCTGAAAATACCCTTTTCCATGCGCAAAGCTCGTATCGTCCGGAAGAAAGCACCTTTAATCCAGCCTTTCTTAAAATCAAGACGCAGCGGTATTTAACAACAACGACGTTGATTCCCAGTATGTATGGCGGTGTGCTGTCTATTGAAAACTGCGGGGATCAGCCGGGTCTTGGCTTGTCACTGCCGGGTGACTATGTCTTAGAACAGTTGGATGAACAGACAGTGGCTGGTCAACTGATCGTATTTTCAGGATGCGAAGACGAAAGCTTCACCATCCATTTCGTCTATCGTTTTGAAACACCCATCACGGCGATCGAAGGTGCCTTGACAGGCAAAGAAGCCTTCGTCGTTCTCCGCTTTGATGATTGCCAAACACAGACGATCCGTTTTGCAACCTCGTTTCTCAGTCGCGAACAAGCTTGTTTGAACTTGCAGCGGGAACAGCAATGGGCTCCTGCCGATTATCTGGCTTCTGTCCAACAGCAATGGAATCATTTTTTGCAAAAAATCGAGATCGAGCATCACGATCAAGCACAAGTTTCTACTTTTTATCATAATTTTTATCGCTTATTCTTGTTTCCTCAAACCTTCTTCGAAATCGATCAAGAGGGTTGCAAAGTGCACTGGGATACCTTGGCAAAAGCGATCAAACCAGGACCACTGTACACAAACAACGGCTTTTGGGATACGTATAAAACTGTCTACCCGCTCTTTTCACTCTTGGCTGTCGAACAATTGGAAGACATGCTGGAAGGCTTTTTGAACAGTTATCGCGAAAGCGGCTTTTTACCAAAATGGCTATCACCTGATGAGCGGGGGTTGATGCCCGGGACGCTGATCGATGCCGTGATCGCTGATGCCGCAGTAAAAGGTATCCGTCCCGATTTGATGCCCAAATTTTTAGCAGCGATGAAAAAAGGTGCCACCGTCCAAAGTGAAAATCCCAATTATGGTCGGCGCGGCACGACGGACTATTTGACTTACGGGTATGTGCCATTGACGCATCATGAATCGGTCAATCACACCCTTGATTATTGTTACAGTGATTTTTGTATCTCACAAGTCGCGCAACAGCTGGGTGACGAGCAAGCAGACTATTATCAGCAGCAATCGCAAAATTACCGCAACATTTTCGATCAGGAGACCGGCTTTATGCGGGCAAAAGACCCAGATGGCGCTTTTCGTCCAGAGTTTAGTGACACACGCTGGGGCTTGGATTATGCAGAAGGCAGTGCGTGGCAAAGTAGTTTTGCTGTTTACCATGATTTCGCTGGCTTGATCACTGCACACGGCGGCAAAGCGGCCTTTGAAGCAAAACTGATTGACTTGTGCAATCAAGAACCTCGCTATACGACAGAAGGTTACGGGTTCGAGATCCATGAAATGAGTGAGATGGCCGCACTCGATTTTGGTCAGCTGGCGATCTCCAATCAGCCAAGCTTCCACTATCCGTATCTATTCAGCTATTTGGGCAAACCAGAAATGGCACAGCCCTTGATCAAGCAGCTACTGACACAGTGCTTCAATGACTCACCAAAAGGCTTTCCTGGCGATGAAGACAACGGCAGCATGGCTGGTTGGTACATCTTCAATGCCTTGGGCTTTTATCCAGTCACACCGGGGACAGGCGAATATGTCATTGGCATGCCCTTATTTGATCAAGCAACACTGCATCTTGCTTCAGGCAAAGACTTAGTGATCAAGAGCACGCCCAATGCGCCGCAACAGCTCTTCGTGGATAAAATTACATTGAACGAAGAACCCTTCGAGCGATTATTTTTCACCCACCAAGAATTGACTGCCGGTGGTACATTGAACTTCCAGCTAGGTATCGTCCCTCGCAGCAAAGAGTGGTCAGCCGATGCCTATCCTTATAGCGTCAGTCAACCACATGCATAACGAAAAAACCGCTCCTTAGCAACAGGCAGCAGTCTACTTTCAGTCAATTGAAAGTGCACGCTGTCCCTGCCAGGGAGCGATTTTTTTATTGTTTCATTTGTAGCGGTAACAGACGTTCGATAGTTTTCAGCACGCCATTTTCATCGTTTGATTTGGTCACAAACGCTGCCGCTGCCTTGACTTCCTCAAAGGCATTGCTCATGGCGAAACTAAACGTGCCAGCTGCCATCAACTCCAAATCGTTCAAGCCATCGCCGAAAACCATTGTCTCCTCGGGTGTGACGTGCAGCAATTCTTGCAAGTGTGCCACAGTCGTTCCTTTGTGGACGCCTTGATTGGTGATATCGATCCAAGCGGCTTCCGAAGCCACGATGTACGCTTCATTGGTAAATTCGCTTAACTGTTGGACATGCTCAAAACAACGTAGTTTGGGATCAAAAATAGTGAGCTTCACAAAATCTTCTGTGATAGTTTGATAATCCGCCACCGTTTTGACCACCCGATAAGAGCCACGCACTTTCTGCGCATCCGCTTCATTGGTTGTGTCAGCAATGTACGCCGCAGTCGGTGTACAAGCGATGATCACATGATCTTGCGCAATCGCAGCGAGCTTCGCAATGATCCGCCGCCCTAATTCGTTTGGCAGCAGCGATTCAAAGATGTACTCTCCTTGATGTTTGATGCGGGTCGCGCTATCCCCAAGAATCCAAACATCCGCTGCTGCTTCACCAAACAGTTCTTCCACTCGTTCACACTGTTTGCCGGTACACGCAGCAAAAGCAACACCCGCTTCTTTCATTTGTTGGCTGACTTGTTCATAATAAGGCCGATCAAAACTGCCTTGGCTGTTCAAAAATGTACCGTCTAAATCTGTGATGACTAATTTGATCATACGTTTCTCTTCCCCTCTACCTCGTGTCCTCTTCATTCCAAATCACTTAATTAACGTTATTAATTAAGTATACTTATTTTCAAGTTTTCCGTCAAGTCAGTCTTTTAAAAACTTTACATCGTTTCATCCCGTCGGTATACTTAATTAAATCACTTCATTAAGGAGAACATTTATGGCTTCTACCACCCATACCATTCGCCAGCAAAACAAACAGCTGGTTTTAAAAACTTTGTTTCAAAACGGGGCATTATTCGCCTCCGATTTAGTGAAGAAAACCGGCATCAGCATGGTCACCACTAACTCATTATTAAAAGAATTGTTAACAGAGGGGGAAATCACGAAAGGTCCGCTGGAGCAAAAAGAGCTAGGACGACCAGCAGTGACCTATCAGCTAAATCAAGACCGAGGTCATTCTCTTTTGCTTAGCTTTATCGATCACGATGGCTCCTTGGCTCTTTGGTCCATGCTGATCGACCGCAAGGGGAAGGTTTTGGCAAAACACGACCAGCCCTTTCCTGATGTTGCCCCTCATCGCTTTCAAGAATGTGTAACGAACGAGCTGGCATTATTTCCTTCTGTGGAACAGATCGCCCTCTTTTTACCAGGAAAAATCAGTGGAGGAACCGTGACTTCCAGCTGGTATGAAAAATTTAACGGCTGGCAGCTGGCAGCCCTCGTGGCAGAGGTCACTGCACTGCCCTTCTACTGTCAAAACGATGCCCATATTTTAACGATCGGCTATTGCATCGCCCAACAGATCTCCTTGCAGCAAACCATCGTTGGCATGTACAATCCTGAAAAAAGCATGCCCGGTATCACGCTCCTAGTCAATGGTGCGCTTTTAGAAGGAAAAGATGCCCTAGCGGGAGAGGCAAAATTTTTACCCGGCTACTTGGATCAAGGTGCACCGCAAGACCGCACGGCTTTGGTCCAGCGCCTGACAAGCATACTGCCATTTTACAATGCAGCTTTTGCCCCCCACTGTATCATTTTAGCCAGCAGTGATGCAGTAAAAACCGATCTCCTAGACGCGATCAAAAAAAATCCATTGCTGCAGCAACAACCCAATCAGCCCGCTTTCCATTATATCGATGCTATCGATGAAGCCATGGTGCTAGGCATGCACTGGCTGATTTTCCGCAAGACACCTTTTGACTTAGCCCGTTGATGACACAAAGACCATAGAATAATTGAGGTGGTGTGATATGAAAATAGCGATCATTGGTGCTGGTCCTCGTGGACTTTCACTTTCAGAACGGCTGATTGCTCATAGCAAACAAAACAAACAAGCCATCGACTTGCTGCTGTTTGATCCTTTTCTTCCTGGGGCAGTTTGGCGCACGGACCAATCGGCAGATTTGCTATTGAATTCTGTGACCAGCCAAGTCACCCTTTTCACGGATGACACATTAAGCACCGGCGGCCCCGTGGTCAAAGGACCTACCTTGTACGAATGGGCAGTGACAGAAGGGAAACATTTCGCAGCCATCCATGCCCCTGAGCTCGTTGCGGAATGCACAGCACTTGATTCACTTGATCCTAACGGGCATTGCTCGCGGGCGTTATATGGACTCTATCAACAGTGGTTTTATCAGCAGTTGTTAATAGAGCTACCTGAATCCATTACCGTCAACCATCTGTCAGATAGTGTCAGCTCTTTGACCCCTCTTTCCAAAAATCGCTACCAGTTGACGACGGCTCACCAAACATTCCTTGTTGATGCCGTCGTCTTAGCTACAGGACATTCACAAGCCCAACTGTCATCAGGGGAACAACAATTGGCGGCTGCCGCAGAAAATAATGGCTGGTTTTATGCACCGCCAGCCAATGCGGCAGATACGGATCTAACGGCTGTGAAAGCTGGCGAACCTGTGATTTTACGGGGACTAGGACTTGCCTTTTACGATTACGTCACCCGCTTGACCAGTGGTCGGGGCGGAACCTTCGTCAAAGTCAATGAATCCCTCGTCTATCAACCTTCTGGTGAAGAACCGCAAATCATCGCCGGTTCTCGTCGGGGTGTCCCGTATCATCCTCGTGGCCGCAATCAAAAAACACCAACGCAGCAGCGAAAGCCCGTTTTTTTGACCCCTGAACGCCTAGCTGCTTGGCAAGCAGCCAAAACGGTTGCTGGCAAGACACTGCTCTTCTATTTAAAGAAAGAGGCAGAACTCGTCTATTATCAGACGCTGCTTTTAGAAAAACAGCGGCTTGACAAAGATCAGCTTGACGCTTTTACCACCGCCTTTGTTGCCACGGAAGGATCTGAAGACTTGCTAAAAAAATGGCAGCTTCCTAAGAGGGAATGGTGGTCATGGCACCAACTAGCCGATCCCTTTGCTCAGAAAGAGCAGCAGTCCTTGCAAGACTTTTTCATTGCGCTATTACGTACCCAAATCCAAGATGCCGAAAAAGGCAATCTAGCGGGACCTATCAGCAGTGCCTTGGAAGTCTTCAAAGATCTGCGTGACCCGATTCGGTTTGTTCTCGATCATCAGCTAATGCCAGCAAAAGACCTGAAAACACTCTTTTGGCAGTCTTTCGTTCCCTTTAACAGCTTTTTATCGATCGGTCCGCCGGTTCAACGACTGCAGGAACTGGTCGCCTTGTTGGAAGCCGGAGTGGTGACCTTACTAGGTCCTGACATGACTGTTGAGATCGAGGAGGCTTATTGTACGTATTCAAAGCGATTTCCCGACACACGCTATCACGCGACGCAACTAATTGAGGCTCGCATTCCATCGACAGCGATTCGTCGAACCAACAATTCCTTGTTGCGGCAACTGCTAAACGATCGGATCATTCACCCGCACCGGTTGACGATACCCAATGAGGTGCCTTTTGAGACGGGTGCTATCGCCATCGATCCTGAGACCAATCAGGTCCTTGGACCAGATGAACGCCCCTACACTGCCCTCTATTGTTTCGGGATTCCCACAGAAGGCATCCACTGGTTGACGGCTGCCACTGCTCAGCCAGGAACCGATGCTTGGAATTTACGGCAGGCGGACCAGATCGCCGCTGACCTCTTACACCACATCTTCTAGTCGCTTCTTTTCTATCAAACGCAAACTTCCGACGAACCGCTTCGGAAGTTTTTTGCTTTTCTTCCGCAAACCCGCAGGCAGGATTTTCCTTTTTTTGAATATTCTTGAAATTTTCTTTAATTGTTACACGAAAATTGCGACAGTCCTAGAAAACCGTTACAATAGAAGAAAAGAACGCAAGGAGGTTGTTTCATGACCGCTGAATTACAAAAAATTGATGCCTTGATCGCAGAAGTAGAAAAAGTGATTTTAGGCAAACGAGATGTGATCCAATTTACCGTGGCTGCGCTGCTTGCTGGTGGACACGTTTTATTCGAAGATATCCCCGGTGTTGGGAAAACGATGTTGGTCAAATCATTAGCCAAAGCCATTCAAAGTGACTACAAACGGGTACAGTTTACCCCAGACCTTTTGCCTAACGATGTGTTAGGTGTGTCGATTTTTAATTCCCAAAGCCACCAGTTCGAGTTTCGTCCCGGCCCGATCTTCACCTCCGTCCTCTTGGCAGATGAGATCAACCGAACCACACCAAGGACGCAAGCCTCGCTCTTAGAAGCCATGTCAGAAAATCATGTCACCATCGACAATCAAACGTACCCATTGAGTCCCCACTTTTTTGTGTTAGCTACCCAAAACCCAATCGAATATGAAGGAACGTATCCTTTGCCTGAAGCCCAATTGGATCGTTTTTTGTTCCGCCTGCATATCGGTTACCCAGATTTTCAAGATGAGCTCGCCCTCTTGACTGGAAAACGACAGCAAAGCTTGGATCAGATCCAAACCATTTTACATGCTGATGAAGTGACCGCTTTGAAAGCGATGGTGGACGACGTGTATGTCGATGAGCGGGTCGCCCGTTACGCATTGCAGCTGGTTCAAGCGAGCCGCCAGCATAATGCCATTGACCTTGGTATCAGTCCTCGTGGTGGGATCGCCTTCTTAAAAGGGGCAAAAGCGTTAGCGTTGACGGAAGGACGGACCTTTGTCACGCCGCAAGACTTACAGCGAATTTTACCAGCAGTCTTCGGTCATCGTTTATTACTGAAAGGCGGCGTTCATGCTAGCGCGGAGACCCTTTCAGATTTGATGAAACAGATGATCCAACGGGTGCCTGTCCCTACGAGGAAATAGCGATGAAGAAAAAAAAGCTTGAACGCGTGCTGCGCCTCCTGTTGTTTAGCGCTGCCTATTTTTTGCTGCTGGCTTACTGTGTGATCTTTAATAATAATGCCGGTTGGAGCCTCTGGTTTTTACTGACTCTGTTATTGTTGCTTGACGCAGTATTCTTGCTGCCCTCCCTCAAGAAGGTCCAAATCGTTTTAGAAGAATCGATCCAAGCTGAAACACAGACAGCGATCACCTTACCGCTGCAAGTCTTCAAGTATCGCCCGACGCTGCTGCCGCTGGTCGATTTCACCTTGCAGTTTGACGATCGTTTCAAGAATAGTCATCACAGCGCCTTTTATCGAGGCAATCTGATTCGGCTCCATCTGCCTTGGACCCCAAAGGAGCGCGGCAGCTATGAAGAATTGCCCGTTCAATTGTACAGCCATGATCTCTTTGGCTTTTTTGAAAAAAGCTACGCTGCAGGTGCGAAACAATCGATTTTGATCCTACCGAAATTGAAGCTAGAAGCCGTTGCCCTATTGCCATTTTTTAAACAGCAAGTCCGCAGCCAAACCCACGGGGAACCCAATTTTTCTATTCGACAGTTCCGTCAATACCAGTTAGGGGATTCATTAAAAAATATCGATTGGAAATTATCCAGCAAACAACAGGAATTGATCTATCGCGAACGAGAATACGAAGAAGAACAAGACATCTTTCTGCTCTTTTGGGGAGAAGATCATCCTGCTTTTGAAGAGACCTTGACACTGTTTTATTCGATCCACCATTTCTCACAAAATCAACGACTTTTTCAGCCGCTCTTGATTGGTGACGGATTGACTTCCCCTTACCAAACGGATGCCGCTGCCTATGCCCAGATCCTTCCCTTCGAGAAAGTTCCTGAAGGAGTACCGCTCTTGACTGGCAGCCATCTTATCTTCATTACCCCGGTTTTCACCCCACAACTGGAAAACTACCTCAGTCAGTTGGAAGCAAAAAACAGCTGCCAAGTGTTTACCTACGCTGATTTAATGAGGCAGTTGAATGAACTTGAGGAGGTGGTAGGATGAGATTTATTAAGAAAGCACTGATTGGTCTTTTGACCTTTCTCAGTCTATCACTGGTGATCTTGCCGTTTATCGCAGTTTATGACCTTGGCAATCAGTTCACCCTTTTAACTTATGCCTTTAGTGTCTGTTTGATTTTGACCATCGTGCCGAAAGTCCGTTACAGTTTGCCTTTGCTGGCAGCCGCTTGGCTGATCGTCTTGTATCGGATCTTTCCTTATGGGACTGCCTTTTCTTTTGATTGGCTACTGCGTTTTTGGCTAGACCTGCACCGTGCCTTTCAAGAGATCCTCAGTGGTGAGGTCGGCTATATCACCGAACTGGCGGCGGTGACATTGATCGTTAGTTGGGTCTTGTTTTTAGCGATCTTACCGATTGCTTATCAACGCTTTTTCTTGATTTACGGTACCATGATCGGCTACTTGCTGACAGTCGTGATTTTTAATCAATTTGATTTGACGTGGCATTTGATCGGTATTTTTCTTTGCGCGCTGGCTTCTTCCATGATCCAGCGCAGCGCCTTTCAATCCAGTCAAACGATCGCCCCTTGGTTTGGCGTGATGCTATTGATTGGTGGCTTAGCCGTCACTGCTGTCTACTTGCCGCAGACGAGCGTGCGGGATCAGTTGGCAGCCCGTTCCACGCCTATACGGACAAATCTGAATCAGCTGGGTTTTTATCAATTTATTGAAGAACATGGCACCCCCACTGGTTCTCGCACGGGTTTCAGTGAAAATGATCGTCAATTAGGCGGACCACTACTTGATGATGCGACGATTTTATTTGAAGCGCAACAAGAAACCCCGCATTACTGGCGGGTGGAAAGCAAAGACTTTTATTCTGGTAAAGGCTGGATCAGTACGAGCCGCGAAGACGTTCGCTTGGAAGCAGACGATGTCACCATCGCTGACCAGAGCTATCAACAAACCTATCCTGAGAATGAACAAGTGCGGATCCAATTTCAAAACCATGGAGACTATGTCCCATTGCCCTATGGGCGCAGCACGTTGTCCCTTGAAAACGGTGCTCGCGGTTTTCAAATCAGCGATGCCATCCAGCGGGTCGATCTCATTGATCCACTCCCCGACACCACCTTGACCTTCGATTGGGACCATCCAGATTTTGCCGCAGAAAATCTCCAAAATCTGCCTTTGATCTATCCGGATTCTCCGATCGATTATATCCAGTTACCCGATTCTTTGCCGCAGCGGGTACGAGATCTCGCCGCTGAGATCACCACTGACAGCAACAGTCTGTTTGATCAAGTCACGGCGGTTGAAAGCTATTTGAAAGATCCACTCGTATTCCGCTATTCCAAGACCGATGCCGTCGTGCCTGCAGAAGAGCAAGATTACGTTGATCAATTTTTATTTGAATCACAAGTCGGCTACTGCGACAATTTTTCCACGGCAATGGTCGTGCTACTACGGAGTTTAGAGATCCCTGCTCGCTGGGCTAAAGGCTTTTCTCCTGGATCCCCCGTGACAGAAAACGGCATCACTACTTATACTGTCCGTAACTTGAATGCCCACTCATGGGTGGAAGTCTACTTTGACGGATACGGCTGGGTGCCTTTTGAACCGACACCTAGTTTCCAAAATCCAGATCGTCCCGTGTTGACGCAAGAATCTACTAGCTCCGAAGAAACACCGACCGCTAGCAGCGAGACAACACCAACGAGCAATACGGAAACAGAAAGTAGTGAAACCACGACCAGCAGTTCTGCAACAGCCGCGGTTACCGATGATGTTTGGTTGACTGAGGAGCTGAAACAAACGCTGCGTAATGGCTTCTTTGGAGGCTTAGCTCTCCTAGGACTTGGCCTGCTTTTCTATTTCCGCCATTCGTTTTTCCGTATTCATTTATGGTTGATCTGCCGCTTTAACAAACAGCCACTAGTTGCTGCCTATCCTTTGTTTTTAAGGCAAACGACGAAAGTTTTGTACCGTAACGAGGCGGAGCCGTTGATTGATTATGCCCAACGACTCGAAGCATTCTATCCACTGTTTCATGGTGATTTTATCCGCTTGACGCAGCAATACGAAGCCTACCTTTACAGCCAAGAACAGCCGGCTGGTCAAGAAGCCTTCTTGAAGCAAGTCGCTGCCCAAATCAGTCAGCTGAAAAAAATCAACTAAGCAGTGAGGAGAAACGACAAAAAAACGTATCGATCAAAGGATCGATACGTTTTTTGCTTTAGGCGTTTCCTTGACGTTTTTGAACGGCAATAATAATCAGTTTTGTGATTTCCATCAAAACAACTGCCACAGCAGCCATTGCGATACATAGACCGACATGTCCTAAAGTGAAGGTTGCTGGAATCGCAAAGACTTCACGGATGCCAGGAATCAAGGTAATGCTGTATAGTCCACCACAAACGACGATCGCCAACCACACCATTTTATTGGCAAAAAGGCCAGCTTGCCAAGCAGTCTCGGTATTTGAGCGTGCTGGCAATGTTTGCAATGTCCGGCTCCAGATAAGTGTTGAGAAGGCCATCGCTACACCTAACTCAGGTGATTGGCTCATCCCTAACCATTGTGCCAAAATCACGACAGCGGCAATCAAAATACCGCGATACGTTACTGAGATCAAAGTTTTTCCAGTGAAGATACCTGCATTTGGATCTCTAGGCTGTCGTTGCATGATGGTTGGTTCGGCTTTTTCCATTCCCAGAGCAATTGCTGGTAATGAGTCGTTGACTAAGTTGATAAAGAGTAGCTGCAAGGCAGTAAATGGATTGTCCCAACCCATCACTAAGGCAAAGACGATCGCAATGATCGCACCTAAGTTTCCAGCAAACAAATACGAAATGGCTTTTTTGATGTTGTCAAAGACGTTTCGGCCAACTTCTACGGCACGAATGATCGAGGCAAAGTTATCATCCGTCAAGACCATCGCCGCTGCATCTTTGGCAACGTCCGTTCCGGTTCCCATTGCGATCCCGATATCCGCTTGTTTCAAGGCGGGTGCATCATTGACTCCATCTCCGGTCATGGCAGAGATCTTGCCTTTGTCTTGCCAAGCCCGCACGATACGGATTTTGTTTTCCGGCGAAACACGAGCATAAACCGTGATTTTGTCTAATTGATCCGCTAGTTCGGTTTCAGAAAGAGCATCCAATTCCGTACCAGTCAAGGCTAAGTCGCCCTCAGCTGAAATACCGATCTCTTGTGCGATCGCCACGGCTGTCGTTTTGTGGTCCCCTGTGATCATCACTGTTTTGATACCGGCAGATTTGGCATCTGCTACGGCTTGTTTGACTTCTTTACGAGGAGGATCGATCATTGCCATCAAACCAACCAAAATCAGCTCGTTTTCATCCTCAAGTGTCAATTCTCGTGATTGGGCATCGGTCAATGGACGGTAAGCAAACGCCAAGACCCGTAATGCCCGTTTTGAGAATTCTTCGTTTTGATGCTGCAATTTATTTCTGATTTCATCTGTTAAAGGAACGACTTGATCATCGATCAAGACTTTGGTACTGCGGCCAAAGACGATGTCTGGACCACCTTTGGTCAACAACAAATGTTCGCCATCGATCTCATGTAAGGTGGACATCAATTTACGATCAGAATCGAAAGGCAATTCTTGCAAACGAGGAAACTGTTGACGAATCGCCCGATATGGCTGATTTAGTTTCTCACTGTAATCCAGAAAAGCAATTTCAGTAGGGTCTCCTAGCTTCGCCCCATCTTCACTGATGGCAGCATCATTGGCCAAGACACTGATCTCTACTAAGCGTTTTTCAGGCAATGTCCAGGTAGTTGGCTCATCGGGGAACGTGCCCGTTTGCCCATTTGGTAAATAGTAGTCAACAACGGTCATTTTGTTTTGGGTCAAGGTCCCTGTCTTATCTGTACAAACGATACTCGTTGAACCCAATGTTTCAACCGCCGGTAGTTTTCGAATGATGGCATGACGCTTCGCCATTTGTTTTGTTCCGATCGAAAGGACGATCGTCACGATCGATTGCAATGCTTCTGGAATCGCTGCTACGGCTACGGCTACCGCAAACATAAAGGCGTTGACTAAGTCTTCCGTCATATCACCTGTTCCGTCACCTAAGAACAACCGTGCTACTTGAACCCCTAAAATAATCAATGAAAGGACCAAGATCGCCAAGCTCAGTTTTTTACTGAAGCTGTCCAATCCTCGTTGCAATGGCGTTTTGTGTTCAACCGTACTTTCCAATAAGCCAGCCACTTGACCGATTTCCGTCACATTACCAGTCGCGGTTACGATAAACCGACCACGCCCATAAGTGACGATCGTTCCACTGAAGACCATGTTGTCACGGTCGCCGATCGGTGCGGTACGATCGATCACACCTAATTCTTTTTCCGCTGGCGTTGATTCCCCAGTCAGCATTCCTTCATCGACCTTCAAAGAACCCTCTTCGATCAATCGACCATCTGCTGGTACATAGTCCCCAGCTTCTAAAATAACGATATCGCCGACAACCAATTCTTTCGCCAGCACACTTTGTTCTTTGCCATCCCGAATGACGTTAGCATCTGGTGCTGACAAGCTTTTCAAAGCGTCTAACGATCCTTCGGCTTTTTTCGTTTGTATCACACTGACGACGGAATTCAACAAGAGTACTGCGAAGATAACGATGGACTCAACGTGCGCACCCATAACCATTTGGATGATTGCCACGATCAACAAGACGATCACCATCGCATCTTTGAAGGTATCTAAGAATAAGGCAAAGCTTGATTTCTTAGGTGCTTCCTTCAGCTGGTTCAGGCCATTTTCTAACCGCTTGGCTGCCTCTTGCTGCGTCAACCCCTCTGGACTGCTCTGGACCTCTGCCATAATTTCCGAGATTTCTTTTTGATACATTTCTTTCGCCAATTTTTTTGCCCCTTTTAATTTTATTTTCCTTAGGCACTCTGCTAGAAAAAAAGAGACCTAAGACAAGTATACGCTTGTCTTAGGTCTCACCATTTCAAATAATACCAGAAAGCTGTCGCCAGCTTACTTACTGTTGATATTATCGCAGCTTGCGCCACCGGTTACTCCCCTAAGGAATAATAATAAGAATGTATCATTATCATAACGGAAACTGTTGTGCTTGGCAACTATAAAACATCAATTTGAAAATTTTTTGAAAACATTCTTTTTGTTCCCATTCCTTTTTTTCTGTTACACTAAAGAAGAAAGAAATTTGTACGTTACAGGAGGAAAAACGATGGATCTTTTTGATACTTTTACCCGCCACAGCTCTGTCAGAGATTTTCAACCCCGGCCACTATCAAAGGAACTCAAGCAAAAATTAGTGACGGTTGCCCAAAGTGGTTCCAGTTCGAACTTTGTTCAAGCTTATTCGATCATTGAGGTCAGTGATCCTGAAAAACTGGCTGCCATCGAAAAAATTGCCGGTGCCCCAAATTACATCACTCGAACGGGGGTCTTCTATCTTTTTGTCGCCGACTTACATAAGCATCAGCAGCTGCTGACTCAAGCAGGGGTGCCGGATACCCACTTAACCACGATGGAACCGTTTATTGTGTCTGTCGTTGATACGACGATCGCTGCCCAAAATATGGTAGCATATGCTGAAGCACAAGACTTAGGAATTTGCTACATCGGCGGCATCCGCAATGATTTGCCTCGTATCGCAGAACTTGTCGGCTTACCAAAATTGACGTTTCCGTTATTCGGCTTGACGATCGGTTATCCGCAACATAGAAATGAGCCGAAAGTCCGCTTGCCTCAAGAAGCGATCGTAAGTGTCGATCAGTATCAACCGCTGACGCAGGAGCAAACAGCCCAGTACAACCAAACGACGGAAGCCTATTATGCACAGCGCAGCAGCAATCAACAGCAAACCAATTGGCAAACGAAAATGACGGAATTTTTCCGTGAACCGCGACGTCCAGATGTCGCTGCCTTTATGAAGCAACAAGGCTTCTCAGACCACTTCGGCGAATGAGGACACTAATCACCACGGGAAAATAAAAAACGATCTTTGGCAAGGAATCTTGTCAGGATCGTTTTTTTGCTTGGTGTAAAAAATCAGGTTCAGGCGGCTCTTGTATCTTTGTCGCGCTAATTAACGTGCGGCTTCTTGTGCGGTTTCGTTGACGGCAACTGCCTGCTCACATTTTTCCATTAATTCTACGAATGCTTTATCTAACACGGCTGCATTTTCGGAGGCTCGCTGACTGATTTGCGTCATAGGTTGCGCCGCAAGATCCAGCAAATAGGTAGGGATTGCTTCTTTTTCAGAAAAAGTGCCCTTGATCAGCGGCTGGTAGACAGACTCGCCACAAGGTCCAGTTTTGATAAAGGCTAGTTCGAACTGCGCCTTCCCTGACAAGCGCAACCGATAGAACCCTTCATTGGTCAGCAGTTTTTCATCGGTAAAGCGTGCCTGTAATCGTGCAAAGCGTTCATAATCCATGGTATCTGCTCCTTTTTGATTCCTTCTTTCCTCTAGTGTAGCAAATTTCTTGTTAGCAAAACATCTTTTTCATAGAGAACGCACCCCCTTTTTCCTCGTCTGGCGATTTTCCACTTTACAAACGGAACAAACGTTCGTATAATTCAAGTGAGGTGAATGCGTATGCCAGCTGCAAAAATCGCTTATGCAAAACAAGAAACCTATGCATTTGAAAAACACTATTATGAATTGGTAAACTTTCCCACACCAGTGGCGCTTTTGTTTGATGAATTCGCATTGACGATGGAGCGCAATCAAAAATCATATATTGCGATCCCCGCGCGCTATTCCGTCTTAAAGGTTCCGCTCGTCTTTGTTTTTCGACTAGAGACTAAGGATGCGCCTGTTTATTATTATGAGCACGTACTTGCTGAAAATAAGATCATTCGCCGCTACAACCCCGAGCGTAACTATTTGCCCGGCGGAAGATAGACCAATGGTCCCCCCCCCCCCGATTACTGTACCAAGCGGCTGCTCTCTCCTCATGAAAATCACTGAGCAGCAGTTCGAATGTTTGTCATCAAAACAAAACCCCTCTATACTAAAAAGAAAGGGGTTTTTCACAATGACGAAAAAACCGCCGCAAACGTCTGAAGAAAAAGAAGCCGCTTCTAACAATATGGGATTGGGGATCGGTGTCGGAATGGCCTTAGGTGCTGCATTTGGGATGCTGTTTTTTGACAACCTGGCTTTAGGCATGGGTTTAGGCATCGCACTAGGTGTAGCGATCGGTGCCGGTATGGATCAAAAAAGCAACAAAGACAAGAAATAGCTGAAGCAAAGAGCTGTGTTTATCTGTCACAGCTTGCTGCCCAGTAAATACCCAAAAAGCCTAGGTTCTGCACTTGTTGTACAGGACCTAGGCTTTTTTGCTACTTCGAGCAATATTCTCGAAAACAGTTGCTTCACAGTTGGTTACAGCAGATTTCTTTTCGCCATTTCCGCGCGATACAGTTCATAGACCGCATCACTTTGCTTTGCATGGCTGCGGTAAAAGAGCCCATAAGAGAAAATCGCTTGGAAATTGCTTCCTTGATTTGCTCGTGCTACAGCGTGGTACAAATTCGCCAATTGCTGATCAGACATCTTCCCGCTTTTGATTCGTTTGGCAACTGCTTTTTGGGAAAGGGTAAATAAAACCGTCGTAAATATTTGATAAACCACCCAAATCGCCAGAATAACCAAAATAAATTTCACCAAATCAGGCATCACTTTTCAACTCCTTACAAAAAGTAAATCATTCGGATGATTTGATGTCAATAATAAAATAACCCAACGAAAATAAAATATTTATTTTCTAAAGTAATAAAATAACAGTACGACAATGATTAAAACAATCAGTCGTACTGCTATTCCTTTATTGCCTCTATTCATCTAAGTATCAATAAATCGACTCCGCTAAAAAAAGAATAGACGGTATCAATGTCTCTTTATTTCGCCAAACGGTAGATAGCATCTGCATAGATCACCGCTGCGTTGAATAGGTCATCCAAGCTCATGAATTCATTGGCTTGGTGCATGGTATCAACATAGCCTGGGAACATTGCGCCATAGGCAACGCCGCGTTTCAATAGACGGCCGTATGTGCCGCCGCCGATGATTTGTTCAAAGCCTTTTTCGCCGGTATGTTCTTCATAAACCGCCAATAAAGTTTCTACCAATGGATCATCTGCTGGCACGTAGTGAGGTTCCATGTTGCGGTCATTGCGAGTAACGGTGGCCCCTTCCATACCGACGGTGCGTTCCACACCGATTTCAAGTCCTTCCGCAGTTACCCCTTTAGGATAACGGAAGTTCAATGCGATAAAGTTGTCTGCTTGCGTTCCTGCTTGGTTCGCTTTAAAAGCAAACAAGCCAGCATTCATAGTCAATTTACCCATTTTTTCGTCTTCGTACGCCACACCTAATTTTTCACCGTAGAAATCTTCATGGACATAGGCTGCTGCTGCATGGATGAATTGTTTTGCGCCGCCGCCAAAGGCATAGTTATCTAAGAAGACTGCTAAGAAAGTCCCCGCATTGATTCCTGATTGTGGGCTGGCACCATGAGCACCTTTACCGACTAATTCGATCGTCACTTGTTCATTTTCTGTTTCAATCGTGCCCGTCACTGGATTGGCTTCGACGTAATCGAAAAAGGCTTTTTCGATCGCTAATGCTTCTTCTGTTGATGGAGCAATGAAGCTTGCCGTTGCCGTTCCTGGTACCATATTTTCCCGCAAGCCAGCAGTAAAGCTTTGTAGCGTGAAGTCTCCTTCATTGTTGCCTTGGAAATGGATCCCTAATGTCACATTCCCTTTTTCCCCATTGATGATTGGGAAATTGGCATCTGGCGAGAAGCCAAAATCAGGCTTTTCTTCATGCTCAAAGTAGTAATCCATATCTGCCCAGCCGCTTTCTTCATCAGAACCAACGACAAAACGGATTTTTTTCGATAATGGCAAGCCCAATTCTTTAATGATTTTCATCCCATAATAGGCGGCCATTGAAGGACCTTTATCATCAGAAGAACCACGAGCATAGATTTTGTTGTCATTGATGACTGGATCATAAGGATCGGTTGACCAGCCGTCACCTGCAGGAACAACATCCATGTGACCGAAGATCCCTAATGTTTCGTCTCCTTCACCAAATTCGATGTGACCAGCGTAATTATCGACGTTTTTGACTGTGAAGCCATCACGTTCACCATAAGCTAGCATGTGTAGCAACGCATCACGAGGTCCAGGACCAAATGGCGCGTCCGCAGTCACTTTATCATCTTCTCTTTCACTTTTCACTTTCAATAGATCAATCAAGTCGTTCAGCAAATCGTCTTTGCGGGCTTCGACCTCTTTTTTCCAATCGATTGTCATAGTGTTCCCTCCATTTCTGTTCTCGCTATTTATGATAACACTCTTAAACCAAAAAAGGAAAAAAAATTGCGCCTTTTTCCATGGGTCTTTTCTATGAAATTTCTAGGAAACAGGTATAATAAATATAACTCGATTTTGATTAACGAAAGGAGTCATTGCATGGTGCAACTTGATTCTGCGATTTTATCCAAAGTGATCCAACAGCGCCCGACAAAAAGCCACAAAGGTACCTTTGGCCGGGCCGTTTTAGTAGGGGGCAACCGCCAATTCGGTGGGGCGATCTTAATGGCGGCGCAAGCCTGTGTATATGGGGGAACTGGTTTGACCACTGTGATCTCCGATGGCGTCAACCGAACCGCCCTGCACGCCCGCTTGCCTGAAGCGATGTTTGTCGATTGGCAGCAAACAGAACTGATCGATACGGTCACCGAATCGGCGGACGTCCTACTGATTGGTCCCGGATTAGGAGAAGGAAAAAGCAATTTTGATCTGCTGCAGCGGATCGTTTCTGCCCAAAAAGAACACCAATGGTTGGTGATCGATGGTTCGGCGATCAATTTGGCTGCCAAATATCCGCTGATCATCCCCTTTCCTGAACAAGTCGTCTTCACGCCGCATCAGATGGAATGGCAACGGCTCAGCGGACTGGCAATTGCCGACCAGACCGAAGAAAACAATCAGCAAGCCCAACAAAAACTCGGAAGTCTGGTGGTCTTAAAAAGCCATCGCACGCAAATTTACGGTAGCAGCATCGCCCAAAATCCCCTCGGAACACCCGCAATGGCGACTGGTGGGATGGGTGATACGCTGGCAGGCATGATTACCAGCTTTTTGGCACAGTTTGAAAAAACAGAGGAAACGATCCACGCGGCTGTCTATCTCCATAGCCTGATTGGCGAAGCATTGGCAGAAGAGCACTATGTCGTGTTGCCGACACAAATCAGTGCCGCATTGCCTCAATGGATGAAAAAGCACCAAGCAGCCGATCCAGAATGATTTCTGATAAACCATTCATCAAAAAAACGTCCCTTTCTGCATTTGTCGAAAGGGACGTTTTTTCCAATGGTCAGCTAATTGTTAAAATAAACCACTCGCACTTCATACGGCGCCAAGGTTGCTGTTTGAGGGACTGCTTGATTGGTCTCTAAATCAACGACTTCTTTGATCAAGTGTAGTGTCTGCTCTTTCTCAGAAAAATTCATGATGAAAAAGTACGTTCGTTCTGGACTGATCCTGCCTTGGATCGAGACTGCAGGATTGGCATGCGCGATCCTTTCCTCTGCCAAGGACAGCTCACGGACCAAAGAGGCATAAAACTGTTCGAAAAAGTCATAGTTGGTGCGAGCCGCCAGATAGTAGGCGGTGCCTGCACCAAAGGTATGTTTGGTGATCGCAGGTGTTCCTTGGTAAAAATCCGCTTGATACACCCCTAGTACCTCCGCTGTTTCGGCTTCGATGATTGCAGAATAGTCCCGTGTTTCAAAGGGCTGTCCTTGAAAAACCACTTGATTGTGTTCAGTGTCAAAAAGAGTTTCCAGCTCCAGCACGTTGATGCCTAATAACCCTCGCAACGGCTGTGGCAAGCCCCCCAGATACAACAGGTCGGTTTCATTGACCATGCCGCTAAAGTAACTGGAAATCAAGGTACCACCAGCTTCCGTGTACTGGCAAAGTTTTGCCATCGTCTCCGAGGTCATCAAGTAAAGCATCGGAGCGATCACCAACCGATAGTCAGAAAAATCTTGCTCTGGCGTCAAAATATCGACAGCGATGTCTTGTTCCCAGAAATAACGATAATGCTCCTGCAACGTTTGCGGATACCGTCTGGTTGGTCGACCAAACCCGCCGCCTCGCTTCAATGCCCAGTTGCTTTCCCAGTCAAAAAGGATCGCCACTGCTTTTTTTCTTGTGGTTCCTTGAATCTCTTTGATTTTTTCCAAGCGCTTGCCGTAAGCCGCAACTTCTTTGAAGACCCGATTCTCCGTGGAATCATCATGTCCCACGACTGCCCCATGGAATTTTTCTGAATTGCCGCGGGATTGGCGCCATTGAAAATACAAGGTACTATCTGAGCCGTGAGCGATCTGCTGCATGGCACTCAACTGATGGACACCAGGCTTTTTCGCTTTATTAAAGGAATGCCAGTTAACAAAACTCGGCGTGCATTCCATCACTAAAAAGGGCTGTTTCTTCAAAGACCAGTACTGGTCATGCACATAGGCAGATTTCATTGCTGTCGCTGCCAAAGATTCAAAGTTGTTGTTCCAATCAGGGTAACTATCCCAGCTAACGATGTCCACATGACGAGCAAACTTGCTGTAGTCAATGCCTTCTAAAGGAATAAAATCTTGGGTAGCATGTCCTTCCGCCATAAAATTCGTCGTCACAGGAATGTCCGGTGTCAGTTGGCGAATCGGCGTACATTCATGCAAATAAAAATCGATCGTCCTATCTGTAACAAATCGTTTCCAATCAAGATCCATGCCATGCACTTTGTGTTCTCCTAGAGGCGAAGGCGGTAAAACCTGCGACCAATCGGAGTACGTACCACTCCAAAAAGAAGTCCACCAGGCATGATTCAACGTGGCTAAATCACCATATTTCTTTTGCAGCCAACTGCGCCAGTTTTCTTGACAATAGGAGCAAAAGCATTCCCCAGAGTACTCATTGGAGATATGCCACATGGCTAATGCCGGATGCTTGCCGTAACGTTTTGCCAACTGCTGATTGATTTGCGTCACCTTTTCCCGATAGATCGGTGAAGAGTAACAGTGATTGTGGCGAAACCCATGGGTATGTTTTTGCCCTTGGGCGTTGGTCCGATTGACTTCGGGATACTTTTGGCTCAGCCATTGAGGACGCCCACCGCTAGGAGTGGCCAAAATGACTTTGCCGCCGATGTCATGGATCTGATCAAACACACGATCCAACCAGTCAAACTGATAAACGCCTTCTTGCGGCTCTAAGGCACTCCAAGCAAACACCCCTAATGTGACGGTGTTGACATGGGCTTGCTGCATATAAGCAAGATCCTTTTGCAAGATTTCTGGATAAGCCAGCCATTGATCGGGGTTGTAATCCCCGCCATGCATAAACTGCTGATCAAACAATTGATTGCTCATCATTCTACTCCTTTTTTGGCTTGTAACTGGTAGACAAATGATTGAAAATCGCCAGTGACTTGCGCTGTTCCATGGTTGACGGCATTAAACTGATAAGGTTTACGCAACCCTAATTGCCTTAACAGCTGACCAGAGACAGTTTCGCCATTGACCCGATACACCTGTTGGCCATCGAGAAAGGGTGCGGGCAAAAAGTCTTCCGCCGTCGGATTGGCTTGTGCCAACACGCGAAAGAAAGCAACCAATGCTTCTTCATTTTGCGGATCATACACCGCCCAAGTTTTTTCATTGGCATGGTCCAACTGCTGCAGCTGATAAAAAGTACCAAAGGTCAGCAATTGCCGCTGCTTTTTATAAAAAACGATTTGGGATTTGATCGCCTGCTTTTCAGCTTCAGACAAGTGAAAGAGATCGAGTTCATACCCCAATGGCCCAAACATTGCGATGGTTTGCCGAAAGGCTAAAGAAGTTGCCCGGCCGACTTGGTGGTTTGGTACCGCCGACACGTGATTGCTGAAGGAGGACAACGGATACCCTAACAACGTTCCGCTTTGGATCGCTAAACGTTCCACTGCATCACTATCATCACTAGGCCAAATCTGCGGACTGTAAAACAAGATCCCCAAATCGTATCTGCCCCCGCCGCCAGCACAGCCTTCGATCAAAAGGGTCGGAAACGCCGCTAAGATTTTTTCATATAAGCGATAAAGGCCCAAAATATAACGATGATAAAACTCCGTCTGAGAAATTCCCTGTTCCGCTAAGTAAGGAGAGTAAGCTTCCGTGATATTGCGGTTCATATCCCATTTGATGTAATCCAGCTTGGTTTCAAGGATCACTTTTTGCATCGCTTCGAAAATTGCCTCGACCACTGCTGGATTGGCAAAATCCAACACGTATTGCCCGCGCCCCACAGAGATCCGCTCATAAGGATGCTTGACTACCCACTCAGGATGCTCTTGGTACAACTGACTATCTGGCGAAACCATTTCCGGTTCAAACCAAATCCCCAGCTGCAGCTGCATGGCATGAATTTTCTCAGCAAAAGAGCCGATTCCTTTTGGAAATTTGGCAGGGTCCGCCACCCAATCGCCTAATGAACTGCGGTCGTTATTGCGTTTTCCAAACCAACCATCATCCAGCACAAAGCACTCCATCCCTAACGCCTTGCTTTCTTGGGCTAAAGTCAACAGCTTCTCTTCATTAAAATCAAAATAAGTCGCTTCCCAGTTATTAAAGACGATCGGCCGCTGCCGCTTTTGCCAATAAGGGGCAATCACATGCTTTTCGATAAATTGGGCGGATTCTTGACTCAAACCATTCAGGCCAGCAGCGGTGAAGGTGAAGAGACATTCCGGCGCTTCAAAGGTTTCTCCTTGTGAAAGCTGCCAGCTGAAATGTTCAGGATGTATCCCCAACATCAATCGAACGTTGTCCCATTCATCCATTTCTGCTTGCGCCAAAAAGTTACCAGAATAAATCAGGTTGGCACCGTAGACGTGACCAGTGTCATTGGTGGCTTGCTGTTCTTTTAAGGCAACAAAAGGATTGTGCTGATGACCAGACGCTCCTTTTAACGAGCCGACACTGATCGTCCCTTGGGTCAAAGGAACCGTCTTGATATGTCGTTCTTTCAGCCAGGCGCCTGAAAGATGCAGCAGTTCAAAATCGCGATTTTTCAGCTCCAAGACACCACTCAAAAAGCGCTGGATGGTTCTAGGCTTGCTCCCCGTATTGGTCAGTGTTTGCTGCCGCGTGATGGTACCTGATCCTTTGAAGATCGTATAGGTGATCGCCAGTTCCAGCTGCCGCTCTTGATCTACCAATTCAAAGACGATGCTTTGGCTTTCATCGGCAGCCGCGAAGCTGGCTGGTTGCGCCAGCTTTCGTTCTTTGCCCTCAAAACAGTGAAAAGCCACAAGTTTAAAATCAACATAAAGTGGGGTTTCTTCCTCAAAAACCGACACTGCCCCTTCCCGAAAATCAGAAGTCCCATACGTTGGCAATTCTTGAAAACGGTCCGCCAAGGTAAAAAGATTGTCAGCTTCAAAAAATTTGACGGTTCCTGCCGATTTATTCTCTTTTTTCTCAAGGTACGCTTGATCAAACGGCGCCAGTGTGCCTAGAGATGGTCCAAAATAGACATGACCCAGTTGCTGATTTGGTAACACATTTATGATATAACTGATTTTTTCATTGTATAAGTGAAAGAGTTGTTCGTTCTTTATTTCTATCATTGCTATCCTCAATTTTCCCCATTTTTTTCATTTGTCCCTGCTCGTTGACAAGCTACTTCAAGATAACGCAAGCGTTTTTTGACGCCACGATTGAAAAAGAATTTGTAAAACAGCGCCGCCAACATAAAACTGTAGGTTGTTTTCTGCTGCGCAAAACGGCTTTGTTCCGAATACGTGACTTGCAGCTTCCCTTTTCGTCCTGGAGCAAAACTGTACCGTTGATCGATCACTCCTTCTTCATGGGTCGTACGAAGCCACAGCTCATCAGCGGCAATTTTTTTGACCGTCATAACGGCTGGTACCATCCGCGGAGCGGTTTTGGTTTGAATCATCATTTCAATACGGCAACCTTCCCCGAACGGTTCTTGGGCTTGTTTGGCTCGAAAGAATTTCTCTTGTTCCGCCAATAACACACGGGAAAAATCCGTAGATGTGGTATTCATTTGATAACTACAAGACAATGTATCGGTTCTCATCACAAATTCCTTTCTAAAGGGTGCGCGTATTGCATTTCTTTCCGTTTCTGGGCTTATCTTTCTTCTACCCTTTGATTGATCGTCTCAGATGTCGCTTGTTCATTTAATGCCGCTTCCGCTTTTTCTTCTTTCAAGTAGCCGCGATCCATTACGATCAAGAATGGCACCCAGATCAAGGTCATTACGGCAACCGTCACTAACTGTAAGATTGCGCCGGCAACAGAACCCGTGCCTAACCAACCAGATAAGAAAACAGGGGTCGTCCAAACAACCGTTGCTCCGATTGGTCTTGGCACTAAGCCTGCGGCAATCGCAAAGTAAGAGATCGTTGTACTGGCTAATGGGGCTAAGATCCATGGGACAAAAGCGATCGGGTTCAGGACGATCGGCAAACCAAAGGTCATCGGTTCAGATACGTTGAAAACAGATGGCGCGATCACCGTCTTCATTAATTTTTTCATCCGAATCGAACGAGCGATAAAGAAGGCCATTGTAATCGAGATCCCCAGCTGCATTCCTTGATTGACGAACACGCCCATAAACGTAGTGTTAATGATATGGGGCAGTTGTTCAGCCCCTGCTTTGTAGGCTTCATAGTTTTCAATAGCTAACGCATTCATGATTGGATCGATCACCGCATTGACCACTAGTGTTCCGTGAATCCCAAACCACCAGAAGAATTGGGTGAACAAGACGGCGATCAGTACTGCTGGCAACGTACCGCCTAAGCCCATTAATGGTTTTTGCAGAATCTCATAAACGAAATCAACGGCATTGCCCCATGAAGTAAAGGTGAACAAGTAGCGAATCAAATTGAAAAGGAACAACGGTGCCGCCCCAGGAATGATGGCGACAAATGATTCTGCGATCATTGGCGGAACCGAATCTGGCATTTTGATCGTCAGCCCAGCCGCACTGATTTTGCAATAGATCTGCGTAGCGATAATGGCCGTGATGATCCCGACAAACATTCCCTCAGCCCCTAATTTCGACAAGGGGATCACTGTACCTAACTCTTCGGATGAGCCAAAAGGCAGCAGCATCAAAAACGAAGACAGTGAGATGGCACCCGCAAATAATTTGGCTTGTCCATACTTGCCAGCCAATTGATAGCCGATCCCAAAAACAACGAAAATAGCGGTGATACTCATGGTCGCATTTCCGATAGGACCAAAAAAGTCGTTTAGAAACGTGATGAATCCCTCTGGAAGTTTTTCCGAGAGTCCGAAAGTAGCAGGCAGATTTTGAATAATAATCATAATTGACGCAAACATTGTTGCAGGAAAAGCGACCATAAACCCATCACGCAGACTTAACAAGTATTTGTTGTTGGCAATGATCTGAGCAAAAGGCACCATCTTTTCGGCTAATTTATCAATAAACTTCATTTCGTTTTCTCCTTTATTTTTAACTGTAAACGTTTACTACAATCAGTATAGTTGTTTAGTTAATGTTTACACAACCCCTAAAATAAAAAAGATCAGACGTCACTGATCTTTTTCGGCAATCGATTCTCTAATGATCAATTCACTGCCACAAACGACGCGAACCGGCATCGTCCGCACCCCTAGGATTTTATTTTTCGCTAATTCGACACTCATCTGCCCCATCTCTTCGGCTTTCATCTTGACGGAGGACAGTGCGGGCGTCATAAATTGCGCCATTTCGATATCATCAAAACTAACGACTGACACATCTTTAGGAATCGATAGCCCCGCTTCAGCGAGTGCCTTGTAAACCCCGACTGCCATAGGATCGCTGGCAACGACGATCGCTGTGGGGCGAGGATTCATTTGCGCAATCTGCTGACCAAAATGCAAACCGGTCTCCGGTGACCACTTCCCCTGCAGCACGGTTGTGAACTTTTCCAATTTATTGAGCAGCATCCATTGGCGGTAGTTTTCTGCTCGAATCTCTTGTTCATCGTAAACGACTTCGCCAGAAATCGTCACTCGGCTGGCAACACCACCCACAAAGGCGATATGCTCATGACCCTTCTCTTTTAACATCGTGAGGATCTGGTGGGTCTTTTGGGCAAAATCGGTTTGGATGCAATCGTAGCTGGGTGCTTCACTATAATTATCCACCAGGATAATATTGGCATTTTGCTGACTGATCTCTGCCAAAGCATCGCTGGTCATCTCTCCAATAATAATGACTGCGCCATACTTCGCCAATTGCGCCAAATCTTTTTGAGGCTCCCGCATGGAAAAGGCCCGAATCGTTTTTAAGCGCCACTTCGCCGCTTCTTTTTCGATCCCATTGCGGATCATCATAAAGTACGGATCGTTTCTTTCCGACTCTCGATCGTGGCGGGTAATGATGGCAATCGTGTTTTGGTCGCCGACTTCACGGGAATGGGGTTGATTTTTTTCTTTTGAATAGTTCATTTGGTTGGCGATCTCAATGACTCGTTGCCGCGTGTGTTCATTGATACTGAAGGTTTCATCATTGTTAAGGATTCTAGAAACACTTGCTACCGACACCCCGGCTAATTTCGCGATATCTCTCATACTTGCCATAGCTGCACCTCATCTGTTTACTGTTTACTAAATTCACCTTCAGCATAGGCATAATTTTTGGCCCTGTCAACCTTCTTTTCACAAAAAAACCGAAACTCCTTAGCTTTTCACTAAGGAAGTTTCGGGATACCCGTTTGTTTTCTATTTGAACGCTTTGTCACAGAGCACGACATTGACCAAATACAAGGTGCTGATTCCTAAGACCAATAAGTAGACAGGACCAAACAGCAAAAAGGTCAAGACAAGTGTCACTGTTACTAAAAGATGCGCCAGTACTCTTTTTGGTGAACGCGCAAACTGATAAAAACTATAAAACAATGAGATGGGCTGCTGCGGATAGGTGTGAAGCAGCCTCGTTTGATAAAGTAAGACCAAGCAAAACAAGCCAAAGGTGAGCGCTAACGCGTAACTAGCGATCTGAAACAGCGGGTGCTGCAGACGGCGAAAGACAAAACTGTCCACTAAAAGCAGCAGAAAGAATAGACTGAGCAAACGATCTTGCCCTTTTCTCGTTGCCCACTGTTGATGAAACACCTGCTGAAAACGAGCTTTGCTACTTGCTTCCAAGCCATCGTTCCGCAGTTCCACCAAAGTCCCGATCAATGCTCGACTAGCAGTGGTACTGGTAATCAAAGGCAAGGAATACAACAGCCACATGCCTTGTAAAACCAGCAAATGCGGGAGCCAATTGATGCCAGTCAGCAGCCCTTGGTTCAAGCGTTGCGGCGTGACTTTTGTTCTCATCCTTTGGAACCTCCCGTCAGATCCATTCCTTCAATAAAGTAGCGTTGTGCGAGGAAGAACAGCAAGATCGTCGGCAATAACACAAGCGTTGCTCCTGCCATCAAGTAGTTCCACTGGGTCGTTGATTGGTTTTGGAAGACTTGCAAGCCAATCTGCAGCGTGTACTTTTCTTGGTTTTGAATATACAGTAACGGCCCTAAGAAATCATTCCACGCCCCATTGAAGGAGTTGATGGCGATGGTGATCAGTGCGGGTTTCGTCAATGGGATCATTAGATGGCTCCAAATATAAAGATGATTGGCGCCATCGATCTTAGCGGCTTCGATCAATTCATTGTTGACGGACAAGTAAAACTGCCGCATCAAGAAAATGTTAAAGGCGTTGCCGAAAAACGCTGGAACGATCAGCGGCAGATAGGTGCCGACCCAGCCGATTTTGGAAAACAAAACATACTGCGGGATCATCGTCACAAAGCCAGGAATCATCATGGTAGACAAGACGAGGGCAAAGATCAGATTTTTTCCTGGAAAGGCCAATTTTGCAAACCCATAAGCAATGAAGGAATTTGATAAGACATTCCCGAAGACCACTAAGACAGTAATGAATAACGTATTTTTTGCATACTGCCAAAAAGGAAAGGCGTTGATGGTCTCCAAATAATTGCCAAGATTGATTTCTTCTGGGAAAAAGGTCGGCGGGTAACGCACGATCTCCTCCATCGGTTTCAATGACGTAAAGACCATCCACAGCAACGGAATCAGCAGCACGATCCCGATGATCGACATCACCACATAGCTGATGATTTTCTTGACTCGCTGTTGGCTTGATTTGCTTCGCGTTTTTGTCGTCATTTCCATTAGCTGCCACCTCCGGTATAGTGAACCCAGCGTGGTGCCAGCTTGAGATTGATAAAGGTCAAGACTAGGACGATCAAGAACAAGATCATCGACATTGCCATCGCATAACCCATATCAAAGGCAACAAATGCTTTGTTCCACATATGCAAATTATAGAATAGCAACGAATTCGCCGGACCGCCGGTACCATTTTTGGTCATCACGTATGCTTCTTGGAAAATTTGAAAAGAACCGATCGTTGAAGTAATCACATCATAGAAGATGATCGGCGTGATCAAAGGAATCGTAATATTTTTGAATTTCGCCCAAACCCCCGCTCCATCGATCTCAGCCGATTCGTACAGCGTCGGCGAAATATTTTGCAAGGTAGCTAGATACAAGAGCATCGCGCCCCCTGAACTCCAAATCTTCATCAAAATCAACGCTGGTTTCGTCCATTCTGGATCAAACAGCCATGCCGGACCTTTGATATTGAACCAGCTCAAGAAGGTATTGATCAATCCTGCGGAAGGAGATAATAATTGCATCCATAAGACGTAGACGGCAACCCCTGAAAGGATCGCTGGTAAGTAAAAGGTCGTTCGGAAAAAACTGATTCCGCGGATTTTTTGATTCAGTAAAGTGGCTAGAAAAACACTGAATAACGTGGTTAAGGGAACATTGAAGAGTACAAAATACGCCGTGTTATAAAGAGATTTCCAAAACAGGGTATCTTGCGTGAACATGCGGGTAAAGTTCTTAAAGCCGATAAAATTCATTTTTGAAGTCAGATTGTAATCGGTAAAGCTTCCTACGAAGGAAAACAGCATGGGCCCTAACATAAAGATCACGAACCCAAGCAAAAATGGTGCTACGAAGAAGTAGCCCCAAAGAGCTTCTTGCCGTTTACTTTTTGAACGCTTCTTTGGCATTCCTTCCACTCCATTCTATTTTTACTCATTGTTTATTCAAGAAAACACGTCCGCTTCGCAAAGCAGAAAGCAAAGCCCAGTCCGCTAACCGACTGGACTTTCCTTCTTTTTTAAAAACGCTCGTTTTGAAATTTATTTGTTTTGCTCAACGAGATCTTCGACCGCTTTTTGCGCATCTGCCAACCCTTCAGCCGGTGTTTTGCTGCCCAGCATGATTTGGTCGATCTGTTCATTGACAAGACTGCTGAAATCAGGAGCTGTCAATGGTACAGGTGTGATCACCGTATTGGCAAAGTTTTCATCTGCCATTTGGTAGATCATTTGGCCGTTTTCATCTAGATTGTCGTTGTTGACCAAGTTTTCGTTGGCTGTTCGATTCGCCATGATATCAAAGCTTTTCTCACCAAATTTCTCTTGAACTTCTGGTGTCGACAAGTATTTGATAAACTCATAGGACGCTTCAGGATCTTTGGCTCCGTATGGCACTTCTAAGACGAACCCGCCACCCCATGACCAGTGACCAGAACCACTTTCTTTTTCAGGAATTTGAATGACCCCAAATTCAAAGTCATCCGGTGCATTTTCCGCTAAACTTGAGTAGTAGTTGATGTTTTGCGCACGCATCGCCACTAATCCAGAAATGAATGGATCGGCAACACCTGAACCAAATTCAGCTTCTAACCGATTGATGGTATCTTGACCATAATACTCTTGCCAGTCTAAGATCCATTCCAACGCTTCCACTTTGTTGTCTGTATCGATTTTGACGTTCTCATCCTTGTCAAACCAGCTGACGCCATCGTCGGCATTCAAGGCCCACACATCGGCGCCTAAATTCCACAATGGGTAAAAACCGATCCGCTCAAAGTCATCACCGTTTTTGACATCTAATTTACGAGCAACTGTTTCTAACTCCTCCCACGTTTGGGGCAGTTGCTCTTCACTGATACCTGCCTCTTTAAAGAGTGTCTTGTTGTAGAAAATCACTTGCGTATCTGTATTGAAAGGAACAGCATACGCATCCCCTTCATACTCCACCGTATCCCATAATTGCGGATAAAATTCATCAGAAAAGCCTTCTTCGATATACTCGCTTAAATTTGTTGCTTGCTGCGCTTCTGCCCGCTGAGCAACAGAATTAATATCTTGTACAATAACATCAGGCGGATTACCAGCAGTGATCGACGACAGTGATTTTGTCCAAATATCGCCCCAAGGCTGGTAGCTGTATTTGACCTCGATTTTATCTTGTGACGCATTAAAATCATCAATAATTTCTTCAATTACTTCTTGTCTTGCACCAGACCCCCAGAAGGACCAAAAATCCAACGTCGTTTTGCCATCTGCTGACTCATTCCCCGAGGAATCAGCGGTTTCGCTATTGCCACATCCTGCCGCCAGTACACCAACTGAAAAAAGCAAAGTCCCCATATAAAATAACTTTCTCATTTAACCTAACCTACTTTCATTTATTTTTAATGTACTATTTAAAAGCTATCACTACTTCTTCTTTTCAGCAAACAAAAAGCATCGTTATTCGAATAAAAAAATAACATTTTTACCGTTTCACGATAAGAAGAGCGTTTTCTTTGAAAATTTAAAAAAAGTGGGGCATCATAGAAATAGCACCTATTTTTCAACCTCTCGTTAGATCATTTGAAAAACGATGTTTATAGAAAGGGAGTAACCACATGCTAGTCATTGTCGATATGCAAAACCAAATTCTCGATGAAGCGAACGAAGCGTATGTGCCAGATAGCGCCGCTCTCGTCAAACGAATCGCCAAGCGCCTAGAACAAGCGCGGGTGAATGGGGAGTACATCTTACACACCCGCGACATCCCAATCGAAGTCAAAGGAACGCCTGATGAAGAAGCCGCTGCCCTGCAGCTTATCCCAGAACTTAAGCCTCTCGAAAATGAAAAAGTCGTCAAGAAATACTATTACAGTATTCCACCTGAAGTCTTGATCGACATCAAGAAAAATCTATTTAAGCCTGAAGAAGAAAAGAAAATCGAAATCACCGGTGTTGAAACCAACATCTGCGTCCTTTCCAATACGATCGAGATCCAAAGCGCCTTTCCTGACGCTGATTTCACCATCAATAAAACATTAGTCGCCGGTAAAAATCACGAGTCGCAAGGACTCGACATCTTACGAGACTTCAATGTCCAAATCATTGATGGAACAAAATAAACCAATGACCAATAAATAACGAAAGCTCCCTGTTCAAGGAACAGAGAGCTTTTTCAATTTAATTATTCATTCAATTCATTGAGCCATCTAATAGCTCGGTCGGAATTTCAATCCGAACCTCATTTTCTGTCTGACAGTTTGGACATACGAAGGTTCCTTCGATGGCTTCCTTCACTTCCCCGTAAGTATAATGAATAGCGATTTCATCTTCTGCCAATTCATTCGTTTCCAACGGTGGTACCATGGTTAATTGCCCCTCGCTGTCTTCTTGTAAATGAACGACTAGCTTCCCATCAAAGTTTTCATTGCAATTGGTGCAGGAAGCTTTTCCTCGAATCGTTAGATCCATGATCATCCCTCCTCATTTCTTGTCACTGGTTGATGCAGGTTCCAGTAGATACTCGTAACACATGCATGCTTCACTTTAATAGTGTCACGCTTTCACTTTTTTAGCAAATCATCTGTTTTTCTTTTTTTAAACCATTGATGAAGAAAAATCCTAATCAACCGTTTTGAGCGTTTTCGTTGTCAAATCGTTAAAATCCTTGCAGAATTAACTTATCTGTTACTGAAAAGTAAAAACATGTTGTTGGAAAAATTAGTGATTGTCCGAACTTATCTGAACAAACAAGGAGGAAAAATGATGCAAGCAGTAACCTGGCAAGGAAATCAAAAAATGGACGTTCGCCGTGTAGAAGATCCAACGATTTTAGAACCGACGGATGCGATCATCCGAATCACCGCAACTGCAATCTGCGGCTCTGATCTCCACCTTTACCACCATGGCGGCTCGGTTTTGGAAGAAGGCTATGTCGTTGGTCACGAACCAATGGGTATTGTCGAAGAAGTCGGCAGTCAAATACAGAAACTAAAAAAAGGCGACCGCGTCGTCATCCCTTTCAATATCGGTTGCGGTCACTGCCACTTTTGCCAAAATGAGATGGAAAGTCAATGCGACAATTCTTCAGAAGATACATTGTATGGCGGCTTATTCGGTTTTGGAAAAATGAACGGCAACCACTGGGGCGGTCAAGCCGAATTCTTGCGCGTACCGTTCGCAGATTTCACCTCGTTTATCGTACCTGAATCAACGATCCCTGATGAAAAAGTATTGTTTTTATCTGACATCTTACCTACAGCATATTGGAGCGTCCAAAATGCCGGCGTCAAAAAAGATGATACCGTGATCGTCTTAGGCTCAGGACCAGTTGGCTTGTTTGCGCAAAAATTTGCTGTGATGGCAGGCGCTAAGCGGGTGATTGCCGTGGACCCTGTTGCTCATCGCCTAGAAAAAGCCAGCAGCTACAATCAAGTCGAAACATTCCAATTGGATGATCTGGCTACTAGTGCCGATGAATTGTATGAGCTGACCAAAGGTGGCGCTGATGTGATCATCGACTGTGTTGGGATGGATGGTTTAGAACCCGTCAAAGAAAAAGCCAAAAATCTAGTCAGCTTGCAAAGTGGAACAATCTCACCGATCCAGATGGCCGCCAAGGCAGTCAAAAAATTTGGTACCGTCCAAATCACTGGCGTTTACATGACACCTGCTTCTTCTTATCCATTGCAAGAATTCTTTATGCGCAACATTGATGTCAAACACGGGCAAGCACCTGTGATCCATTTGATGCCAAAAATTTATGATATGATCGCGGACGGTTTGTTTGACCCGTCACAGATCATCACCCACACGATGCCTTTAGCAGATGCTGCCAAAGCGTATGAGATTTTTGACAAAAAAGAAGACAAGAACATCAAAGTTGTCTTGAAACCTTAGCACAAATAAAGGAGCAGTGATGGCACCTATGCCAAAAATCAAACGGAGTGAACATCAATTCGATCCTGGAAAAGAAGAAGATGTGATCATCAAGGCAAGTCGCTTTCGCATCTACTTTCAAAATCGCTACATGTTGATCTCACTTACGAATGATATTTTGACGGGCTTGTTTTATATTTTCGGGAGTATCGTTTCATTAACTAGCTTACCTGCGATTTACGGAACGATCGCCTATTTGATCGGCGGTGTCTTTTTGACCATTCGCCCGCTGATTAAAATCGTTCGCCATGTCTATATCTATAATGATCGCAATCAAGAAGGCGAGAAAGAAAAAGATGTCACCATCACCGACGATGAAAGTTGATGGGGCGACAACTAGAGAGGAGTTTCCTATGTTAAAAAAATTTGATGGGATCGCACTGACACTATTGATCATCGGTGGGATCAATTGGCTGCTGGTCGGCGCCTTCGAGTTTGACCTTGTCGCAGCGATCACCGGCGGCAGCACGTCGATCATTGCCCGCGTCATTTATATTCTAGTTGGGATCAGCGCATTGTATAGCCTAAAATTCTTTCCAGCTATCGCCCGCCAACAAACACTCGACTAAATGAAAATAAAGCCTGCATCTGCGGTGTGCTGACCCCAAAAAAGTTAGATTTTTGGTCTAACTTTTTGAGGTCGCATCTGTGGATGTAGTTTTTTTGTCTACAATCATTGAAAAAAAACACCAGTTGTACTACTCTTGTATTTAACCTACTATTTTCGAAAATATAAAAAGGACGTGACTCATGACCCCACCTACTAGACCCTCGCTGATACGTCGGATACTCGGTCGGATGCTTTTGCTATTGATTTTCTTATTTATTCTAGGTATTATTGGCGGAATTATTGTTTTAAATAACCTCACCATCGCGGAAAATTGGTTTGGTCTGAATGAATACCAAGTCGTTGAAACCAGGCATCAGATCATTCGTTTGTTCCCCTACTTTTGGGTAGCAGGGATCCTGCTGGTCTTTTTGATCGGTCTGATCATCGGCCTCAAAAAACACAAAAAGTCGCCATTTTACTGGTTATTCTCATTGCTCTTGCTGCCAGCGATTCTCTTTTGTATTGGCGTAGTTTCCACCTTTTTACCTGTAGACCGCCAACTCTTTCGAGAAGAAACCAGTGCCAAAGAAATTATGGCGGCGCTGCCAAATCAATCTTCATTCAAGGACAAAGAGCTGCAACTGGTCAGCTATAGTTTTCACATCCGCAATGTCCCGCTAAAAAGCGGCATTTATGCAGTTGCGCGAGTGATCAATCCAAACACAGGCCTACAAGACGAGTATTGGTATTACCCAGAAAATCTGTTGACCAAATGGAAAAAAGACGACGATACGATCGAGCTTTCGATGGAAGATACCATTGCCTTTGATGCCATCGACTGGGGCGTCATTCCCAAGATCATCAAGGATTCTGAGGCGCGAGCAGCTCAGCTAGATCACTATGTTCCTGGCGTCAGCATCGTCATTTTAAACGGCTTCCAAGGTGAATGGACTTGGACCGTTGGTTTAAATGGGATTCGTAATCGAACCGAGATCAATTATGTCTATGATCTCAAAGGAAATTATCAATCCGAATGGCAATAAAACAAGCGGCACCTATCCCCGTGAATAGGTGCCGCTTTTGCTTTTATCAGTTTACTGATCCAAGTCTTTGACACACCGAAACCCTAAATTATTGGCTGCCGACATCCCAGAATTACCATTTCTAGCGGCAATTCGGTATCGTTTGCAATAGGATTCATGGCACAAAAATGAACCGCCGCGAGTCGCATACAGTTGATCATCTTGTGTTTGATTCCTTATCCAAAAGGTTTGTCCCGTCTGTTGTTGAAACTGCGTCAACGGGATGCGGGCAGGATTGACGCACCATTCCCAGACGTTGCCGATCACTTGATAGAGACCAAAGCCATTGGGCTCATACCATTTCGCAGGCGCTGTATTGGCGAAGCCGTCTGCTCGCGTGTTGCTTTTTGGAAACTCGCCTTGCCAAATATTGCAATGATAGGTATTTTCTGCCAAAAATTCCCTTCCCCAAGGATATTTTTCAAAAGTTGTCCCGCCTTTTGCAGCGATCTCCCACTCTGCTTCTGTCGGGAGGCGTTTTTTTGCCCATTGGCAATAGGCGATCGCATCGTTGCGAGACACCTGAACCACTGGGTGATCCATCCGCTGGGCAATCGTTGAATCAGGTCCTTCAGGATGACGCCAATCTGCGCCACTAACTGTGTACCACCAAGCCATATTCGGTATCTTTTGACTGCGGTGTTTCGTTTGCTCACTTAAAAAATAGTGAAAAACGAACGACCAGCCAAAGCGCTCGGCTTCTGTGACATATCCTGTTGCTTCCACAAAAACTTGGAAAGCTTGGTTCGTCACCGTCGTGGCATCAATGGCAAATCCTGGGCTGTCGAGGCTGATTTGCGGTCCCTCAAGATCCTCGGCAAAGCCGTCCATCGTATTCGTGCCGATTCGATAAGTTCCTGCTGGAATCGTGGGCATCTGTTTGCCTCCTTTTTACAATAATTGATAGCCATTGTACAGATTGATCAGTAACACCAGCACGATCACGGTTTGGAATACCAGTGTCACTCGCTGCGGTGACAGGACGTTGCTGGCCTTGGCGCCTAATAGTCCTCCCACGATCGCGGCTGGAATAACAAACCACAAAATTTGCAGATCATACGCACCAAAACCTGTCGAAAAAGCGATCGTCAAAATTTTTGCCAGCTGCGAGAAAAAAATCGTACAAATTGAATAAATCGTCGCCTCTTTGATCGGCATGGCAAACAGCAACATCAATAAAGAAACATTGATGGGTCCGCCGCCGATCCCCAGCAAACTGGCTAGAAAACCGAGAATCAAACCGCAAGCTGCATACCAGCCGACTTTTTCCAACGCAAACCCGCGCCAGTTATATTTTGTATACAAAAAAGCAAACAATAGTGTCAGCACGGTCACAAGGATTTGGATCAGCTGAACCATCTTGTCGTCTCGAAAAACCAGCAATAGCTGTTCAAAGGCAACATTGCCTAAAACACCGCCTAACACAGCACCACCAGAAACCCACAAGGCAATCGACCAATTGATTTTCCGTCCACTGGCTAATTGTCTAGCTGTCGAAACGATAGACATCGTGAAGACAGCTGTCGCCGAGTAAAAAGAGATCGCAGCAACAGAATGGGCGCCGATAAAATCGAAAATCGGTTTGATCAGCACGCCGCCCCCCATGCCGGAAACTGCCCCTACGGCATTTGCTAAGACGATCACGAGAAAATAAATCAGTCCGATCATTGTCTCACCCCTTGCAACAGCCCCAATATCTCATTGATTCTGGGTGTGAAGTCTTTTAACAGCTCCTGATAGCCGCAAAACCCCTCACTATCCACGTACATTGCATCTTTCATTCGTTTACAGCCTCCTCGGCACATTTTTTGGAAAGGACATTGCGTACACTTCGAAGGCATGTCTTTTTTCTGGCACAAAAACTGCTGCGAACAGTCTTGAGAAAACAATTCCCGCAACGTTTGCTCTTGGATATAGCCCATGCGAAACTCATCTAATACATAGAAGTCACAAGGATAGACACTGCCGTCGGCTTCGATCACATACTGCACTTGGCAGTTGCCTAGAATCCCACAGGCAGTTACTTGCTGCCGCACCAATAGATTTAGTAAATCATCGAACAGCTTAATACTTAGGTAGCGCCCTTGTGTCAATTCCTGCAGCCAAAACGCCAACAGCTGCTGATAAAAGTGCGCAAAGCTTCTTGGTGTCAAGGCATAGTCGTTCGTTGACGTGGCATCCAAATCAGCCAAACAAGGAATGAACTGCACAAAGGCAATCTGCTCTTCCTTGAGAAAATCAAACACACGCTGGGCTTCCTTTGCTAATGGATTTGTCAACACGCACAAGACATTGTACTCGATCTGATAGGCGTCCAATAACCGCTTGGTCTGCAAAACCCGCGCAAAGGTCCCCCGCCCTTTGGCGTCTAATCGATGCCGATCGTGCGCAAGCGGATGCCCATCGATCGACAGCCCGACTAAAAAGCGATACTCTTTCAAAAAACGACACCATTTATCATTGATCACCATGCCGTTGGTCTGGATCGCATAGTGTACTGTCACTCGCTTTTTTTGCGCCGCAACATAAGCCGTTAGTTTTCTAAAATAACTCAGCCCTGCCATCGTCGGCTCTCCGCCTTGAAATGCCAACGTCAAATGATCGCCAGCTTCTAAGTCTGCATAGATGTTTGCAATCATCTTTTCCATTACATCCTCTTTCATTTTGCCAAAGGAACGCACTTCGCGCAAGGAACTGACGTTGGCATAAAAGCAATAGGTGCAGCGCAGATTGCAAAGAGAGGATGCTGGCTTGATCAATACGGAGATGTGTTTCATGTGGAGGCCTCGATTCTTTTTTTACTTTTTTAGCGTTTGTCGCGTTTCATCGGAACAAAATCAGTCGTTTCCATATAAAAACGAGTAACGCGTTGTTTCATTTTCTCGACAATTTCGGCGTATGCTTTTTCTAGCGCCAAATTCTTGATTTCCATCGGGTCTTTTTCCAAATCATATAGTTCGTCATGCTCATAAAGACGCATCACATATTTATAGTTTCCCATCTTGCACATAACTGCTTTTGTATGTTCCGGACCTTCGCTATACTGTGTCGCAAGCCGCGGCCAATACGGAGATTTCGGTCCATGCCCCAGCTCCATCGCTTGTGTCTCCCCATGAGTGCGTCCGCCTTCGCAAAAAACAGCATCTTTGTGCTCTTCGGCTCCTTTGATCACAGGAACCAAGGATTTTCCAAATTGTGTATAGGAAAGATCAAACTCAGCCATTTCGGCGATCGTTGCTGGTAAATCTAGCAGTTCCGCTTGTGCTTTGGTGATTCGCGACACACTTTCAATCGTTTTAGCAGGTTTGATGACCAATGGGACATTCGTGATCGGCTCTTCAAAACAGTTTTGGACTTTTTCAGTGATCGTGTAGTCACCAGTATAGTCCCCATGATCACTGAAAACAATGAGGTTTGTCTCATCATAAAAGCCTGTTTCACGCAGCTTCTCTTTGATCATGCCCAGTTGATGATCAAAGCGCGAAACCATTGCTAAATAGGTGGCACGTAATTCATCAAAGCGCTCTTCTGTCCAACCGTTCAAATTCTGTTTCTCATTGATGCCATACAGCATTGAGGCTTTGTTAGGAATATCTTTGATGTTCGGTCGGCGTTTCGGCAGTTTCTGACGATCAATACTCGAATACCATGGATCTTCGCAAGCATAGGGTGGATGTGGGAATGAGATCGTACAATAAACGAAAAATGGTTTGTCTGTCTTTTCCTGACTGCGACGTTCAAGATAGTCCAACGCCTTTTTCACACAATTCCAATCCGTTTTGCCATAACCCTCACTATCTGGTAATTTTCCCATATAAAATGAATAATACGTATCTCCTGAAAGCATCTGGTCGTATAGCTGTTTACTGGCTTCGTTCATATCGGCGGAATGATTGACTTCACTGTTTTGTGCATCCCGAGTGTTTTCGTCTACCACACCGTCATAATATTCATCACAATAGTCTGTTTTTGGTTTATCTCCCGGAACCACATCATTTCTGCCGATCCAGATGACTTCATAGCCTTGATTCTTCATTTCTTTCAAAATATTGGGTTCATCTTCTCTTTGCAAATAGTGCATCGTTCGATGCCCATTGACATGTGGATAAAAACCCGTCAGAAAACTATTTCTAGAAGGCACACAGACGGGGTTTTGGCAGTAGGCATTTTCAAATGAAACCCCTTCTTCTGCCAGTTCATCAAAGTTAGGGGTGATTGATGCGGGATTCCCCATATGTGCGAGTGCGTCATTTCTCATCTGATCTGCTACGAATAAAAAGATATTTTTTTTCAACTTGTCTTTCCTCCTAACCGATGACCGTTAATAAGGTATCTTGTTTTTCAACATCTTGTTTGTCTGTTTCAACAATATCTAGGTAATCCGCCGTGTTTGAAATAATAATCGGTGTCACGATGGAATAGCCTTCTTTTTCCAATGCGTCTTTATCAAAACTCAAAAGTAATTGTCCCTTCGTTACTGAGTCTCCTTGGGCAACTGCTGGCTGGAAATACTGTCCTTTCAAATTCACTGTATCCATCCCTACATGAATCAGAACTTCAACGCCATCTGCGGTCGTGATTCCCACTGCATGATTTGTCGGAAAAAGTGTTGAAACGATCCCATCTGCTGGTGCGTAGACCTTTCCTTCTGACGGAATGACAGCTAATCCTTTCCCTAACAATCCGCTGGAAAACGCTTCGTCTTTTACTTCTTTTAGTGGGATGATCGTTCCTCTAACTGGTGTTGCTAAATCATAGAGAACAGTTTGTCCAAGTTCATGATTCAGTGTCGATGGCTCCACATTTTTTTCCTGGGTGCCTTCACTAGCTGGTTCGTCATCACTTTTAGGATTATAAGCATAAAAGAACGTGATCAAAAATCCTAATCCAAAGGCAACGGCACTAGCTAAGGCAAACCCGATAAAGCTGTTATCAATACCATTTTCTGGGTGAATAAATCGTGGTAAAGCGAAAATACCTGTCCCACCATTGATATAGACTCTCGTTTTGAACAATCCCATGATTCCTCCTGCAACAGCGACTGCGATGGAGGTAGTATAAAATGCTTTTTTCCTTGGTAAGGTTACCCCATACAGTGCCGGCTCCGTGATACCAAAGATTGCCGAAAGAAAAGCAGGGAAGGCAATTTCTTTTAATTTTTTGTTTCTAGTTTTCAAAAAGATTGCGAGGGTGACTCCCGCCATCGCCACGGGAGTTGCCAGACCAGCCATCATCACGACATCGTACCCTAGTGTGGCATAGTTGTTCAAAGCGATCGGCACAAAACCCCAATGCAGGCCAAACATAATGAAGACTTGCCAAAATCCCCCAATAACAATACCAGCGATAATCGGACTAAACTCGTAAGCAGCTGACAATGCTTGCCCTAATAGTAATCCTGCCCAAGTAGTAATCGGTCCAACGATTAGAAAGACTAATGGAACTGTGATGATCAAGGTCAGAAAAGAAACAAAGAAACTCCGCACTGCTCGTGGAATCAATAAAGAAAAGAAAGCTTCTAGTTTTGATGCCAAATAAGTAGCTGCAATAATCGGAATCACACTTGAAGTATAGCTCATCAATATAACAGGGATTCCAAGAAAAGTAATATAGATTGGAGATTCTAAGACAGAACCTGCAAATAAGGTATACATCGCTTCGCTTCCGCCATTTGCTGCTACGATCGTCGGATAAACCAATGCTGCCCCGATCGCCATTCCGATAAAGGGTTTACCCCCAAATTTTTTCGAAGCAGTGTACCCTAGAAAGAGTGGGAAGAAATAAAACAATCCATCCCCTGTCGCATTTAAAATCAAATACGTTCCTGATGCTTTATCCAGCACTTCAAATGTTGTCAATAAAGCAAGTAACCCTTTGATCATCCCTGCTGCCATCAAGACATTGATGATCGGCGTAAAAATACCAGCGACAATATCGATAAACCGATTTAGAATCCCTTTGGGTTCTTCCTCTTGCCCAGAAGTTTCTTCCGTATTCATATCGATCATGTCCGTAAATTCTTTGTAAACTTCTGCTACGTGATTTCCGATAACTACTTGATATTGTCCCCCACTTTGGACGACGGTGACAACCCCCGGCAAGTTTTTGATCGTTTGGGTCTGGGCTTTTGATTCATCTTTAAGTTTAAACCGAAGACGGGTAATACAATGCGTCAATCCAGCAATGTTTTCTTTTCCGCCGATATTCTTTAAAATTTGTTCATTGAATTCTTGGTATTGCATCTCATTCATTCCTTTCTCTACTATACAACCAATAAAAAAGGCAAGACCAAACAACACTACATTTCTTGTAGCCTTGTCAAGTCTTGCCTGCTTTACCAGTAACACCTTGAATTATTGATCGATCAATTTTTGTACATGAAGCGTTAAATACAATTGTTCATCGTCATATAATGTTTTATTTAAATATTCGCCAATCAAACGGGTGGTTTCATAGGCTTTAGGATATTTATCAATCACGTGGACTAACAGAGGATTCCCGACGCCTTCAACGATTTCCTTGTTTTCAATCCGTTTAAAAAAGAATCTCAAATGGGTGACGAAGCGATCGAAAGCTAAACTATTCTCATCAATGTGCACACGATTGTGAATACGAATAAGTGAAATAATGTCTTTGATTTTTTGTGTCAGCAATTCGATATCTTCCATCTTCTCTGAATCGTCATTGATTTGCGCATTAATAAAATGCATGGCGATATTACTGATCTCTGCCTCATTTAGGGAGAATTGCGTTTTGCTTTCAATCAATCGAACCGCATGCTCTCCTACTCCATACTCGTTGGGATAGAAACGCTTGATTTCCCAAGTCAAGCGATTGTTGATGCTGATCCCTTCTTCTTTCAAGCGAATCAAATTATAGATGTGATCCGTCAAAGAGATGTAAATGGAATCACTTAATTGGTAGGAAATGACTTGCTTTCCATAACGGATAATATCATCCGCAAGAGACGCATATTGGATTGGAATGTTCTCTAGCAATTCCATCAAACGATCAGAGGATTTCTTATGAAGCACAAACACTTTTTCAATTTTTGATTCATCGGCGGTTTGTCCTGGTTTCATTTTGAAGCCAAGGCCGGTACCGATCCAGATAAAATCTTTGCCATCTTGTCCGACCAAAACTGCATTGTTGTTTAAGATTTTTTTGATCTTCAAGACGCTTCTCACCTCCTTAAAATGAAAAAAGGCGATACCTTAATACATGTGTAGGATCCATACACACGTAAAAAGGTATAGCCTGCATTATCAGTAACTACCCATTTGATTGCCTTTACTATACTATTTTTCTAGAAACGTTGCAAGCGTTTTATTGATTTTTCTTTTTTTCGCTTCGTTTTGAATAGACGCAGATCAGCCTTTCTCCAAACTGTTCACTGATCCAGCAAACGGCTTTGCCCTTCGATTTTTTGGATCTCCGTAATGTCTTGCGTGACTTCTAGACAACCTAAATAGATGCCTGCTTCGTTTTTTAATGCAAAATAGCGAATATAGATTTTACGGCCTCGCATATCGATCCAAAATTCAGCAGTCTCCCGTGTGCCCGCTCGAAAATCATCCAAAATCTGCTGCACGAGATGCATGCTTTTCGGTGGATGGCAGTTGACGACTTCACGGCCTAAAACCGAATTCGTTCGTGGAAAGACGCGACTCTTGCCTTCTGAATAAAAGCGCACCCGCTCTTCACTATCTACAAAGGTCAAGTCCACTGGCAACGTTTGAAAAATCGCCACCAATTGTTCAAATTGCAGATTACCAGTAGGCAATGAAACGGTCGGCTGTTCAGCAATTTGCGGCGAATTTTCCGTTTCTATGACTTGAAATTCATCGAATCCTAAACCGGCTGCGATGGCGGCGGTTGTTTCTTGGGCTTCTTTGATCGCCGCTTGCCTTGCAGGTTCTGCCGCCTGTTCCTTTTCAAGAGCTTCTTGGCTCGGTTTCCAAGGAAGCGGTTCTGGAATAAAGGCAAAGCCGATGTCAAAACTGTCAGCCGCAATTTGTTCCCAATCTTTAAGACTGAAGACATCCAGCGTCATGGGCACCATGATTTCTTCTTCTTTGAAAATCATCTCTTCGATCTCGTTTTTGACCGCTTCCCATTGGACAGCAATCGGATTATAGGCAGTTTTTTCGGAATCCAAAAGCTCATTGAGCGCTTTGATCATGACCCGAATATTATCATCGACACCCCACATCACTTTTGGCGGTGCAGTGATGCCGTACTTCTCCATGTAAGAAAAAATCAACGTTTCTTTTCGCGCATAATGTTTGTCGATCTGCATTAAATCATTGCAGGCAGCTTTTAGACGCTTTTTAGGCGTCCAATCACCGGTTTTTATTTTAGCTAAGAGGCTATCGATCTCATCGGTCAACAAGGATTGCAGGACTTGGTTCTCCAATTTCAGAGTATGCACAGGATGGCCTGGTTGCCCATATTCTTCATTGGAGTGATGGATCTCATTGATCGATCCTTTAAAAACAGCAGCATGAATATTGCACAAACGCTGAATCTCAGAAGGGTCCAACCCCGTTTGGATCAAAGCTTTTTCAGCAGCAGTGATCTCCGTCACATCCACACCATCAAATTCTTCGTTAAACAAGCGTTTAGCTTCTTCAAAGGAACCGCCTTGGTGAAGCAAACTCAGTATTTCGACGATCCGTTCTTGTCTTTGACTGTTAGTTTTCATTTCGTCGCTCCTTTCACAAGAAACCCTTGTTTTTCGAAAGCGAGACAAACCCTTTCCAAGGGGATCTTCTTCATCTGAGCCCCTTTGGGAATCGTCATGTAACGTCCAGCAGTTTGTAGCATCCCTGGTTGATTGATCGCCGTAAACCCTATTTTACTCATGATTTCTTGTATTTCAGGGTATTGTGCCACAAGTTCATAGAGCGTTTTTGACAGATCGATTTCTTTCATAGTAAGGTCTTCCTTTCAGTGAGAATGATTCTCAATAAGATATCCTTAGTATAAATCATTTTGTTCAAAAATACACGAACTGCCGCAAACATTTATCAATCGATCATTCTTTTCTAAGATTGTCGGTAACGGCACACCACTTTTTCCAACCAATCGATACTGGCAAAAAGCAGATAGCCCATCAAAGCAATCAGGAGGATACCCGAAAGCATTTGTGGGTAGTCCATTTTTGACCACGCACTTAAGATCAGATAGCCGACACCATACGTCGTGTTATAGTTTTCGGCAAAAAAGAGGGAAGCCAACGCGATCCCGATACTGACCCGCACACTGGCAAAAAGTGCTGGCATGAGCGCGGGCAAAATAACGAAGCGCAAGACATGGTGCCATTGGTTGGTATAATTTTTCATGACCTGAAAATACGCTGGTGGGATCTTCGTGACTGCATCACGAATCGAGACGATCACTTGAATGACGATCACCGCAAAAATCAAGAGAATTTTTGAGAGATTGCCTAAGCCAAAGAAAATCATAAAGACAGGTAAAAACGCAACTTTAGGAATCGGATATAAAAAGTAAAGCAGTGGACCAAGCAGCCGATCCACTCTTTGGGATCGCCCAATCAAGATTCCTAACGGCACCCCGACTAGCAACGCCCCACTCAACGCCGCAAATACCCGCAGCAAACTGGCACCTGTGTGGATCAGTAAGACTTCTCGCAGTGCCCAAAAACGTTCGGCCGTTTCTAAAGGATTAGGCAGTGAGCGATTGTTGGTCACCCAGCTTACGCCCCACCAAACCACGACAAACGAACAGAAGCCCCAAGCAAAAGATTTGATGGGTTTCATTGCCTCGCCTCCCTCATTTGTTCTTTCAACTGCAAGACGACTTCATAAAAAGCCAACGAGTCTCGTTCCAGCTGGCTGCCGTAAAATGGATTACTGATCGGCGTAACGTCCTGATCTTTTAGCAACAAAATCGTCTGCCCCAAAAACACTGCCTCTTCTGGATCGTGGGTCACCACAATCAAGCTGTTTTGTCTACGCTGCTGTTGGGCAGCGATCAGGGCTTGTGCGTTTGCTTTGGTTTCTTGGTCTAGTGAAGCAGTCGGCTCATCCAATAATAAAACATCGGGCTGTGTGATCAGTCCCCGGCCCATGGCGGCCCGCTGTTTTTGACCGCCGCTAAGCTGATGCGGATAGCGGTCCTGCACCTGCGTCAATCCCAACTCAGCCAAACAGCTGGCGACCCGTTTTTTACGGCGCTCACTGGGCGTTTGATTGATAATCAGCGGCATTTCCAGGGCTTGGTAGACTGTTTGCCAAGGAAACAAATGCAGTTCTTGGAAAACGACCTCGATGTTATCAGGGGAACAGCCTTGGTAAGTGATCGTGCCCGATTGCGGTCGCTGCAACCCTTTGATCAAGGATAAAAGCGTGCTTTTGCCAATCCCCGATTCTCCCAGCAGCACATAAGTCGCGCCTTGTTCAAAACAAAACGAAAGGTTTTTAAAAATGGCGGTGTCTCCATAGGTAAAGGAAACGGCATCGAATAGAATACTCATCAGAGAATAAACTTCTTTCTTCAAATTATTTGTGTTGGTTTTCACATTTTGTGCTATACTATTTTTTGCGTGATTGACAAGAAAGGATGGTTTATGATGTTTCAGACCCTCGTATTTCATGAAATACGTCCCGAAGCAGAACTTTATGATCAGGTGCGCCCGATCAAAGTCGCAGACGGCTATCAAGATGCCTTGCCTCTGCCCTTATTCAATAGCACTTCTCATTTTAAACAACAAATCGACTTTTTGAAAGCAGAAAATTACCATACGTTGACCCTTGCAGAAGTCAAAGATTTTTATTTCCGGCAGCAGCCGCTACCAGAAAAATCCGTGTTGCTGACCTTTGACGACTGTTATCAATCAATGAAAGAATATGCCTACCCACTGTTGAAGGAAGCTGGTTTCAAGGCCACTGCCTTTGTCGTGACCGGCTGGCTTTTTGATGCCCCTCAGCCTTACGAACCAGAAGTTTCGCGGACATTGAGCAGTGCCGAATTAGCCGAAATGAGCGATGTCTTCGAATATGCCAATCATACCGCTCATTTTCACGAACGCAAGAACCAGCAAGGGCGGTCAATGTGGGAAACACCGGCAGCCTTTGCGCAAGACTTACGAAGCTGCAATCAGCACGTGGCCATCAAGGATGTTTTTGCCTATCCCTTTGGCTTTTATGATCAGCAGACGATCGCAACACTAGAAAAGGAAGGCTTTGTTCTGGCATTTACAACCAAACCAGGCATCAATACGACAAAAACCAAGCCAATGGAACTCCATCGGGCAGTCATCCCGTTCTCACTACCAATGGCTGCTTTTGAACAACGATTTAGAAACGAGGAAATGAACCAATGAAAAAAACGATTTTAGCAAGTATCCTAGCACTATTCGCAGTTGGCGCTGCCGCATGCGGCAACACTGGCGAAACAGCAAGTACCAGCAATTCCAGCACTAGCAGTACAGAAGCTGCGGTAACGGATCAAACATTGACGATCGGGGTGTTACCAGCAGAATCAGCGATTCCGATCATTCTAGCAAAAGAAGAAGGCTTTTTCGAAAAGCAAGGATTGACTGTGGAACTCAAATCCTTCACTTCCCCGAATGACCGCAATGTGGCGGTGCAGGCAGGCGAGCTGGATGGTACCATCAGCGATGTCATGACAGAAGCGACCTTCAAGCAAAACGGCATCGATATGACGATCACTTCTGATATTTTGGAAAACTTCAAGATTCTCGCTTCACCGAATTCAGGGATTACTGAGATGAAAGGGTTAGCGGATAAAAAAATCACCCTTGTACCGAATTTCATTTTAGAATACATCATGGATCAATTTGCACAAGAAAATGATTTTACTTATGACATCGTGGATATCGCTTCTTTTTCTGCCCGTTCCGAAGCATTGCTCAATGACCAAGTCGAAGGCGCTGTTTACACGGAACCACAAGCCAGCATGTTGGCTGCCCAAGGGGCGATTGTTTTAGGCAGCTCTAAAGATGCTGGCATCAAAGGCGGGACGCTGCAATTTATGGACGAAGTCATCCAAAATCGACCGCAAGACCTAAAAGCATTCTACACTGCTTACAACGAAGCCATTGATTACATGAATGCTCATTCAGCAAAAGACTATGCCGACATCTTGGCAGACTATCAATTCCCAGATGCTATGAGTACTTACTTAGACAGCCAGGAAGACTATCCTTATGCCCAAGCTGTACCGCAAGAGCAATACGACGCGATCATTGCTTGGACGAAAGACAAAGGACAAATCGACCAAGCATATTCCTACAACGAGTTGACCAATTTCGATTTTTTACCCGCTGACGAATAAGAAACAACAAAAAAGACGCATTTGCGTCTTTTTTTGTCTTTTCACTTCTTTTTGACACTCTTTTTTGCTCGTGGCAAGAAATTCAGGTATACTTTTGACAAATCAGCTGCCATGAAAGGATTTGATTTAATGCCAACGATCGCTGTTTATGCCGACCAGAAAGAAGATACTTGGGAAGCACACTTGACTCACCAGTTAAAAATAAATGAAGAAAGGACCCAGGCTCATCAAACATTCCATAACGAACCTTTAACGATCGACGAATACTTCTTTACAGAAGATCCTGCCCCTTTTCATACGAATCAAGCCGTCAAGCAGCAATTAGCAAGCAATGGCCGCAGCTGTCTGCCACTCGTTTATGTCGACGATCAGCTATTTTGCCAAGGTCGCTTGCCAACGATCCGTGAATGGGAACAATTGACGAAATCTGGGATCACTGTGCAATTTGATGAGTAGCAGCCACTGTTTTCTTTGCCAGACAAAACAACGCACCACGTGCCAATCATAAGCGTTTAGTTCTCCCCCTTCGCGGCAACTGCGTCGGTAACGCCTTTTTCTTCTTACGTTAAACTTCGTTCGCTGATTTTAAAGAATGGATAGTAGATCGCCACACTAATCAGTAAGGAAGCGATACTCCAAAGAACAGCAGGGATATTGCCGCCGGTTGCAAGGTAAGTATTGATAAAGGGCGGTGTGGTCCACGGTGGATTGAACATGATTCGCCCAATGACATTGGTGACCGACAAGAAATACGTTCCGACACATAATACAAGGGGTGTCAGGATGAAAGGAATCATCATAATAGGGTTCATCACGATCGGAAACCCAAAAATGATTGGCTCATTGATACAAAAAATAGCAGAGGGCAAAGCCATCTTCCCTAGGGAACGATAGGCTTTTTTCTTTGAAACTAACATGTTGATGATCAGCCCCAGTGTTGAACCAGTGCCTCCATAGCACAAAAATATGATATAAAACCCGCCTGCAAAAATGTTCGGTAACGGTTCTCCTGCAGTGTAGGCATCGGTATTGGCTGCTAATAAAGCTAGAAAAATCGGATCGCCGATACTCCCCATCACATTGCTGCCATGAATCCCTAAACACCAAAGCAACAAAATCAAAAAGGTATACAACAGCATCCCAGGCAATGTGTTTAGACCAACTGCCAGCGGTGAAAAGATGGCTTGCACGAATTGATTGACATTAAATTCCAACAAGACCCGAATCACCCAGGCACCAGTGATGATGGCAGCTCCGGGAAGCAAGACCGAAAAACTCTTGGCAACTGCGGGCGGCACTTCTGCTGGCATCCGAATCACTAAGCGGTGCTTGAGAAAAAAGCGATGGATCACTACTGTCGCAATCGCTGTAACGATTCCTGTAAACAGACCAGACGCCCCCAAAGAAGCTGGATCGATCGTCCATTCTTCCCCCGCCTGCAGCAGCAAAAACGCGCAGACTGCCAACACGACAGAACCGATCCGATCGATCTCATACGAAGCCGCCAAATAGTAGGCGATCCCGATACAAGCGGCCAGTCCCAAAATCCCAAATGTAAAATTGCTGGCGGCGCCTAGTTTGACGCCAAACTCCCCGACAAACTCGGTCCAGCCGGGAAAAGGCAGATTGGCTAAAATCAAAAAGAGACTGCCGATAATCGTCAGCGGCATCGTAACGGCGACTCCGTTGCGCACGGCAACTAAAAACCGATTTTCACTGATCCTAACCAATTTTGGTGCAAAATTTTCCTGAAACCCTTCAATCAACCGATTCATCCTGTCTCCTCCTACTAAACATCTCGCTTTTTTAATAAGAGTAGCATAAAAAACGCTTTCTGCATTTTTAAAACACTCGACGCCTTCCCGACTCCAAGAATACTGCTGGCTAACTGTTTCTTTGCCAAATGGGTAAAGCCCCTGCCAAATCACGTTCCTTCGACCAAGCGATGGCACCTGACAGCAAAAAGAAACTAATGACCGTCCCTTCCCTCACCGCTAGCGGTAAGCCCAAACTGATTGCTAGCAAGAGCGCCCCCGAAATACAGACTGCATCAACGCCATAACGGTACTGCTTAAATGTCCAACGACTGCGTTGCGCCAGCAAATGACACCAGTGCTCGATTGGAAATTTCAAGACCTGCAACCGTAGGACTTGTCCCGTCGCCGTTCCAGAAATCAAGATCCCACCGATCAAAGCAGCTAGTTGGCTCCAATAATTCGTCAAGTGCAGCGATGCCAAGAAGTAGTAAACAAAGCCATTGATCAAATAGCCGAAAGCCAGCAAAGCGAAAAACATAATCAAGTACTCACTGCCTTTTTGTTTGAGGGACGTCTGCCGCCGATCCAATAGCCAACAGGCAGCTAAAAAGCCCAAATTGATGGCTGTTGTGATGGTGCCGACTTTGATTCCTGACATCGTTGCCAGCGTAACATTCAAGGCATTAAAACTACTGACCCCAACGCTTGCTTTAATGGTCAAGCTGATCCCGAATGCACTCAGCCCATAAAAAATCCCTGATCCTATCCATTGCTTTTCATTCATTTTTTCTCCCACACTTTCGTTATTGCTTTTCTAAGTATGTGCTATACTGACTAAAAACAAATAGGAGATTTCTCCTAGTTTGGAGGAAAAAAGTGAAAAAAACCGCTTATGCCTTGGCAATAAAGCAGGTACCAATCAAAGAAAGCTGCCCCTTGCCGATTCCTGAGGAGATTTTACAAAAAAGTGCCCTCTGGACCTTTGATCATCGAGAAGCGATCCAAAAAGAAACGGTGCCGATGTCGGTCTTTTTTGTCCTATTGACTGGCAAAGCCAAGATCATTCAAACGCAAGAAAACGGCAAACGTGCCTTGCTGCAGTTTCTCCATCCTGGTGATTGCATTGGCGATCTCACGTTGATTGGCGCCGAAACAGTACCGAAAACCGTGGTTGCGATCGGTGAAACAACATGTCTGGGCATTCCGATGCAAGCAGCAGCTCACGGGCTCATGCAAGACCTGGCTTTCGTACAAACACTAGGCAAAACTATCGGTGAAAAATTGCTGCTGCGTATGGATCATTTTTCCGTCAATCAAACCTATCCCTTAGCTTGGCGCCTTGCTCATCTACTGTTGGAAGCTTCGATCGATGATCTTTTTCAAGAAAAATTGACGGAGACCGCCGAATACTTAGGCGTGAGCTATCGCCATTTGACGTATACCTTAAAAGATTTCAAAACGCAAAAACTAGTCACAAAAACTGAAGACGGCTATCGGATCGATGCGCCTGCGCTGCAGACCTTTATCCAAAACCAACAAAAGCAGTAACAAGCAAATAACGACAGCGAAATAGTTGGTATGATGCCCCCCTAAAAGCCAGAGAAAAAGCTGACTCTTGGGGGTGCAACAAGAAAAACCAACTGTTTGCTGTCGTTTTCGGATCGTTGCTTTATTTTTTCGCCAATGCCCAAGCATTGACAGTAACCGTGCCGGTTCCGCTGAGAGCGATCGCCTCGGTCCGTTTTGGATACACGCGAGAGGTCAAACAATATTGCCCGCCATTTAGGAAGATCTCAATCGAAGACGTATCGACAAAAATCTGCAGCTGCGTCAGTTCATCGACCTTGACACTGCGCTGTTTACGACCGTAGCCAGAAACGCCATGATGGATCGTGAAGACACCAGCTTCATAAGCCAAAGTCGTATCTTGCAAAAGTCCAAGCTGGAACTGCTGCAATGGGGCTTCCGCCGTAACTTGCAACTCATATGCCAATTCATCGAAAGACAAGTGCTGCGGTTTCTCTGAAAGCACAATTTTTTGGCTGACTTGCTTGTCTCGCAATTTTTGGAATTCTGGCAAAGGTTCTTGATACAACTGGTCATTTTTGACCGAAAGCTGTCTTGGCAGCGTTGCGGCATGCTGCCAGCCACGAGGGATCGTAGGATTGCTGTACTCAGGACTGGTATCCCCTAGCCCCATCCAGCCCCATAAGATGCGGCGTTTCTGCTCATCTTCAAAGGTTTGCGGGGCATAGAAGTCAAACCCATAATCAAGTTCGCGAAACGCAGAAGTTTCTTTAAACGTCAGAGTCTCCCAATCCACCTCACCAATCAGATACCCTGATTGATGGATATTTTGACAGGCATGTTCTTTGGCAGCCAAGCCTTGCGGTGAGAAGACCAACACATCTTTGCCATCTAAATGGAAGTAATCTGGGCATTCCCACATGTAGCCTAGAGCATAGTCCTCACCGAAAAAGATTCCTCGATAGGTCCATTCATTTAAATTCGTCGATTCATAAATCAAAATTTTGCCTTCGTTTTCCAACGTACGCGCGCCTAGCAGCATGAAGTATTTGTCTTCGTGGGCAAAAACTTTTGGGTCACGAATATGATCGGTAAATCCTTCAGGGTAGTCCTCATGAGGAATCACGACTTCTTGCTTTTCGACGGTATAGCCGTCTTTGCTGATTACATGGACCGTGTTTTGTTCTCTTCCACTAAAGGTATAGTCATGATCACCAGGATGTTTGACATTCCCAGTATAGAAGAAATGGATCGCGTCATTCTCGATAAAGGCAGAGCCCGAGTAGACCCCGTCTTTGTCATAGTCGTGTTCGGGAGAAAGAAACAGCGCTTCTTCTTGAAACGTGACATAATCCGTCGACGTTTTGTGTCCCCAGTGAGGTGGTTCCCCGCCATGGGGCGTTTGCGGTACATATTGATGGTAAAAATGAACCACGCCTTTGAATTGGCAAAGACCATTCGGGTCGTTCATCCATCCTGTTTCTGGCATCAAATGATAGTTCAAGCGCCACGCATCAGCACTGATTTTTTCTGCTAATTCGTTTTGTGTTTGGGCAAGCTGTGCCCAGTATTCCTTCGTTAACAATGCGGTACCTCTTTTCTCTTGCCGATGAACAGCAAGGGATTATTTATTGATTCAACTCTTTGGCTAGCGGTTTGCGCTGCAATTGGACACCAGCAAAACCGACTGCAAAGGCAATCAAAATCACGACAACGTATTTCAGCATGGCACCGAAATCTCCAGTATACAACAACAGTCCTGGTATAAAAGTGATGCCCATCCCAGTGGCAGCTAATTGGAAGACATACGTCGCAAACCCGCCGACTGCGCCCCCCAGCATGCCTGCGCCAAAAATCCGCATCGAGCGTAAGTTGACCCCAAATAGTAAAGGTTCAGTGATCCCAAATAAGGTTGGAACCGCCGCACTGATGGCATTTGAGCGTTTGACTTTGTTTTTATAAATAAATGCCGCAGCAATCGCAGCCCCGAATTGTCCCGCCATACTTGCTGTACCTAAGACTTGTAGGACGTTTTCGCCTGTCGTATTCAATAACCCTAACTCAATAATACTTAACGAATGGTGCAATCCAGTGATCACGATCACTTGCTGAACCCCTCCGTAAATGATATAACCGATGCCCAATGGCGCTTGCACCAAGTAGACGATACTGTTGATGACTGCTCTTTCAGCTACTTGCAAGATTGGTCCTAACGCAAACAAAATCAAGCCTAAAGTAATGACGATCGTTAAGAATGGTGTCACGATCAAATCCATCATTTGCGGAACAAATTTACGGAACCATTTTTCTAGCTTAGAAACTAAGATCCCGACAATAATTGCTGGAAAAATCGACCCTTGATACCCAGAGATCGATAAACCGAATAAGTGCAATGGCTCTGCATCCCCGCTGGCAACTGCCCAAGCGTTCGGCAATTGCGGTGCCACCATCATTAACCCTACCACGATCCCGATGATCGGATTACCGCCGAATTTTTTCGTCGCACTATAGGCGATCAAAACAGGTAAAAAGGCAAAGGCTGTATCCGTTAACATTTCAAACATGGCTAACCAGTCAGCACTATAGGTGACCCCCAACTCGGTCAATAACCCCCGAATCCCCATCAAGAGCCCCGTCGTTACCAAAGCTGGAATCAATGGCACCAAGACATCTGACAACGTGCGGACAACTTTTTGGACGGGTGACAGATTCGAATAAACATCATCTTTGAAGCCAGCTTTTTCAGCGGAGGCGTCATTGCCCATTTCTGCTGCGAAGGCTTGATAAACTTCATTGACTTTTCCTGTTCCAAAAATGAACTGATGCTGTCCCGTGTTGAAAAAATAGCCCTTGCTGCCCTCAACTGCTTCCGCTTTGTCTTTATCTACTAACTGATCGTCTTTCAAAATCAAGCGCAAACGTGTGGCACAGTGTTCAAAGTTTTTGACATTTTCTTTGCCGCCAATAGCTTCTAACACTTGGTCGATCGTTTTTTGTTCCTTCATTTTTCCCACTCCTTTGATCGTCGGTTCATTTGTGGAACCGGTTCTACATCTGTAGATTAACAGAAACCGTTTGCAATTGCAAGCAAAGAAAATAAAAAAACAGAACGCCGCAAATGGTCGTCCTGTTTTCTCTAAAAATATTTGCTTTATTTCTCCTGCTTTTCACGCTTGGCAGTCGACTGTTTGACCACTAATCGATTCGGCAATTCGATCACTTCAGGAACCTCTTCCCCTTGCGTCAGTTTTTGGATTGTTAAGACGGCATCGATGCCTAATTGGACATAGGGATATTGGGTCGTTGTGATGGTCGGATAGACATAATCCGTCGAATCATAGCCGCCAAAGCCGTTCAAGGAAAAGTCTTGCGGCACTTGATACCCTAGTTCATGGGCGGCTTTCAATACAGCAACAGCAATATTGTCGGTAGCACAGGCGATGTACGTTGCCGGTTGATCTTTCAAGAACACAAGAGCTTTTTGGTATGTTTCTCTTCTTGAAAAAGACGTTTCGATAAAGTCGACTTTGACGTTGGGCGTTTGTGCCAAGACATCAAGAAATCCTTTTTTTCGCAAGACACCTACCGCATAATCATTTTCGCTGACACCAACAAATAAATAACGTCGGTGGCCAGCGCTGACTGCATATTCTGCCATGGTTTTGCCCGCTTGATAATCTTCATGGACGATGGAATGAATGCCAGCTAACTGTTGACCTAACAATAAAACAGGCATAGGAACCTCTGCCAGCACCGCTTGCAGCTGCGGCGTGATTTTGCGCGCAAACAGGATCATCCCTGCTACTTTTTGTTTGACCAGCATTTCGATATTTTCTAATTCCCGTTCATCGCTTTGATCAGAGTTGGTGATCAGCATTTGATAGCCGTTTTCCCTTGCCGTCGTATCGATCCCTTTCAACACATCATTTGTCGATGGTGAATTCAGTCTAGGAATGATCACGCCCAGCAATTTCGTGTCTTGGGCTTTCAGCGAACGAGCAAATGTATTGGGGCGATAGCCAGTTTCAGCAATGATCTGATCAATTTTTTTGCGCTTTTCTTCACTGATATAACCATTGTTCAGATAGCGGGAAACCGTACTTTTCGCTACTCCCGCCTTTTCAGCAATGTCCTTGATCGTTGTCATGATTTCCCACCTTTGCATTTTCTTTTATTATAACAATAACTGAAAGAAAAGCGCAGGTTTTGCGTAAAAAACAAATAGGAGGGAAAGATCAAGTATTTTTTTCATCTCCTAATGCTAAGTGCTGATAAAAATAATTGCAGACAAAGTATTGATTCAGATATCTTCTTTTTTACAAGTACTAAGATCAATAAAAAAGAGTGTCTTCAGCAGACATTAAAAACGATTGAGTTTTTCGTTTCCATACTAAGATCATACCCACACAATTCTTTAAAATAATTTTTATAGTCGCTCTCAATAATTCTTATGATGTCGTTGTCTGAAAACTCCTCATACTTAGATAAATCAACTAAAAGGCCCAATTTTGCATCAATCCCAAGAATTTGTGGAATGACCTCCCAAAAGGTTTCTTTCGAAATTGCTTCAATTAGTTGATTTAATCGTTCTACTTGTTTTTCTAAATAGTCTTCCAGCGTGTCTTTCTCTCTTGGCAAACGATCTATCTCTTTTTGAAAATAATTGACATACTCTTTTTTCGTCGCAAACAACATTTTCTTATACTCCTCTCCGCTCTTACTGATTATTCTCACATACCATAAAAGGACTACGCATCCCTTTTCATTTATTGAATACTCTATTTTGTAACTAGTTTTAGATTTGAGAAAACAGCAAAACCTTCATGGGCTTTGCTGCTTTTTTTAATATTGACTAATGTAAGTCTTACCTGTCTTTATTTTTCTTTTTGTCAAAGATAATGATTAAGGTAATTAATAATAGTAGTGATCCAACAATGAGCATGATTCGTTGCCCCGCCATCATTTCCCCAGTATTGGGAAGTTTTGGATCTGCAGGATCTCTTTTGTCATTTTCTGGATTCTCTTTTTCAGGCGAAGTTTGTCCACCATTGTTTCCTTCTTTTTGATAGACATAAATCACTTTTTGGAGGTCATTCGTAAACGTTCCAGAGGCGTTGGTTGGTATTTCCATCACGGTCCAACCAGAAATTTCTTTTGGCTTGCTTTCATATGGCATGTCGACTTTCCCAGTTAGAATCGTTGGCTTCGATAGTTGATTTCCTTCGGTATCCTCATACTTAACTATCACTGGTGCCGCATCAGAGCGATCATAAACGTAGATCACTTCCTGTGGGGCTTCACCAAAAATCCCATGGGCATTGCTTGGTGCCTCTGGCACATACCAACCTGGAATTTCTTTTGGTTCGCTTTCGTAGGGCAGACCAACTTTCCCGCTTAAGATTGTCGGTTCCGACAGTTGATTTCCTTCGGTATCTTCATACTTGACCGTCACTGGTGCCGCATCAGAGCGATCATAAACGTAGATCACTTCCTGTGGGGCTTCACCAAAAATCCCATGAGCATTGCTTGGTGTCTCAGGCACATACCAGCCTGGAATTTCTTTAGGTTCGCTCTCGTAGGGCAGACCAACTTTTCCACTTAAAATCGTTGATTCAGATAGTTGATTTCCTTCAGTATCCTCATACTTGACCGTCACTGGTTCCGCATCCGATCGATCATAAACGTAGATCACTTCCTGTGGGGCTTCGCCAAAAATCCCATGGGCATTGCTTGGTGCCTCTGGCACATACCAACCTGGAATTTCTTTTGGTTCGCTTTCATATGGCAGACCAACTTTCCCGCTTAAGATCGTTGGTTCTGACAGTTGATCTCCTTCGGTATCTTCATACTTGACCGTCACTGGTTCCGCATCCGATCGATCATAAACGTAGATCACTTCCTGTGGGTCTTCGCCAAAAATCCCATGAGCATTACTCGGAGTTTCTGGCACATACCAACCTGGAATTTCTTTGGGCTCGCTCTCGTAGGGCAGACCAACTTTCCCGCTTAGAATCGTTG
>NZ_JBIVBP010000001.1:159426-160069 GCF_044746145.1 Enterococcus sp. NPDC086594
GCATCCTCATACTTGACGGTTACAGGTGCTGCATCCGATCGATCGTAAACATAGAGCACTTCCTGTGGGTCTTCACCAAAAATTCCATGAGCATTACTCGGAGTTTCTGGCACATACCAACCTGGAATTTCTTTGGGCTCGCTCTCGTAGGGCAGACCAACTTTCCCGCTTAGAATCGTTGGTTCCGAAAGTTGATTTCCTTCGGCATCCTCATACTTGACGGTTACAGGTGCTGCATCCGATCGATCGTAAACATAGAGCACTTCCTGTGGGTCTTCACCAAAAATTCCATGAGCATTACTTGGCATTTCTGGCACATACCAACCAGGTATTTCTTTTGGTTCGCTTTCATATGGCAGACCAACTTTCCCGCTTAGAATCGTAGGTTCTGACAATTGATTTCCTTCGGTATCTTCATACTTGACCGTCACTGGTGCCGCATCAGAGCGGTCATAGACATAGACCACTTCCTGCGCTTCTTCGCCAAAAATCCCACGAGCATTACTCGGAGTTTCTGGCACATACCAGCCTGGAATTTCTTTTGGTTCACTCTCGTATGGCAGACCAACTTTCCCGCTTAAGATCGTCGGTGTCGACAGTTGATTTCCTTCGGTATCTTCATACTTGACCGTCACTGGTGCTG
>NZ_JBIVBP010000001.1:160166-160776 GCF_044746145.1 Enterococcus sp. NPDC086594
CTGCATCCGAACGGTCATAGACATAGACCACTTCTTGCGCTTCTTTTCCGAAAATTCCATGAGCATTGCTTGGTGTCTCAGGCACATACCAGCCTGGAATTTCTTTTGGTTCGCTTTCGTAGGGCAGACCGACTTTCCCGCTTAAGATCGTCGGTTCTGACAGTTGATTTCCTTCGGTATCTTCATACTTGACCGTCACTGGTGCTGCATCCGAACGGTCATAGACATAGACCACTTCTTGCGCTTCTTTTCCGAAAATTCCATGAGCATTGCTTGGTGTCTCAGGCACATACCAGCCTGGTATTTCTTTTGGTTCGCTTTCGTAGGGCAGACCGACTTTCCCGCTTAAAATCGTTGGTTCCGACAGTTGATTTCCTTCGGTATCTTCATACTTGACCGTCACTGGTGCCGCATCCGATCGAGCATAGACATAAATTACTTCCTGCGCTTCTTTTCCGAAAATCCCATGAGCATTGCTGGGTGTCTCAGGCACATACCAGCCTGGTATTTCTTTTGGTTCGCTTTCATATGGCAGACCAACTTTCCCGCTTAAGATCGTCGGTTCCGATAATTGATTTCCTTCAGCATCTTCATATTTGACTGTTACAGG
>NZ_JBIVBP010000001.1:160871-452746 GCF_044746145.1 Enterococcus sp. NPDC086594
TACAGGTGCTGCATCCGATCGAGCATAAACGTAGATCACTTCTTGAGGTTCTGCGGTAAATATTCCAAAAGCGTTACTCGGTGTTTCTGTCAAGAACCAGCCTGGTATTTCTTTTGGTTCGCTTTCATATGGCAGACCAACTTTCCCGCTTAAGATCGTCGGTTCCGATAATTGATTTCCTTCGGCATCTTCATATTTGACTGTTACAGGTGCTGCATCCGATCGAGCATAAACGTAGATCACTTCTTGAGGTTCTGCGGTAAATATTCCAAAAGCGTTACTCGGTGTTTCTGTCAAGAACCACCCTGGTATTTCCTTTGCTTCAGTTTCATAAGGAAGTCCTATCGTACCGTTTAAAATTGTCTCAGTCGACAGTGGATTCCCATCGACATCCTCATATCGAACTGTAACTGGTTGTGCTTCCTTTTTTTCCCACACATAAGTACCAGTCTTGCTTCCGTCATATTCATGAAAAAAGTTAGTTGGTGTCAGGGTTAAATGTTCGGTGGAAAGATTCCCCTCAAGGTCTTTTTCAAAGATCCAATTACCTGTATACAGTTCAGCAGGCATCACATTCTCTGGCAAAGTAGGACGGAGATTTTCTGCTAGATGTAAAAAGGTCGTCTTATCTCCTAAATGTAATCTTTTGAGTCCATTCATTCCTCTAAACATCCCACTAGCAACAGCAAATGCAGAACTAGAAGAACCAACATTTGTGGTGTCCCAATTTGATAAATCCAATTCTTCTATTTTCGGTGTTACTTCAAATAAGTTAAACATACTGGTAACGCTTGAGGTATCCCAATTTGACACATCTAAATGAAGTAAGTTTCTTGCTCCCCCAAACATACTCATCATGTTTTCTATATTTGAAGTATCCCAATTTGAAACATCAATCGTAGTCAATTTACTGACCCAATCACCGGTCAAATTATTATAGAACATATAGTCTGTTCGTTTTACTTTAGAGGTATCCCAATTCGAGACATCGATTTCTGTTAAACTAGCAGTATTTTGAAAGACCCCCTGCATTCCTTCGACTTTAGAGGTATCCCAGTTTGAGACATCCAACTTGGTCACTCTTCTAACACCATTAAACATATTATTTATATTCGTAACATTGCCTGTTTCCCAATTGGAGACATCCAGCTCGGTTAACTGATTCACATTTTGAAACATAAAGAACATACCAGTGACATTGGAGGTATCCCAATTTGAAACGTCCAATTCAGTTAAGCTGCTGTTTCCATTAAACATATAGTTCATGATTGTTCCATTAGAGGTATCCCAATTTGAAACGTTCACTGAACGTAATGCGCTAGCGCTATGAAACATGTAACCAAAGTTTGTTACATTCGAGACATCGATTTTCTCTGCATTCTCGATAGTCTCCAGACTTGTTAATCGTGTATCAAGGGTATGACCAGAAAACATATAGGCTGAATTGGCTGGAAAAATGACCGTACCATTTACAACAATTCGAGTAACATTTCTATAAGTTATTCGCCAAGGGGATGTGGCTGGCGTGCCAGCTGTTCCTTCTTCTAGCACAACTGTTCGAGTTTCCTCATCCCATGTCCAAGGAACGGTTCCCCATAGACCTTCAGCCACTTCTTCTGATTCCTCTTGATTGACTTCCGCCTTACTATCTAAACTAGCTTCACTGGATTCATCCTTAGAAGAGCTTTCAGATGTTTCTGCCTCTATATTGCTTTCTGTTTCGCTAGGGTCCACAGATTCAGTAGTATCTAAACTGTCTTCAGTAGATAGCGTCGATTGTTCCGCATCTGTCAATCGACTCTCTTCAAACTGCTCCGTAATTCCCTCCGTTTCTTCAGCTGTAAAAGCTTCACCAATAGAAAGATCCGTCATTTCCTGATTATTTTTAACCCTGTCATTTTGGGAAACATCTACAACTGTATTTGCTAATACAGTGATGGGATGTCCTAATGCCATTGTAATGACCAACATAATATACCCTAACTTGCGTATCACTTTCCTAACACTCCTATTCTTTTCGCTTCAATTTCTCAAATCATGATCATTTATTATTCAGGCAGTCACCTTCGAATCCGCATAGTCATAAAAGGAAACTAAGTTCTAAAGAAGAGTATATAAGGTTGCTTTTGAATACAAAAATCGTATTTTTCACCCTGGGGGGAAATACAGCATAAAAAAGCCTATTCAAAAGGCTTTCCCTGCTTTCGAATAGACTAAAAATATGTTTATTATTTAATTATTTTATAAGTTCGAACATTTGAGGTTCGACTGTTCTGAATAATAGTTCCCAGTCCTGTTTATCAGGTACTGTTTTTAATAGTAACCAGTTGGTACTTAGATTATACTCTGATAGATATTCACTATAATTCGTGACAACTAGATCAATATCTTCTTGATTCAAAAAATCTTCCGTCAAAGCAGGAATCGTAATGAAAAAGATTTGATGCCGATCACCAAAATATTGAAAAACTCGAGATTTTATCATTTGACAAACATATAGATCGCCCTCTAATAAAAAAACAATTTTCTTCCTTTTGTATAACCATTGTTCCCGCAGTCTTTCTGATAGCAATGTTAAGCTAGTCGCCATATCTTCCAAAAAGTCTTCTGTTAGATCTAATTTAAATAGAAAGGAGCGCAGAAAATGGCGATTTTTCATGTATGATTCTTTACATTCAAACTTGGTTTTTTCTATAATCTCAGACATTATTTTATTTTGGACCGGAGAAATCAAGTGATTGATATATCTCGAAAGGAAAAAAGCGTCGAAAACCCAAAATAGTTCGGTTGTGTGTAATTCTGGAAAGTAGTTTTTTAGATAATTTTCCGTTAGATCAGTTAAAGAATCATTTAATTGTAACAGTTCACAAAATAGTTTATCTTGATCGACTCGATCAAAAGGACGCTTGGCAATAGTAGCTAAATATAACCAACAAAGCTCGTTTACTCCTAATTCAACTTGATAGTTCTTTTGAATTCTTTGCTGGATCAAAAGTAGATTATTGGAGTCCTTGCTATTCATTACATTTTTATAAAGCTTTGATGGTACTTTGATTGTTTTTCCTTGTCGTACTCGCTCAATAGCAATATATAGACTGTAATAAAATTCAATCGGCGAAGTACCTGTTCCAACTGATGCTTCAGTTAACTTCGATAAAAAAGTCTGATAGATTAATCCATGAATCTCTTTAGGAGGAACCAACGTGTGAGGGGTCATTTCTCCTTCATAATAAAAGTCTTTGAAAAATTTTCGGATGTTTGCTTCATCACCTTTTAAATCAATTGGAGTAAGTGATAGTTTTAAGCCGTATTCTTTAAGAACCGGCTCAATTCGTCTCAAATAGCGTCGAAAAGACGTTTCAGAAAGGTGAAAACGGTCAATCAATTCCGCTACATCCTCTAGTTCACCATAGAAAATATTCCCTAACAATTCAAACAGAATTTCATTTTGCAATAGCTTTTCTTTTTGTTCAATAAATCGTAGGGAATTCTTTTTTTCGAAAAGATAGCCATTATTGGTTGAAACAATTTTAGCACTATCAGAAAAATATTCTTTTAACTTGTTTATATCAGTTAAAATCGTCCGTTCAGAAACTTCATTTAGTTTAGCTAATTGGCCTTTGGTCGCTATTTGAGTGCGTTCAAAAAGGTTTAGTATCCGAAACCAACGAACAGTTGTCGGGTCAGCAATAAACTTCAGTTGTAAGTTTTTCATCTACACACCTCCAATTCAAATCAAAATCACTATACCTATCTTAACATTGTATATTCATTTAATCATACCTTATTTGATCTATGATATTTGAAAAAATAAGCTAAAAATATCCATTTCCTATAAACTATTTCTATTTAATGATAATTTAAAAATAATTAAAGTGAAGCCAAACAGTATATTAAACAGCTACCACAATTTTAACAAGATATTATAATGAAATAGATCAGTTGAAGAAATTGTAAAAAATAAGAATGGAAAACTGAAACAACATCTCTCAGGATATTTTATATTTCACCTTAAAGCTAAATATGGTGAAAAATTATAAGTTGAAAATCAAATCACTTTTTTATTGAGAGGTAGCGTTCTTCTCAATAGTAGTTAGAACACAACTCTGACTATTTCTGATTGAATAGAAAATCCTCAATCATACGTACTATCATATAGACATTTTAAAAATCAATGTTCACATCTATTTTCCAGTTATTCCAAATAAAAAAACAGCCAAGCCTCAAGCTTGACTGTTTTTTCATTTCATATAGGAATACAATTCCTACTCTTAAATTGTCCCTCACACATTCAAAATCCACATAAACCCAAGAAAGACAAAGAACAAGCCGTACATGATCGGTGAGACTTCTTTGCCGCGTTTGGCTGCTAACATGGTGATTGGGTAAAAGATGAAGCCCAACGCGATCCCATCGGAGATGCTGTAGGTCAACGGCATGCCTAATAGAATCAAGAAGGCTGGGATTGCGATTTCCATTTCGTGCCATTTGATCTCTCGCAGCGATTGCGCCATCAATACACCTACGACGATCAGTGCTGGTGCCGTCACTTGAGAAGTGACAACGGATAGCAATGGTGAAAAGAACAAGCCGAACAAGAAGAAAATTCCAGTCGTCACAGCAGTCAAGCCAGAACGACCGCCCACGGCGATCCCAGCGGAAGATTCCACATACGCCCCTACTGGTGAGGTCCCTAATAAAGAACCGGCGAGCATGGCGGTGGAGTCAGAAGCAAGTGCTTTGCCGACCCGCGGCATTTTGTTGTCTTTCATGAAGCCTGCTTGGTTGGCAAGCCCCACCAAGGTGCCTGCGGTATCAAAGAAAGTGACGAGTAAGAAAGTCAGTACTACGACCCACATTTGCAGGGAGTTGATGTCTCCTACATGGTTTAGCGCCACTAAGAATGTGGAAGAAATACTTGGTGCAGCAGAAACGATACTGGATGGTGCTTGGATCAAGCCAGTCAAAAGACCTAAAACAGTTGTTGCGGCCATCCCGATAAAAATTCCACCAGGAACTCTGCGAACCATCAAGACGGCAGTGATCACTAGACCAAAAATCGTCAGCCACGTCGTACCGACACTCAATGAGCCTAGTGCCACAAGGGTCGAATCGTCGGAAACGATGATCCCGCCTTCGCTCAGTCCCAAAAAGGCGATGAACAGACCGATCCCGCCAGAGATGGCGTATTTTAAATCAGCAGGGATCGCATCAATGATCAGCTCCCTTAATTTGAAGATCGTGATCACGATGAAAATCAGTGATGCCACAAACACACCCGCTAATGCTGTTTGCCATGGAACCCCCATTCCAATACAAACTGAATAAGAAAAGAAGGCGTTGATCCCTAATGCGGGTGCCGTAGCGATCGGGTATTTTGCTAAAACCCCCATCAAGATACAGCCCAATGCACTGGCTAGCGCCGTTGCTGTAAAGACGGCACCTTCGTCCATCCCAGATGCCCCAAGGACCGTTGGATTGACGAATAGAATATAGGCCATTGAGATAAAGGTGGTAAAACCAGCTAAGATTTCTCGTTTAACCGTTGTTTGTAAGACATCCAGCCCAAAAAAGGAATTGATTTGATTCTTCATTTTTACTCCTCCAGCAATCAAGCAAAGGTGTCGCCATTGCTTGATTTTTTTATAATGAAAACGACGAAATCAATCATAAACCAACTTTATCTGCAAGTAAATATTATCCGGTTAAAAAAACCAATAAAACGCTTTTTCCAACATCTTACCCTTAGTTGTTTCTAATCAACGTGTAACGACTTCTCATTCACCAATTGCTCCAGCTGTTCCTTGGTGGTGCGCTTGATGGAAAGCTTTGGCAACTCGTTCAACGCAAAGTAATCGCTGTTGGAGGTTTCACTGTTTTTGATAAAGTCCCCTGCCAGAACCTCACATTCAAAGACCAACTTATAGTATTGAAACACTTGCGGAATGTCTTGTCTTAGATTCGTATCAAAAATTGCTCGCAGCTCCTTCACCTCTACTAGCAAACCGGTTTCTTCCAGCACTTCTTTTTTGATGTTTTCCCGAGGCGTCAAGCCAATCTCTGCATAGCCACCCGGCAGTGACCATTCTTTCGTCAGGCTGTCTTCCACTAGCAAGATTTTTTCGTCTTTTTGGATCAATGCTCGTACGTCGACTTTAGGTGTAGGATACCCCTCATTTTTTTCTGTTAAAAGGGTCAACGCAGCTGCGTCTTGATCCACGACGGTACTCATCAAATGCAATGCCAACTCTTTGATTTCTTGGTATCGTTCCTTATCGTACACATCTTTGCCATAGTACAAACCTGCTTCAGCGATCGATAACAGGCGTTTGTATTGCGCAAAATAATCTTTCATCCATTCCCCGCCTTTTCCATTTCTCTGTTATGCTTCTTATTCTAGAGGAAATCGGCGGTTTTGCAAAAGAAAGTCTTCTGAGACATAAGAAACAATCCGTCTTGCTGTGACAGCTAAACTTCCCCAAAAGCTGAGTCATGAGAAATAGCTCATAAAAAAAAGCAGTTGGCATGTACCTAGAACAGGTATAACGCCCACTGCTTTGCTTATTTACTTAGCTCAATTGCGATTCTCTCGATCAACGGACGATAATCCACTTGCTTGTAATCTTCCACATTGACTTCGATAAGCTCCCCTAACTGAAAGTCATCGTAACGGCGATCGGTGATGATTTGCCGAAACGCTTCTTTGGTTATATGGTTGGTTGCAGCTTGTCTATCTTCCAGCACATCCCCGTAATGGTATCGTTCCATGATAAAACTCAAATGACGGTCATCCGCTCGATCACGTATGAAACGTCTTTCCCATAAGGTTTCAAACGAGGCAGTCAAACGTATGGTCAAGCAGTCGTAGCCATAACTTTGAGCGAGAAAAGTCAGCAAGGGCTTCTGCTTTTCACTAAAGGGGTATTCCGAGACCACCAAGCGTTTTCCTAGAGACATATACAAGCCCAATGACTGATAGTAAAAAGGCCAAACATACTGCTTTTCGATCTGGGCTTTTTCTGCCAATGAATCAAAGCCAAGGGATTCGGCATAGCACTCTTTGATTTCATCTGGCGTAAGAGCGAAAAGATCGGGAAAACGTGCCTTCAGCAGATTCAGTAAATAACTTTTTCCAGTCCCAGGGCTGCCTGCCAATAAAACAAGCATCTTTTTGCGTACCATCTATTTGCCGATCGCAGTCGGCGCTTTCGTATTCATGAAAAGGCCGATCTTGTGCTTGACGATTTCTTTGATGGCTTCATTGGATGGGATCACGTTGTGGCGCAATGATTTGTTGACTTCCGTTGCCCCAAAATTTTCTTTCGCAATCTTCGTCCAATTGACCAACAATTCAGTACCTACATTAAACTTGCGAATGCCGTTATTGATCAATTCAGGATAATCTTCTTCTTTGACGCCAGTTCCTCCATGAATGACTAGCGGCACGTCGACGACTGCATGGATCTTCTTCAATAACGCAACATTCACTTCGGTTTTGGAGCGGAATTGGCCGTGATTGGTTCCGATAGCGATGGCTAGCGCATCGACGCCAGTAGCAGCGACAAATTCTACTGCATCTTCTGGGCGTGTGAAGACTTTATCGTCTTCTTCCACATGAATGCCTTCTTCTGTGCCGCCGATCGTTCCTAGTTCTCCTTCGACGGACACCCCATGGGCATGGGCGTATTCTACGACTGCGCGCGTTTTCAAAATATTCTCTTTGAAGGGCAAATGCGAACCATCATACATCACCGAGCTATAGCCGCTATCAATCGCCGCTTTGATCTCATCGAAATCTCTGGCATGGTCCAAATGCAAGACAGCGTCCACCAGCTCGTGATCGGCAATCGTTTTGACGACATTGACCAAGACATCATAGCCGATGTATTTCGCCGTATCGATACTTGTTTGAATGATGATAGGTGCCCCCATCTCTTTGGCTGCCCGCAGCATGCTTGGCAGCATTTCTAAATTATGGGTATTAAAAGCCCCCACTGTAAAATTCAATGCTTCTGCTGTTTTCGTTACTTCTTTTAATGTTGTATACATCCTTGATTCCACCTCGTCTAGTTTAATTGCCGCTGATCGTAAGTTGTTTGGCGATTTGCCGCATTTCTTCCATTTTATCCATGTAATAGTCGATCTTTGCATCGTCGCCATTTCGTGCGGCGGCGGCACGCTGAGCATTGTAAAGGGACATCAGTTTTTTGTAGCCGTCCCCGATCGATTTCTTCGCCTGCAAACTTTTTTCCAATGCGTCGATCGCTTCTTCTGTGCGAGAAAGTTTTGCCTGGGCTAAGCCTAACGCTTCATACAATTTTGCCTGTTCGTCGATGTCGGTTTCTGCTTGCAACTGACTTTCTAGTGTTGCAATAAGCGCTTCTGCCTCTTGGCTTTCTTCAGCGGTCAAAGGAACCGCTGGTGTTTCTGTGGGCTTTTTTTCTTTTTTGAAAAAAGAGAACATGCGTCTTCCTCCTAGCGATTAAAAGTTTTTCAACAATGGACTGATGATCCAAGCATATAGCAGGGCTGCCGTGACGGTATCCACATCAGTTGCCGTAGCGTTAACAAAGCCCATTTGATTGAAGATCGTCACAAGTAGTGCTGGTAGTAACGTAATGAAGAAACCGTGGAAGATCCCTCCGATGATCGCCCCTCGACGTCCACCGACCGCATTGCCGAAGATCCCAGCGGTACCGCCGGCAAAGAAGTTCGTCAGCATCCCCGGCAAGATCATCGCCAAGCCAAAGACTGGTAAAACGAACATGGCGATGACTGTCCCAATCGTTGTAGTAATAAAGCCTAAAATAACTGCGTTTGGGCTATATGGGAAGAACACCGGGCAATCGAGTGCGGGTTTTGCATCGGGCACCAATTTCATGGCGATCCCACGAAACGCTGGGACAATCTCGCCTAAGAGCAACCGCACACCGGCTAGCAAAACATAGACCCCAACCACGAATTGGATGGCTTGCAAGAAGGCATACATGATATAGTTTTGATCACCAGAGAGCGTAGAAGCAAAGGTTTCTCCAGCAAACAAGACCGTCACGATATACAGTGGAACCATCACGACCATGACAGAAAGATAGGTGTCTTGTAAAAATTCAAAAGAACGTGGCAGTTTGATGTCTTCGATCGATTTTTTCTTCTCGCCTCTTTCTCCAAACAGATAGGCAACGCCTGCTTCAAAGAGGTAGCCGATCGTACAAAAATGTCCGAGAGCAATGTCGTCTGAACCAGTGACTTTGCGGATGATGGGCTGAGCCATCGCTGGCATCGCTACGGCAAAGATCGCCCCAATCAACCCACCGACAAGAATCAAGACAACGCCCCGTAAACCAGCGAAATAGCCAAAGACCGTCGTCATGGTCGCCATCCATAAAATGGCTTGACCCGTCAAGAAAATATATTTCCATTTTGTAAAGCGTGCCAATAAAATATTAAAAACAAAGATGGCTAAAAATGTCAGCGCTATGTCCCGACCCAAGCCCAACTCATTCATCGCTTGCCCGTTGATGGCTTCGATGGAAGGGATTATGCCTTGCATGTCGAATCCTTCTGTGAAAATCTCGCCGAAATAGGTCAAACTACCGACGATGATGCTAGAACCAGCGCTTAAAACCTGGAAGCCCAATAGCGTCTTCAAACTTCCTGAAATGACTTGACCTGCTGACTTTTTCTGAAGCAACAGCCCTAACATCGCGATCAAAGCGATCGTGATCGATGCCTGCGTTAAAATATTATCAATGATAAAATTGATGATGCCCATTTTTTCAAACTCCCTTCGTCATGCCTCTTCCTTACAGTGCGCCTTTTTCCGTTAATACTGGGATGATTTTTTCTTCGATTTCTGGTTTTGAAACGATGTTGCGTAAATAAATGATTGCGGTTGTCGGGTCCAAAGCAAACTTTTCAAATTGCGTCCGAAAATTCTCTGCCGTAATGATGATGTCTGGTTTCATTGATACTGCTGATGAGATATCGACATGATCCAATTTCGCCTCCACTCCTAATTTCGTTAAGACATCTTCTGTTGACATCTGAGCCGCAAAGCTGCTGCCAAGACCTGCACCGCATACGAATAAGATCGATAATTTGTTCATGATTTTTTCCCCTTTTCTTGTTTTTTATGAAAATAGCAATGATTGAAAAGCTTCAATCGTGGAACAAGCCAGCAACTGCGTGACTTTTTCTTCATCATTGATCAGTTCGATCAATTCCTTCATGATGGCAAGATGAGAGTAGGAGTCCACCGCAGCCAAGCAAAAAATGATTTTGACAGGGTCCATTTCTGGGTTCCCAAATGCGACTGGCGGCGCCAAGGTGAGGACACTCACACCCAACTGCTGGGCGCCATCTTCTGGTCGGGCATGCGCAAGCGCCAAATGTTTGCCAATGACGATATAAGGACCGTATTCCTCCACCGCAGCAACCATTGCCTCGATATAGCGTTTTTCGATGATCTGTTCTTTTACTAGCGGCTGCGCCGAGCGTTCAATGGCTTCTTCCCAATTTTGAACAGGAACATTTAATTGAATATGACTAGCGGATAAAACATCTTTTAACATTGGCTGAATCTCCCTTGCATTAATGGCTAATTGATTTTGTTCAAACAAGTGTGTCAATTTGCGATAGGCGGCAGCATCGACCGTCCCACCGCTTTCTTCAATGACTGTAAGCAATTGATTGAAGAACAGCGTGGCATTTTTTTGGTCAAAGGCGATCCGCTTGAATTGTTCATTGTTTTTTAAGAAACGGCGGATCACTTGGTGATTTTCTTCATTGATGATCGGTGGGATCAGTAATACCGGCTTTTCTCGATAATCGATCTCATAGGTTGAAAAAACCAGATCCACATCGAATTTCGTGATCAAATTGACTTCTTGTGAATTCAAGACTGCCGCAACTTCTACTTCTGGAAACTTCTCCTTGAGGCTGGCTGCCAGCAGATTGCCGGTTGCCATTCCATGGTTACAGACGACGACCGCCTTATAGATCGTAATAATCTCGTGGTTCAATGAACTTAGGGCTGTAGAAAAATGAATCACGAGAAATGTCAGTTCATCTTCTGATAGTGGTTGACCGACGATCTCTTCGATCGTGGGGGCGAATCCCTTGACGGCTTGGTAGATTTGTCCATAATTTTTGCGAACGGTCTCTTTGATCGGATTGGGTACTTGAATGCCGCTCTTGGCTCGAACGATCAGCGCGGCCATATGTTTATACAATCCCTCTAACAACTCTTCTTCCTTTTTACTAAAAGGGATCTTGGTTTGGCATTCCACAAATTGGATCAGCTGCAGCGACAAGAGTTGCGCATGCGCCCATTCGATGGAATTGGACAAATCTTTAAAATTCAGTGATTCGATGATGAAAGAAAGATAGTTGACTTCGATTTCTGGTGGCTCGATCGAAAAGGTTTCAGCGATCGCCTGGATATAGGCTGACCCTTGGAGCGGATTGCTGGAAGTAGACCAGTTCATGCGAGTGATAAATTCCTTCATTCTGATGCGCATCAGCCAAATGGCGGTAAATAATAAGATTTGGCTGCTGTACAACTCATTTTGATTTGGCGGCAACACTGCTTGCATCACTTGTTGGATCTGCTTGATTTCTTTTTGCGGCAAATAGCGATAAAGCAATTTTGTAAAGACTAAATCTGGGGTCTGTTTATCAAGTGGCAGCCTACCGATCCGCTGATTGATGATGTCAAAAATCATCGTCCGAATCGCTCGTTCCGATCCATTCAACCGCAGTCCTTTTTTTCCTAGACTAATGATCTCAATGCCATATTTATTGATGTCCGCCCGCAAACGGCGCATGTCTTCATCCATGCTGCTTTTCGATATCTGGTACGCTTCTTCTTTTTTATTCAACACCAGGATCTCTTTTGAAAATGTCAGATGCAGTAGCAGATCAAAACTCCGCTCTTCACGGGTCATATATTCCGACTGTTGTGCCTGTAATGCCTGCCAAACGATGGCTTGCTGCTTTGAGGGCATTTTCAAAAGGATGCCCTTTCCTCGAAGGGTTTGGATCGGTCCGATGTGTAAGTCAGCAAGAAACGTGTTGATCTCATTCAAATCATTGCGGATCGTCCGCCCACTCGCTGCGGTCTCTTCTGCCAGTTGCTCGATGGATAGTGGATAATCAGTCACCAACAGGCGATGCAAAACATCTACGATTCGTTTTTTCACAACTTTCTCTCCTTCTCTGATTTGAGTATATGATTTCGCTTACAACAAAAAAAGTAGATGTTTCTGCCACTTTAGTTTGCAAAAATGTAAACGCTTCTATTTCAAAATAGGAATCTTTGCTCGATTATTTCATATTTCCCTTATTTTTCCTATCCGATGGAGATAACGTTTAGATAGAGGATCAAAGGCAAAAAAAGCAAGAGCTGCTGCTCTTGCTTATCGATGATGGTGCATTCTATTGTGTTTGATCCGTCGTGTCTTCTGGTTTGTTTTCCAGTGCTTGCTCCATTTGCTTTACTGCCCAATCCATTAGAAAGATCAACAGCATTGCCAGCACGCTACCGATCAATGCCCCTGAAAAACGCAATGGGATCAATTTCAGCGGCGTAAAACTAGTACCGATGGTCATTAACAGCAGGACTTGCGGATTGGTGAAAAAATTAGCAACGGTATAATTGACTGGCATAAAAAACTCCGTCAATATGTTTAGAATGATCAATACCACTGCGATCGCTTCAAGGGGCATATGCAAGGACATCAATAAGAAACCTAGCAGCAGCCCCACGATTCCTCCCAGTACCCTACCAATCGTGCGATTTTTGATTTTTTCCATATGTTCTCCTGCCAAGACGGCAGCAGCAGAAATCAAGATCCAATAGCCGTTGCTGTCTCGCAGCAGGTAGGCAATGTAGGTCGCAATAAACAATATCAAAGAAAAGTGCAGCGCCTTGATGACCATTTCTGGTTGCTGAGATAATGCTAGCGAATATTTCTCGTGCAAGCTCAGTTGTTGAAAGGCCGTTTTTTCTTCTTTCAACGGCAGCTGTTCAGCCAACGAAATCACCAGTCCAGCAAGCAGCGAGCCTGCGATACCATAAAGCAAATAGGAACTGTGGTGCAAGATCTCTCCAAGGTGCGCTGCGTGAAAATTAAAGCCGGTGGCATAAAGCATCAACACGAAGAAATAATCGGGCTTGGGGATCCGCATCACTTTTGACAACAAAAACGCAGAAAACGATAACGCACCGATGATAAAAGGCGCGCTCCAAGGAATCAGTGCTGTCCCAGCGCCTAAAATAAATGCCAGCAGCAGCGCAGCGCCGTGGGTCAAAATGGCGCGCAGATTATAAAAAAGGGACCGATGTTGAAAAGCCAAGTAGGAAAAAGCCCCCATCGCCCCCACAGAACTTATCAAAGGGTCCTGAACGAGGATCCCTATAAACAAAGGAACCGCCATCGCAAACCCTGATCCTAACGGACGCAAGACTTTTCGTTTGTCTTTCATGCAATTCCTCCTATCAAAAAATATGTACGATGATACAGCCGTTTTATAAGCAACGTCCTAAACTAGTATACGAAGCAAAAGATGAATATGCAAATTTTTTTCAGAAATTTTGTGAAATCCTCGCAATGATGTCCTTGATCAACTCAATCGCTCATAGAAAACCGTTTATTCATGAAAAAGCAGCAAAAAGAGAAGCATTCGCTTGGCAACTGATTGCAAGCGAATGCTTCTAGCGATTCCTTCTCTCCCTTTAGACAACCCTTATTTCACTGAAGCGCTGGTGACCGCATCTGCTGCAGGTGCGTCATGAGTACTGGCACTAGTGACCGCATCGGTCGGTTCTTGGTGCACAGAAGCACTGGAAATGGCGTCTTCATTGCCGACAAGTTTTTGACCGGTTTGTTGCAAATACCATTCGATGATTGGCTTGAAATCAAGGATGTATTCGTTGATCCCCGCATATTCGCCGTTTTCATCGTGCATCGCTTGATAATTGTGGACGATGTATTTTTCTGGCACCTGTTTCGGCACATGGACCCGAACCGCGTCGGTTGCCCCACTGCGCAGCTGTTGGATCACCCACTCAACATTTTTGAAGGATTTTTCAGGATGGCATTTTGCTAATGGATTGCCGACTTGTCCTGGCACACGTGCTGCTAGCATATTTTGGGCTTCTTCGCGCAGATTGTAATACAAGAATTGGTTGTTGCTATCGGCAAATGTCAATTCCATCGGCATCGAATCTAAGAAGTAATTGATCTGATCGACTGTCAGCAAGCCGCGATTTAGTTTGACGTAGGTATTGCCAGAAACAGCACCGACTGCTTCAGCGGCTTTTTCCAGCCATTGATCATCATACATATCCACCCCTTCCACGGTGGTTGCGATTTTCCCTGTGGCGTAGAGGTCTTCGGGCGGCAATTGTTTGGGACCCGCTAAGGCAGAAACGACTTTGATAAATTGCAAGAAGCTGTTGATCGTCGCATCTAAAAAAGCAACCGTTCGGGCATCGATCAAATCACCCGCTTCATCGAAAGCTTCTTTGGCTTTGCCCAACAAAAACTCATTCCCTGGCATCACTAAAGCATTGACTCCCGGTGCGTCCAAAATCTGGCGCAGATGCAGCTGGGCCCTTGAAGTTCCTTGATCGTAGTAAGAGGCACCCACGATCATCACTGGTTTGTTTTCCAGAGGATGGATCTTGAATGAAAGCCATTCTAGCAAGCTTTTCAGTCCTGCCGTCACGGTATGGTTGTGCTCTGGTGTAGCAATGATCACACCGTCTGCCATCAGCAATTGCCGATTCAAACGCTGGATGGCTGGGCTTTGGGTTTGATCTTCCTCTTGATTAAAGAGAGGAAAGTCTTTGATCTCTACAAGTTCTATCGTGAATTCCTTTTTGTATTGCTTTTTGATAAAGTTCAGCAGCTGACGATTGGTGGAGACTTCAGCGGCTGATCCGACGATTCCGATCAATTTCATTGTCTTTACGCTCCTATCTTTTGCGATTAGATGGTTTCCCATGAAAATTCAGCAGCTTCTTTTTGATTAGCGGCATGGGCGTGCTGCAACTGGCTGGTAATTTTTACAAATAATAGAAAATCGTTGAACAGTCCTTGCAGTTTTTCGGTCTGCTCTTCATCGATCAAGTTGCCTTGCTCGTCAAACGCTTGCAGCGAATGACCTAATAGAAATTCAGAGCTAGGCATGATCCGTGCTTTTAACTCTGGAGAGTCCAGAATCTGTCTTAGATGGGCTTGGGCACGAGAAGAACCTAACGTCCCATAAGAAGCACCAGTGATCATCACTGGCTTGTCAACAAAAGGGAAAATTCCATAGGACAACCAGTTCAGGGCATTGATCAACGCTGCGGGTACGGCATGATCGTATTCTGGTGTACTGATAATCACACCGTCTGCTGCTGCGATTTTTTCGGCAAGCTGGGTTACTTGTACGGGCAACTCCTTTGATTCTGGTTTGTTGAACATTGGAAGATCTTTGATCTCGACTAGTTCGATCTCTGCCTCATTGGCAAACATTTTTTTCATAAACTGCAACAACGTACGATTGGTGGAACGAGTGGTATTGGTTCCCACGAATCCGATAAATTTCATCCTGTCTCTTCCTTTCTGGTTGGGCTATCTTAAAAGTCTTGCCTGAATGCCTTTAGAGGCAATGACTTCATTTTCTTTGGTTACGATGATTCCTTCGATTTCTGGCTGCTGCTGAATCTCTTGCAAAACAACTGGAATGGGCTTGCCAAACAAGCGCGAAGTCCAGATTTCCCCCAGTAACGATGTCGCTGCAACGATCGTGATGCTCAAATACCCACATTCGATAGGAAAGCCACTCTGAGGATCAATCAAATGATGATACGTTCCTTCAGCGGTGGTCAAGACCCGCTCATAGATCCCCGAAGTGACGACGGTTTGGTCCTTGATCGGTAAAATGCCCAAGGTGTCGGCCCGACCGCCCTTGGGGTCTCGGATCCCGATCCGCCAATGTCCGTCCGAATGATTTGGTGCAGCGCCGAAACAGACAATATTTCCGCCTAAGTTGATCAATCCATACGCTACTCCACGGGCTTGGCAAAGGGTGCGTAACTTATCAGCGATGTAGCCTTTTGCTAATGCTCCGAGGTCGATCCTCATTCCAGCTTTTTTCAAAAAAACCTTGCCTGCTGCCAATTGGATCTGTTGCGGGTCTGTTAGCGCAAGCAATTTTTTGACCTGCGTCTCTGATACGATGCGGGCATCTTCAAACCCGATACGCCATGCTTGGACCAGTGGACCGATGGCAATATTCAACTGACTGTGGGGAGCACAGCTATGATGTTTGCCGATTTCGATCAGCTGGTACAATTCTGGATCAAGCGCAAGCCCCTTTTGTCCTGCCAACTGATTCAGCTGATTCAATTCCGATTGCGGATTATTGGCACTAAAGCGATGGTCGTATACTTTCAGCTGGGTCTCCAGCTCGTCCAGTAAACTTTCTGGTTTTGTATGAGCGACTTTTAACTCAATGAACGTGCCCATCCGCTGAATCGTGCGAGCGGCTTCTCTCACTGCTGCCTTCATAGAATCCCTTCTCCTAAAAACGATGCATCTCAAATTATGTTGGTTTTTTCACAATTAAAGAATACTCTCGATATATTTTTTTGTCAACAAGATTATATATTTTTTTATATAAGAAAAATCGAAAAAAGCAGTCCCTTCGTCGAAAGGACTGCTAGTTATCAAGCATTTGCGCAACAAAACTTTTTTGTCGAAAATATATTTTTATTCGATCGTTTCTTCGACCGCTTTTAAATGCGCCAGTAATTTTACATTTTTATTGATTTTGGCATATGCTCGTGCATCGTGTAACATTTCCAAAATTGTTTCTTTCGGCTGTTGTTCGCGAATGGCATTTTCGGTCAGTTGGGCTGCCGCGCGAGCCAAGTAGTAAGTCAAATGATTGTCGGAACAAATCGCCAACACATAATTCAACAAGGTATCACTAGTTTCCAAATCATCGACTTTGGCATAAAAGACGCCGCAATGAAAGACGATGTTCAACACCCGCCACGTGTCTTCGATCGTTTTGATCGGATAGGTATAAATTTTCTCAAAGACCTTCGTCACATAAAATTCAGCCTTTGCCCATTCTTCTTCTCTGGCATACACCAAACCGATCCCAGTATACGCTAAGAGATCAAACAATTCCTCCGCCGTTTCATTCATCAATAACTGATCGAATTGAAACAAGACATCGGTAATCGCAGCTTCATTAAAAATCATTTCAAAGCCTTTTAAATAATCATATTGCGCTTTTAATGCTGGTTCATCGATCAACTTCACTTCGATTTGACTTAACAATGCAGCCAACTGTTCATACTCGCTCGTGATCAAGTAGAATTCGGCTTTTGCCAATTCTTCTTTGATTTTGGTCGTTGCGACATTCATGGAAGAAAACAAGTCGACCAATGGCAAGCCGATCCGATTACACAATTTGATCAAAATTTTGAGGGACGGTGCCTGCCCGTTGTTTTCAAATTTACTCAAAGTGGCTTGCGTACAGATTCCTTCCGAAAGTTCTTGCTGCGAGAAGCCCGCCTGTTTCCTCGCCTCAATAAATCGTTCAACATTCATCGCCTTGCTCCCTCCCATTGTCGATAAGACACTTCTTTTTTTCGTAAGCCGTCCTCAACTGCTGGGTCAGCTTGTCACAGATGCTGCGTTTTTCTTAGAAAAATCACCTTTTGCGATGGCTTTGTCCGTACAATAGTGGCCTTTGCCATGGGTCTGACGGACTTCTGCCAATTTTTCTTGGATCATCTCGAGGATCACCATGAGGTTGTCTTCATTGGCAACAAAGTCCAATTGATCCCCATCAATTTGCATTTTCGGACAAACGTCAAAGTTTTCATACCATTCATCGTATCGCTGATTCAATTCTTTGTAATAGTCGTACAATGTCGGATCATTGGCAATTTGTTCATAGGAACGACCACGTTTATTGATCCGTTCGATCATCGTATTCAAGGAAACCTTGATATGAACCATTAAATCTGGATGTTTCAACGGCGCCGATTCTTCCAATTCCCGCAGCATCGTATTCAACAGGTTATCGTATTGTTCGACCTCCATCGGTGCGATTCGACCTAGATCCGCATTTAGATGAAACATCAAACTGTCCTCATAGATGGAGCGATCAATGACATTGTCATCATTCGACAAAGCTTCCCGCATCCCTAAAAAACTTTTGTTTAAGAAAAAAATCTGCAATAAAAAGGCGTATCGTTCTGGATTGGAATAAAACAATGGCAGAACATCGTTGTCCTCCACGTTTTCATAAAAAGGCTTCGACGCCATTTCCTTCGATAAAAAATCAGTCAAACTGCTTTTTCCTGCCCCGATCGTACCTGCGATTAATAACACATTCATCCATCCTTTATTAAATATAGTCACCGACAAATGCTCGGTGCGCCATCTTTTCAAAATCATACGCTGTTCGTGCCGTCAAATCAGTCAAATACGCTTGTACCGACTCCGTCAACATCAGATTGACCGCCGCGGCTTTTTCCTGAAAAGCGATCACTGGTTTATTTAGTACGTGTGCTGCGCCGATTTCAAAGGCTGTTCCCGGATCAGTGATTCCTTCATGGTAATCCAAAACGGCAACGACGACGTCGGCTCGTGTCAATTCCAGCACGTCTTTTTCAAAAATTTCTCTCGCCCATTCCGGTGTATTGGGTTCAGATGAACCTTCTTGATACAGGCGCGGCGAATAGACCGCCAAAGGCTGTGGGTTTTCAGCTAAACTGCGTTCTACCTGTTTGAGTCGTGCGACTTGTTCGTTTGAAAAAAACGGTCCAGCTAAATAGACATGCTTCATCCTGCCAAGCACTCCTTTCCTGACCCCTTCGCCGCCAATCGTTGGATCAACGACTCAACGTCAGATAGGAAAAAGAGCGTTTCCGGCAGTTCAGCCCAAGCAAAGCTGGAAGCTTCAAACATTTTTAGCAGTGGCTTCAGTCCATCCTTCAAGCCTTCGTTCATCAACACACCGATTGGCTTGACTGGCAATTTCCCAAGAGTCATAAAAGAGCATATTGATGACAACTCCTCTAGTGTACCAAATCCACCAGGTAATACAAGATAGGCATCGCTCATTTCCAGCAATTGTTGTGTTTGCTCCTCCCTCGTCTCCGTATAGAACTCAGTGTATGTGCTTGATCCAGTGACAATTGGCGGCAAATCTTCTGCAAAGGAACCTGATGGATAGATCCCCGTCACTGCGCCTTCTTTTTCAAAGACCCCATTAACGATCTCCCTCATCAAGCCAGCCAAAGGGGCGCAATAAATCAACTCGATGTGATTTTTTGCTAAGGCATTGCCGATGGCACGAGCGGTCTTTGCCAACTTTTCCTCATTTTCTAAACGGGTACCGCAAAATACAGTTACTCTCAAAAACAACAGCTCCTTCTTCACTACACCTGCTATTTTACACAATCTATTAAAAAAGTAAATACTACATATTGTGCTTTATTTAGATAAAAATCGATCTATTCACTATATATTGTATGAATCCGTTTACGTCTTTTCGCTTTCCCTTAAACGTTACAAACTTTGAAAATAGCAGATAAGAAAAAACAGAATCAGCTGCCATCGATTGCCTCAGTCCTCTTTCATCCCACATAAAAAAACACGATGCAGGTAGGCTCGTGTTTTTTTATCCATCACTTTTTTTCTCTTGTCCAAGCAAAATTTAGCAAAAATCTGTATAAAAAAATTATTTTTCGTCGGTGGCTGCTTTCAGCTTTTTCAAATCCTCTTGCTCGACAAAAAAGGTCACTTCTCCTGTTTCTAAATCGACGGATGCTTTGACTTCAACCCCTCGTGGGAAAAACTTGCTGGCATCAGTCTCGATTTTCAAACGCATCGTTCCGTCTTTCAATCCAGCACCATAGGTCATCGTACGAAAGTTCTTTTTCATTCCTGCTCGCTCCTTTTTTAATAGCTCATCGACACTGCACCCATAAAGGGTACTCAGTTTCAATAAATTCAAACTGTCTGGTACCGTCTTGCCGGTTTCCCAATTTGAGATCGATGTGCGGGTCACTAAAATTTTTTTTGCTACTTCTTCTTGGCTCATTTGCTGTGTGACTCGATGGTTCTTTAGTGCTTCCCCAATCGTCATCTTGTCCTCCTTCTTCTACCTTAACGCAGACCTGCTGTGGTTTCTGCTCAAATCCATTGATATTACGGCATTGTCAAACAGTTTTGACAGGATTTTCTTAAACGAACTCTCCGTGATAGCGGTTTTCTTTCTATCATAGATGAAAAAAGAACAAATGACTAGAAAATGATTTTTTTATTTCGACTATATTACGACAAAAAAAGTAGCACGAATAAATCGTACTACTTGAGAAAACATGACCTGTTGTTAACGGTGGATCGTCACTTCTTTTTTGACTTCCACGGTGATGCGGCCATTTTTGATGACCACTAAACGTTCAGGAATATCGATCAGCACATCGGCTTTTCTCTGGGTATCTAAAAGAATCAAATCTGCGCGGTTGCCAACAGCGATCCCATAGTCTTTGATATTTAATGCTTTGGCGGTATTGGTCGTAATCATTGGCAAGACTGTCGGCAGGTCATCGGCGCCGCCTAAATGCGCCACTGGCACAGCCAACATAGCGATTTGAATCAAATCACCGTTGCCATAGGGCGTAAAGGCGTTACGAATATTGTTGCTGCCTAAGCAAATATTCACACCGGCATCACGTAATTTGCGAATCGGCGTAACGGCACGACGAACGTTGTAGGCATCATTTCTAGCACCTAAGTGTAAGTCGGTCGCAGGCAACGGCATCACATTGATTTGGGCTTTGACCATCAAATCGATAACTTCTGCCAGCTGATCCGGTTCCATAGCGTGCAGCGCAGTCAAATGTCCTACAGATACCCGACCTTGGTAGCCTTCTGCGATGGTTTTTTCACACAGGTAGACGATCGATGTATCGTCTGCTTCGTCAGCAAAATCCTGATGCAAGTCAATGTCTTTGTCAAATCGTTTGGCGATCTCAAAGATCAAGTCGATGTGTTCATTGGCTGGCGCATCATTGTAAGGAATGCCGCCAACGACATCGGCGCCTTTCTCCATCGCTTCGATCATCATTTTATCCGTCCCTGGGGCTTTAAAAATTCCTTCTTGCGGAAAGGCAACGACCTGAATGTCGATCAGGTCTCGGTATTCTTCTTTTAAGCGCATGATGGTGTCAAACCCTGTGAAGCCTTGCGCCGGATCAAATTCGGCATGGGTGCGAACAGCAGTCGTACCATGTACGATCAGCATTTCTAATGCACGTTTCGCTCGATCATAAATATCTTCTTCGGTAAAAGTCGGTTTGAGCTTTGCCGTAACTTGGATCGCTTCTTGTAATGTACCTGAATTATTAGGTTCACGATCGGCAATCAAGGCTTTGTCTAAGTGGATATGGCTTTCGATCAATCCGGGGATCACCACTTTGCCTTTCGCCTCAATCGTTTTTGCTGCTGATTCTTCAATGTTGGGTGCAACTGCGGTGATTTTTCCTCCTGAAATGGCAATGTCTACTAATTCTGCATCGTCTTCAAGACGTGCTTGCTTGATCAATAAATCCATGTTTTCCTCCTATCCATCAGCCAAACACTAAGCCGATGACTAATAATAATACGGCTGCTAAACTCAACCACTTCACGTTTCCTTTGACCACATCTAGAATCGGAATTTGGAAACCAGAAGATAAAGCTTGCATCGTAATGTTGACGAAACTCATTTGACTGCCGAGTCCAACCCCCATCGTTACAAAACCAAGAGCTAACACTGGGAAGCCTAATGAAACGGCAACTGGTAACACTAATGTTAATACGGAGCCAACATAGGCACCTGCGGGAATCCCAATCAAGACACCCGTCAAGATCGCCACGGGAACGACGATCGCTGCGGGGGCATTTTGTGCCGCACCAGCAATAACAGCAAATGTCCCAGTTTCAGCGATCACGTTGATGAAGGCTAAAAAGATCCCCACTTGGAACAAGCGGGTCAAAATATACGTGGATCCGTCCACCATCGCTTCCACCGATTGATTCATCGAAAAGTCGGTACAAACAAAAATCAACGCCAACGTGACCACCATATAAACTAGCGGCGTAAAGAGGACAAAGCCGATCAGGTCATTGATCAACGGGCCAAAGATGACCGCAAAAAGCAAGAAGATCGCAGGCAATGTCGTTTTGAATAACTCGCCATTGCTTTTGTTTTCGTACTCTTGGTTGGCTGATTCTTTGAAGCCCAGATGACGACGCTTGGTCCCGAAGAATGCCAATAAAATCGCCAAACCAACGAATAACAACCAAAATGGGCGCATTTGATCGACATAAGAAGCGACACTAAAGCCGCCCAGTTCAGACACGATACTAGATTCCAAAGAGGCAGGAGAGGTCGTAAAGGAGACAGCTGCCGCTAACGACATCGCTGCGATCAATTCGGGTACCACCCCAACTGCCGCAAATGCTAATGGTGCGATCACCATTGCACTCCCGCCGCCGATCCCAGACATATAAGTCGCTGCTGCCAATAAGATGACAATAAAACCAGCCACATATTCCACTTTTCCTTTGGTCCCTCTTTTGGCTAAGGTTAAGGCTGCCGTATAACTACCGGCTTTGAAGACCGCCATCGCTACAGCGGAATTGATGATTGGCACCGTAATACTTAACATCGTCGGAATAGCTTCCAACAGTTGCGAATTGGCTTCAGCTAAACTGATCCCGCCAATAATCATCGCCAATATCCCAGCAATCAAGCCAGCAATGATCATATCTACTTTTTTAAAGAGTAAAACCAGTACTAACACTAACGGAATCAGTACTAAAAATGCTTTGACTCCAGTTGGTGCAACGATCTCATTGATCGCTTCTGCCGCAAACACTGTTCTTTCTGAAAAGATAAAAAGAATGAGAGCCATAAACAGTGAGACGAACGTTCCCTTTTTTTTCATCACATTTCTCCTAACTTATATGAATCTTCATATAATAAATGTTGTGTTGCTATGGGGTGTTGCTGATTGATTTTTCCGCTGATTTTTCTCTGGTGTTTCCCACCTTCTTTCCTCGAAGAAAGGAACCAAGCAAAAGGAACCTGCTTTTTCGACCTTTTTCGCCACTTTTTCTTTCTCTATTATAATTCTTGTTGTTAACGCTTTCTTTGGACATTATTCTAAAATAAATCTTCGTTTTTTATCCAATTGGCTAAACGCGCAGAAAAAAGCGCGGCCTGTGGAGAAAAGAGCCTTCATTTGATCCTCTGGCCTTTTCTCGGAGCCCCGCTTTTTTGATGTATCTTCTGCCTATGATCGTTTTTCCCCTCGGTTTGTCCAGCGTTTCAGTTTATAAAAAAGCATCAGTTGCTTGCGCGCTCGCTTGATCCGCTGGTAGCGCTTGGGCTGCTTCTTGTAAAATTCTTGATGGTAGTTTTCCGCTGGCCAAAAGGGTGCAGCCATGCGGATCTCGGTCACGATGGGTTGCTGATAATAACCAGATTGTGCTAGTTCCTTTTTGGCTCGTTGCGCAAGCACTTCTTGCTCAGCAGTCGTATAGAAAATGATTGGACGATAAAAATTGCCGCGATCTTGAAATTGTCCGAAAGCATCTGTCGGGTCTGTCACTTGCCAATACAACATTAACAAGTCCTGATAGGTGATGATTTTGGGATCAAAAATGATCTCTACTGCTTCGACATGCCCTGTTGTTCCACTTAGTACTTGATCATACGTCGGATTCGGGACTGTTCCCCCAGTATACCCCGACAAAACGGAAAGAATGCCCGGCTGGTCTTCAAAAGGCTCTACCATACACCAAAAGCAGCCGCCAGCAAAAATAGCCACTTCTTGTGCTTTTCCACCTGTTTCGGTCGGCTCCACGGAAACTTCTGCTGGTTGGGCTTTGCTTGTTTCTTCATTCATTGCCTTTTTCGGTGCTGGCTGGCTGATTGTTTGATAAAACTCGGCGACATTCGGGGTCAGATTGTTTCTCAGTGCCAAAGGACGCAACGACGCTTCTAGTTTTTCCAAAACCCGCCTGGTCTGTTGGTCTTCAAGACTATTTGACGATTCCTTTTCGTGTTTGCCTGCTTTTTGTTTGGTCGCCAGCTGGGTTTCCAAGGTATTTTTCGCTTGCACCAGTTGTTCTCGTTCCCACTGTCTCGTGCCAGGATGCAAGATCAAATTATAGATTTCTGACAGCCACGCCATCGTTGTTTGCTTCATCACCATTGCCCCTTTGCCTCATGAACGAGCCGCTTTTACTCCTTGTTTGGTTGCACTGTACCATAGTTTCGACGATTCGCCCAATTTGATGCCCAAGAAACGTTCAAGAGAATGTCTCGAACGTTTTTGGCTTTTGTATGGGTTAGTTCTTATTCATCCTCTGAGGGATCAGCTCAGTATCATTGGTGGGTACGCAATTGGGCATTCATTTTTTTTAGAAACATTGAAGCGGAATGAGATAGGATTGCCAATTTCAAAGAGTGATCAAGAACCACTCAATGCAAATGAACCTTTGCCTTTGTTGGTAAATACGCAATTTTTCTACAATCCGTTTAAATAGTCATCGGTTTTCATCACCGTAGAGAAGGTTTCCAACGCCGATAAAAACGCTCGTTGAACAGCTTCCGCAGGAATTTCGTGTGCTTCAAATGTTAATGCTTTCGTTGCCGTGGCATCAGAAATCAGTATGGGCTGATAACCGAGTTCTTTACTAGCTCTTGTGGTTGAATCGATGCACATATGCGTCATCATCCCAGTGATGATAACTTGTTGAACACCTAAAGAGTCTAACGTCTCTTTTAAATTTGTTTCAATGAAGGAGTTAGGAAAGTGCTTTTCGATAATAATAGAAGAATGCGTTGTTTTTAACTGTTCATGCAGCAGTACACCTTCGGTCCCTCGTTCAAAAAAATCAGCTGCTTCTTGATGGTTGATGTGTTGGATATAGATGATCGGGAGTTGCTTTTCGATAAAAGACGCTTCTAGTTTATTTATGTTTGCAAGCGCCTGTTCAGGGGAATGAAGGGCCATTCTTCCTTCTTTAAAATAATCATTTTGGACATCAATCATTACTAAAGCTTTTTTCATAGAATCACCATTTCTTTTCTTATTTGTTATAATCCAGTATAAATACATATGAACCTACAACAAAGTGTCTCTTGAAAAAGATAAAGTCAATTTACTTTCATTATGAAAGGAGGAACCCTTATGGACATCATCGATGAACAAATCCTAGCTATCCTGAAACACAACAGCAAATTATCGAACAAAGAAATCGGCGAAATGGTCCACCTGACGGGACAAGCCGTGGGCAATCGGATCTTGAAATTGCAAGATGAGGGAATCATTCAGCGATTTAGTATTGTAGTAAACTACCCAAGTACGCAATACATCCGGTTTTTTATGGATTCAAATCGCTATACAGCTTTTGAAGCCTTCGTGAATCAATACAAAGAAATTGAGGTCTTTCATAAAGTTTCGGGTCAAGCTTGTTATCTCTTGGTCAGTCATTTTACAGATGTAACCTTCCCTTTATTTATAGAGAGTCTCTCAAAATGGGGCAGGTATAGTGTAGAAACCTTTGTGGCTGACAAACTCAATCATGGGGATGTTTGATGTTAGCCGCTTGCTAAAGGGTTGTGGAATAAAGCTTTCACTGGAGCGGTGAGAGGGATAAGAAAAAGGGGCAAAACGATTTGAATTTTTTCCTTTTAAATGAATTGTTCGAAATTCATTGTCCTAATTATATTAATTAAACTTGAGAAAGCAAAAAGCGAATCAAGTGTGGATTCGCTTTTTGCTTTCATCTAGGATAGTAAAAAATATTGATAATTTTTGCGAGAACTTATTTAACACTTGTACCTTGAGTGTTAACATATCCAATCCATGTATTTGTATTATCATATAAGGAATAGAAGGTCTTTCCATTTCCTAATGTATATTTTACTTTAGCAGTGTAACTATTACCATACAACTGACCTGCTTCGAATTTTTTACTAGTCCAATAAAAATTGTTCCACATAGGATAGTTTTTGCTAGTAATCTGTACTTCTATGTTAATATTTTCAGTTCTTAAATCTTCAGTAGCATCAGAATTAATATAACCTATCCAAGTGTCGCCCTGATATATAGAATAAAATATCTTTCCATTTGACAGAGTATATTTATATTTTGCTTTATAGACCAAACCACTCGAATAATTTTCTGTACTTCCTAATTTACTCGTCCAATATAGGTTTCCCCAAATCGGATAATTCTTCGTCGCACTGACAAATTTATCAATATTTTCAGCCTTTAAATCAATAACCGCTTCAGCATTGATATAACCAAACCATTGATCACCACGATAGAGAGAATAAAACTTTTTACCATTTGTCAAAGTATAACTAACAGATGCATAGTACACCGGATTATCGGCGAAATCAGAAGTATCACCTAGTTTACTAGTCCAATAGAGATTTCCCCATCTTGGATAATTTTTAGTTGCCATAATATTTTTATTCTCGCTTGTAGCGGTTAATTCTTCAACTGCTACAGTATTAATAAATCCTACAAAGGAATCTCCACGATATAGTTCATAAAATGTTCTACCATCACTAAAAGAGATTTGATTTTTCGCATAATAAACTAAACCATCTTGAAAATTAGAAGTATTTCCATTTTGAGAAGTAAATTCCAAGTTGTTCCATAGTGGATAATTACTGACCGCCATAACCGTTTTTCCATAAGACACTGTTTGGTATTCTGATAGATCCATCCTGATGGCAAATGATGGATAGAAACTGTCCCAGATTGGAGATAATTCAACCGTTCTTCCAAAAGTTGGAGCATGAATATACTGATTATTTCCAATATAAATGGCAGTATGACTCGTTTTCCCTCTACTTCCCCAAAAAAGTAAGTCACCTGGTTTAGCCTCAGAGATAGGAATTTGCTTTCCAGCATACTCTTGCTCCCACGTCAATTTTCCGACATCTTTTCCTGTAACTTGATTAAAAACATAATAAACTAAGCCAGAACAATCAAATTTGTCAGGTCCCAATCTATCAGGATTTGTTTGAGTATATGGTTTCCCTATATGTTTTTTTGCTTCTGCTACAATTTGCTCTCTTTGACTCAGATTACCGCCTGATAATGAACGAGATACGACCTCTCTTGTTAGTTGATTATTTTGAGAATTAATTTTATTGATGAATTCTACATATTCTTCATATGTCATAACTGAACTACGATTATCCTTTGAATAGTCTTCAAAAGTCACCTGCCCATCGTCAAACTCGTCTGCTTGTACAGATTGAAATGTGAAATTATGAACAAAGAAACAACCAATTCCCAATAATAAAATACCCCATACACGTTTTTTCACTTTATCTCCCCCTTGTATTTTTATCTTAAAAGTATATCACGGTTTTTTCAGTAAATAAAGGATGTAAAGATATAAATATAGATGAATAATAACTTCTAAATTTAACGATTCTGATTTTTCCGAGAATTTTTTTGGTTCTCTCAAAACTATGACAATATTTTAAAAAGAAAATAACAAAAAAATGATTCGATACCGGCTCTTCTTATTTCCAGCTTTTATATCTTTGAATGTTTACTCCAAAAAGCTTCTACTGGAAGTAGTTTGATTGTTTCATAATCATTTCCTAAAAAGACCTACTTTTCTTCCTATTTGACTGTGCTGTACCCTAGCTTCGCAACTTCGACAAGTAAATGCAAAAAATCGTTCGTGTAGAAACACTCGAACGATTTTCGTATTTTCTTCTATTCTATCGGCCTTGTGTTGGAGTTTCTTCCTTTTGCAACGTCATGATGACTGGACCTTCTTTGGTGATGGCGATCGAATGTTCATATTGGGCACAATAGCTCCCGTCAATCGTGCGTGCTGTCCAGCCGTTTGGGTCCATCTTCATGCGCCAAGTGCCGATCGTGATCATCGGTTCGATGGTGATCGTCATGCCCTCTTTCAAACGAATTCCTTTGCCAGGTAACCCGAAATGAGGAAAGAATGGTTCTTCATGAATGGTTGGGCCAATGCCGTGAGCAATAAAGTCCCGCACGACACCATACCCTTTTTCTTCAGCGAAGCTTTGGATCGCATAACCAATATCGCCGACTCGGTTGCCAACCTGTGCTTGCTCGATGCCTCTCATCAAGGCTTCTTTCGTTACTTCCATCAGTGCTTGATGTTCTGGCGAAATCTCTCCTACAGCATATGTCCAACAGCTGTCAGAGATTGCTCCTTTGTAATCGACACAAAAATCGACTTTGACGACATCGCCTGATTTTAAAACATATTCTGAAGGGAAACCATGACAAATCTCTTCATTGACACTGATACACGTCGCAAATTCATACCCTTCAAACCCGATTTGCGCGGCTGTTGCCCCTGCAGCTTCTATCTGTTGATGGACAAAGGCGTTGATTTGGTTCGTGGTGATACCGGGAACGATTTTTTCCCGTAGCTGCTCGTGAATACTTGCCAAGATACGACCAGAAGTTTTCATTTGTTCGATCTCTCGCGGGGATTTTAATGTGATCAATAGATGATCTCCTTTCCTTAAATAGCCATTACCATGTTTCTTTTAATAATACACCTCATCTAGAAATAAGCCATGAGAAGGCACTGTTTCACCAGCTGCTTGTCGTACTTTATCGGCTAACACTTGATCGATCACTTCTGGCGGTAGCGTGCCATCGCCAATGGCAATCAGTGTGCCTGTCAAGATTCGGACCATTTTATGCAAAAAGCCGTTGCCTTTGAAGGTAAACCGCAATAGGTCGCCTTCTGGTGTGATAGTGATTTCATCGATTGTGCGCACCGTTGATTTTTTTGATTTTTTCAACGCAGAAAAGCCAATAAAATCATGGGTGCCGATCAACTTCTCAGCCGCTTGCTGCATTTTTTCCAAATCAAGGGGCTGCGGGCAATGAAAACTGGTATTGCGAGCAAAGACCGATGGGATCGCGTTGTTCCAAACATAATAGCTGTATTGCTTGCCTTTAGCGTGATAGCGTGCATGGAATCGTTCAGGCACTTCTTCAATCTTGTTGACAACGATGTCTTGCGGCAAATAGCGGTTAAAGAACTGCTGCATCTCTGGCAAACTCATTTGATGGGTCGTCTTGAAATTTGCCACTTGTCCTCGAGCATGTGTGCCCGCATCGGTTCTACCAGAACCCACGATCTCAATTTCTTCTCCCGTCAATAATTTGATGACCCCTTCAACTTTTTCTTGGATCGTTTTTTCAGAATCTCCTAGTCGTTGCCACCCTAAGTAGCGCTTGCCGTCGTATTCAATCGTTAGTTTGATATTTCGCATGGTTGTTGCTCCTTTTTACCGGTAGTACCGGTGGATAATTTTTTCTATTATATTGCTTGAGATATTTACTTATGATAAGGCGCCCCCGTATTGATTCGATACGCGCGATAAATCTGCTCCAATAAGATCAGTTTCATGAGTTGGTGGGGGTAGGTCATTTTGCCAAAGGAGATTTTGGCATCACTGCGAGTCATGACTTCTTGGCTTAAGCCTAGGGATCCGCCGATGACGAAGGTCAGTTGGCTTTTTCCTTGGATGCCGAGTTGATCGATTTGTTTGGCGAAGGCTTCGCTGGTGGGATTGGTGCCTTCGATTGCTAAGGCAAAGACATATTCGGTGTCTTTGATTTTGGCTAAAATGCGCTGGCCTTCTTTTTCTTTGATTTGCAGCATTTGGGCTTCACTCAAGGTTTCTGGTGCTTTTTCATCTGGTACTTCGATAAACTCAAGCTTTGCGTATGCCCCCAATCGTTTGGCGTACTCGTTGATTCCTTGAACGAGGTACTTTTCTTTTAGTTTTCCTACTGTGACGATTTTGATTTTCATAGGTCCCTCCTCGTTATCCCCTTATTTTATGAAAATGTGGACAATGCTATCCACAACCTTTTACACACTTTGACTTTCTTTGAAATCCTTCTATCTTATCTATAAAACTGCGACACTTCAACGATTTCTTCATCCACCCAACCAACCCCATCAAGTTTGTCCACACACTGTGGATAAAAAGACCTTTACTTCTCCCCAGATTTCTCTGCTATTTTTATTCAAAAATGAACGGGTCTTACGAAGAAAATTTCATCGTTTGAAACAGATTCTTACGCAACTTCTTCATATTTTTTTCAAAATCTCTTAGTAGACTAATCTCAGATAGAAGGAATATACTGATTATAACGAATTATTCATTAAGGGGGAAATAGTAATGGCAAGAAAATATGTCACACCAGGTAAGAAAACTTCTCCTGGTTTATTAAAACGATTAGGTATTGGGATTTTAGGCGGTATGGTCGGCGGATTATTGACCTTCGGCGGTCTGTATCTGGCAATGGGTTCATCCTTGACTTCAACACCAGAAACCACGACCAACAGCGGGGTCCAAGATTCTAACGGACAAACCCAAGTATCCAATGTAAAACTTGATGTGACTAGCGATGTCACTGAGGCAGTTGAAAAAGTACAAGATTCGGTGGTTTCCATCATTAATCTACAACAAAGTCAAAGCAACGACTGGAACAGCCTCTTTGGTCAGCAAGGTGGACAAAGTGAAGGCGATAGCCAAAGCGAAGACGACAGCGCCTTAGAAGCTTCTTCTGAAGGGAGTGGTGTCATCTACAAAATCGATGGCGACGATGCCTATGTCGTAACCAACAACCACGTAGTTGAAGGTCAAGATGGTTTGGAAGTTGTCTTAGCAGATGGTACAAAAGTCAAAGCTGAATTGGTAGGTACCGATTCTTACACAGACTTAGCCGTCTTAAAAATCTCTTCTGAAAAAGTTACAACTGCCGCAACATTTGGCGATTCAAGTGCCTTGAAAGTCGGCGAACCAGCAATCGCGATCGGTTCTCCTCTAGGCTCTGACTATGCAAACTCTGTGACACAAGGGATCGTGTCTTCCTTGAATCGTCAAGTAACAAGCCAAAACGAATCTGGTGGTACGATCAGTATCAATGCGATCCAAACGGATGCTGCGATCAACCCAGGGAACTCAGGTGGTCCACTGATCAACGTTGATGGTCAAGTGATTGGGATCAACTCAAGTAAAATCGCCAGCACCTCTGGCTCTGCTTCAGGTGTTAGTGTCGAAGGGATGGGCTTTGCGATCCCAAGTAACGATGTCGTTGAAATCATCAATCAACTAGAAGCAGACGGCAAAGTGGTTCGCCCTGCACTAGGGATCCAAACGATTGATTTAGGTTCAATCACATCACAACAACAAGAACAAATCTTGAAAGTTCCTTCATCTGTAACTTCAGGCGTTGTGATCTACTCAGTCAACAATGCAACACCAGCAGAACAAGCAGGATTGCAACAATATGACGTTATCACGAAAATCGATGACACAGAAGTCAGCACCACAACGGATCTGCAATCTGCGTTGTACAAACACAAAGTCGGTGACACGATCACTGTAACCTTCTATCGTGGTGATGAAGAAAAAACAGCAGAAGTAAAACTTTCCGTTGATACATCGATCAACGAACAATCAACAGACAGCAGCAACTAATTACCAAAACCAATCGAAACAATCAAAAAATGAACTGCCGCAAAAACAGGAAGCGGCAGTTCATTTTTTAGGCTTTACCGACTGGAAAAGCTTCACCTACAACGGCATCTTGAGGCAGCTCAAGGATGCCTTTTTTCATTGGGGCACCTTCTAAATGTAGTTCTTTAGCAGAACAGATCATTCCGAAGCTTTCTACGCCACGAAGTGTCCCCGGCCAAATCATCAAGCCATCCGGCATCATTGCGCCAGGTTTTGCGACAACGACTTTCAATCCTTTACGAATATTGGCAGCGCCACAGACGATTTGCAAGACTTTCCCATCTCCAACTTCTGTTTCCGTGATAGAAAGATGGTCGCTGTCTGGATGTTCCACACAAGATCTCACATAGCCAACGACGATTTTTGGTTCCGTATCTGCAGGCAGTTCTTCGCTGAATCCTGCTTCTTTGATCATGGTGTTCAATTGTTGGATTTGTTCTTTCGTCAACGTCACTTGACCACGGCCTTCGATCGTCATCACTTCTGAGATCGCAAAAAAGTTCCAGCCAACGATCGTGCCTTCTTCATTTTTGATTTGGGCAACATTGCCTTTGCGTTCGACGGTTTGTTCTAATCCTTTATCATCTGCTGTGATGGCAAGCAGTGTATCACTGACATATTCTTTGTTATAAGCAAAAATCACGTTTTTTCCTCCTTAGGTACTTACACATTCCGCCCATAATCTTATCAAATTTTTCGGCATCCGTCATGGAATTTCTTTGTTTTCCTTGAAATTCTAGTTATTTTCAAAGACAAAAAAGCCTGAAAACCAGCTACTGCTCATTTGCTAAAGACAATGCTTCACTAGCGAGCAAAACCGCTGGTTCTCAGGAACTTCCTTTTGTCACTTGTTACTACCATGCAAACTATGGAAAAGAACACGGCAACGACAAGCTTATTTTTTCCAAAATGACCTTACGCTTTGGTTTCTTCAGGTGATACGATCAGCACGTCGCACCGGGCTTCACGGATAACGAAGCTGGCGACACTCCCCATCATGAAGCGTTCCACGGCGTTCAGCCCGGATTGCCCCACCATGATCAAATCGATGTCGTATTGATCCGGTAATTGGGTGGCAAGGGCGTCTTTGATGGAGCCGTAAGCGACGATGCCTTCTACTAGATCAAAATCCACTGATTTTGCGTAGGCTTTGCAGTCGTCGATCAGATTTTTCGCCGTGTCTTTTTCTTGTTCTAAGATGGAACTATCCAAAGGTGCATAACCCATCATGGTCGGCACTTGCTGATCGATGATCGTTGCGGCATAGACCTTCCCTTGGTTTCGACGAGCGACTTCCACTGCTTTTTTGAAGGCTGACATCGCTTGATCTGAACCGTCGATCCCTACTAAAATGTTTTGATATCTTTGTGCTTCCATCTTTTTCCCCTCCTATGCTGATTGTACGCTGGTTAAAAAGGCTTCGATCTCTTCTTTGGTTTTGCGATCCTTGTTAACTAACCGTCCCAGCTCCTTGCCGTCTTCGATAACGACGAGGCTAGGAATACCAAAAATGTTCCATTCAACCGCTACATCCATGTATTCATCACGGTCGACTTCGATAAACTGAAGCGCTGGAAAATCCGCTTCGATCTCAGGCAATTGCGGTTTGATATATCGACAATCGCCACACCAATCGGCGGTGAAAAAGAAGACATTTTTGCCTTTCTCCACATATGTTGCTAACTCTGCTAAATCTTTTGGAATAATCAAATACTCACCACTTTCTTTTCTTTAAGTATACACCTTTCTTTCAGGGACTACCAACTGACATGCTGGTCTCAGAACCCCTGCAGAAAAAAAGAGACAACGGATTGCTGTCTCTTTGCTTTCGTTCGTTCTAGCTTATTGTCCAGCCAAGATCGTATCAACAGTGGAACGATCCAAACCTTTCAAGACTTGAATCACCATTTCCCGTGCCGCTTCAAAATCAGCGATACTGAATAGGGTTTGGTGAGTATGGATGTAACGTCCAGGAACACCGATGACAGAACTTGGGATCCCTTCATTTGCCATGTGTGCTGCACCAGCATCGGTACCACCTTTTGAAACAAAGTATTGGTAAGGAATGTTGTTGCTTTCTGCTGTATCCAACAAGAATTCTTTCATCCGTGGCAACATGATCATGCCTGGATCATAGATTCGCATCAAAGTCCCGGCTCCTAGATGACCAAAGGTGCCATTTTTCGTGACTGTGTCATCCGCTGGCGAGCAATCTACTGCAAAGAACAAGTCTGGTTTGAATTTTGTCACAGACGGACGAGAACCCCGTAAGCCGACTTCTTCCTGAACGTTGGCACCAGCAATCAACGTATGGCCTAATGTTTCCTCTTTCAAGGCTTCAAGTGCTTCTAATACGACCGCACAGCCGTAACGGTTGTCCCAAGCTTTCGAGATGATGTTTTTCCCATTTGCTGTTTTGATGGTTTCCACTTGTGGGACGATCGTATCGCCAGGACGTACGCCAAAGCTTTCTGCTTCTTCTTTTGATTCAAAACCAGCATCAAACAAAATATCTGTCACTTCGACATTTTTTTGACCGCTGCTTCCTCGCAACAAATGTGGCGGTACTGAAGAAGAAACGCATGGGTAATCGCCCTTCGCTGTTTTCAATGTAAACCGTTGGGCAGAAACTACATAAGGGTTCCATCCGCCTAAAGGAGTGACTTTGAATAAGCCGCGATCGGTGATCGTCGTCAATAAGAAACCAACTTCGTCCATGTGAGCAGCTAACATCACTCGTGGTGCATCTGCTTCTTGGTGGTGACGCAAACCGAAGATGCCGCCTAAGCCATCTTGTTGGATTTCATCTACCAATGGAGTCATCGCTTCACGCATATACGCTCGCACGTCGTGTTCAAACCCGCTGGTTCCTTGTAACTCCGTTAGTTCTTTGATACGTTGAAATGTTTTTTCTTCCATGATCATTCGAGAAACACGTATCAGTTGTTTGCTGCCCCAAAGAAACAAAGCTGCTTTTTTTGAAAAAGCAACGCTTGCTGTTGCTGTGTTTTCCAGCAATTTTCGGGTGAAACAACGGATGTGCTCTCTTCCTCCTTATTCCTACTGATATTCTTTATTATAGCGCAAATTTCTATTGTTGGTTATTTTTCTTATAGAATATTTCTAAACTATGGTAAACTATTGTTAAGAGAACCTGTGCTTTCACCGAGATCAAAACATTCGGGAAAACTTACTTTAGGAGGGACATTAGATGGAGAATGAGCATCCATTGCATTATTTTAAAAATGGACTGACCATCGGTTTAGGTCTTGGCTTTGCAGGAGGGATTTTTTCAACGATCTGGTTGAAGAAAAGGCAAGCCATGAATGCCGATGATGTCTTAGACAATATAAAAGCGGCGTTTATCAAAGAAGGACCGATCGAAGGTTCTTGGATCAATTTCGAAAAACAACCTTTGCGCAAATTTGCGATCACTTCCCAAGGATATACTGGCGGCATCACCCGCACCGAAGACGGACAGCTTGTCACCTATGAATTTTTGGCAGATGCTCATACCGGCACCGTCTTAGATATCCAACGAGCAATCGTGGAATAATTACTGCACTTACGACCAGCTTCTTAAGAGGCTGGTCTTTTTTCTTTTTAAGCAGTTATCTTACTGAAGTAAGGTCGCAAGGTCCAATACCACGACTTCATCGATGCTGCCGCCTTTTTGCCGATACGCCCATGCCCCACTTTCAAACAAGCAGTACAGCTGCCCTTTTTCTACCACGATCTGTTCAAGGTAATGGGGAAACTTGATGCGCCGCAACGCATGTTTGCGGGTCAGCACCGTTGCATCCTTTGAAAAGACCCATAACTCAGCCGACCCTGGTCCAAAGGAACGTGCCAGCAACAAGTATTCAGTGGTAAAGGCGACACTTTGGACTTTCGTGGTGGTGACCCTTCTCTTACGCGGCTTGATGCAAGGAGATGCTTTGCGACCGCTGTCTGAAAGAACAGGCAGCGGATAATTCGCCACCACGCCACCGTTTTTCAAGGCAAAGGTCCCTGAGACAAGTTCACCGCTATCGGCTGCCAAATAGGAGCTATGAGTGATGCCTGCCAATTCGATGACTTGCTGATAAGCGATCGGCTGACTGGTTGCCAAGGAATCATCTTCCAGCAGTGTCTGCAAAGAAACACACGCCACTCGTCCCATTCCTTTCCCAGTGATGGTTAGCCACAGCACTTGCGTTGCTCGATCAAAGACTAATCCGCCGACATGGGGGCGTTTTGGCAGAACCACCGTTTTCAGATGCCGTCCGCTCGTTCTTTCTATTATATAAAGCTGTGAGTGATGTTCCTGCTGCGAACAGTACGCAGAGAGGAACAAATAGTCCTCCGAAACGGCCAACCCTTGTGGAGTCATTGCCTGACACTGATCCGCATGCTTGTACAGCCTCGTTTCTGCTTTCGCCGTTGCCGTCGTTGCAACTGCGGCAGTAGCTTTTTTTAAACCGGGAACCAAAAGGACTGCTTCCCTTTTTACCCCGGCTGCCAGCCACGCTTTCCGCACGCTGGGATAACGCTTCAGCTGAGCTGCCAGTGCTTGATTGTGGCGCGCATGTCGGTGCTTTTTCAGCCAGTACACCACAAAAAGGCCAACCACAAACACGCCCAAAAGCAGCAAGATCTCTGTTTGTCTCATTGATTGGCCTCCTTGATGAATTCCCTCTTGTCGGCTGATTCATCAGCCGCTGATTGTTTGTCTAGCTGCAATAATGCTTAGACTACTTGTACTTCGACATCAATGTTGCCACGAGTTGCCCGAGAATACGGACAAAAATCATGGGCTTCTTCTGCGATTTTCTCTGCCTCGGCTTTTTCAACGCCTGGTAACGACACTTCTAAAATCACGCCGATTTGGTAACTGCCGTCCTCATGCTGATACAAAGACACTCTTGCTTTAACTTCGGATTCGGATTCGATGTTATGCTCTTTCAGCATATGCTGTACGGCACCGTTGAAACAAGAAGCATAGCCAGCGGCAAATAATTGTTCTGGGTTTGTGCCCTCACTGTGAAGACCCGGTTTGTCGATTTTCAGGTGAAAACTGCCATTTGGTGCTTCGACCTCTCCGACACGTCCACCTCGATTGATCATCGCTGTTTCATATTGCTTTTTCATTGAACCTCTTCCTTTCTTTTTTTGACCTACTTCAAGTGTAACGACAATTTCCCGATATGACAAAAGGATTGCTTATGCTTCCTTAAAAACAAAAAAGGCAAACCCAGAAAATCTGGATTTGCCTGTCTATTCGAGGTAATTACTACCCGAAATAAATGAATGGAAACAATTGCTGAATGGACTAGCCGTTTGAACGTCCTAAGAAGAATGAAACAACAGCAACTACAATAACCGCACCAATAATTGATGGGACGATTGCCATTCCAGCAAGTGATGGACCCCAAGAACCTAAGATTGCTTGTCCAATAGCTGAACCTACTAAACCTGCAACGATGTTGGCGATCCAACCCATTGATCCACCTTTATTTGTGATAGCTCCGGCGATCAAACCGATAATAGCTCCTACGATTAATACCCATAACCAATGCATATTTTTCTCCTTCTTTCTTTTAAGTAGTTATTACACATATTATGTTACGCTTAATCCCCGTTTTAGACAAAAGATTTGCACTCAATTTGCAAAAAAAAATTTCAAACCTTGTTATATTAACGTTTATCAGTACTTCTTAATTATCGTTGTAAGAGCTTTAATTCGTTTTTTTTAGTATTGGTGCATTTTTTGAAATCGTTTTATTTTTTATTTTGCATCTTCTTCGCTAAACTGAGGGAGAGCCACTCTCATTTTGTCAGATAATTGGCACTTTTTACTCCTCAGTGCGTTTTAGGACAGCTATCTTTTCAGCACTTCAGCTATTTTTCATTAGGGGACGTTTCGATCGTTGCCGATTGGAAATATCTTCGCAGATTCCCATGTTTGCTTCCAGAGCTCCTAGCGAAGGCGGTACTTATTTGAAAATGACGGGAAAATACACAGAAAAAAACGGTGTGACTGTAGAAGTTCCTGATTTGCCTTACGCGGATTTATTGAGGATTCTAGTCAGTGCCGACTGCAGCTATGCGCTTACAAAATACGATGCCATTTTTTTCTTCATCTATCATCGCCATCACCATGCTGCCGATTGCCCGACCAATCATTATGACACTGGGGATCTTCTCCTTCCAGTGGCGGTGGAAGGATTATATCTAGCCCTTGATCGTCTTGAATGATCCGAAAAAATACACCTTGCAAGTGGCGAACCGCAGCTTGGTGGGCACTGAAAATATCAATTGGACGATTTTGATTGCTGCCTTGGTAATTTACATCTTGCCTTTGCTGATGGTCTTTCTCGCCTTTCAGCGCTGGATTCTCGACAGCAATTTGGACAGCGGGTTAAAATAAAAAAATGCCAACTGCTTCGTCGCACCATTCTCCTTTTATGGATGAACGGTGCCACAGAGCAGCGGCGCTTTTTATTTTGAAAAGTCTTTCCGTGACAAGTAAATGGCGGTTAATATCCCAACTAAAATAGCCAAACCAAAGACAATGATCGTACCGATGGCATTGTCTTTTCCTGGCAGTCCCCCGGTGTTGATCCCCCATAGCCCCGCGATCAAGGACGGCACAGCCACCACCAATGCCGCAGAATCTAAGTATTTCATCAGATGGTTTAGATTGTTGTCCATCATATCGGAGAACAAGCCACCAATGGTTTCTAACAAGTCGCGATAGATAGTGACCATTTTCATGGCAAACTTCTGTCGTAGCTTAATGTCATAAACGAGTGCTTCATTATCCAAACGATCCAAAAATTCTTTGCGATCCATCAAACGATCGACGGTATGGTTCTGATCCCGTAAGGTGTGATCCAGATAGACCATGTCTCGTTCGGTATCGGCTAAATTAAACAATTCGTTGTTTTCCGTCGTTTTACGAGCTGCTTCATCTAGTGCATCGATCTGTTTCTTCATTTCCTGCAGACCTTTGATGTAATGGGTGTAGATCATCAGCGTCGAGTAGGCAACAATATCTTCATACCGTTGAATATCTTGCTCATGCTTTTCAATCAGGCGTTTAATCAGTGTAGATTGATGAGAGACATAAGTGATTAAAAGATCTTTGGTATAAATAAACGTCACCGGTTCTAAACGATCTTCGATGCGGTCTTGTGTCACTTCTGACAAATCGATCAAGGTATAAAGAATCGGATGATTTAACTTAGTGTTACGTAAGTATTCCAAACGTGAGACTTCTTCCGGTTCGTTGGCGCCAATAAAAATATCTTCGGGCAGTTGATACTTATCTAACAAGTGGCGTTGTTCCTCTGGATCTGTCCCAGAAACCACCAGCCAATTGTAATCTTCCCCCGAGGATTCCCTTATTTTTCGGTCGTCCATTTTGTAATACTGAAACATGGTGACTCGCTCCTTTTCTAATTCTCTCTTAATTTAACTATCTAACGCTTCTCGCTTTTTGTCAAAGTAAATGGCTTTTCTTTTTGGAGCTTTTTTCATTTTGAACTAAGTGCATTTTATTAGACGAACCTTTCGATTCATGAGAAACTTTTTATGGGCCCAATAAAAAATTTTAGGAGGAATAGTATGTTTCGTCATCAAAAAGAACTACAGTTTGAAGCTAAACCAGAAAAACCAAATCCGTTAGTTGCGAAATACCTTCAAGAATTAATCGGTGGACAATATGGAGAGATGAGTGTTGCCATGCAATACTTATTCCAAGGATGGAGCTGCCGTGGGGAAGAAAAATACAAAGACATGTTGATGGATATCGCTACTGAAGAGCTTGGACACGTTGAAATGTTGGCAACGATGGTTGCACGTCTGCTGGAAGGTGCACCTGTGGAAGATCAGGAAGCTGCCATGAAAAAAGACCCAACGATCGGTGCGATCATTTCTGGAATGAATCCGCAACATGCCATCGTTGCCGGCTTAGGACCACGTCCTGCTGATAGCGTCGGCAATCCATGGTCAGGTGCATATATCATTGCTAGTGGCAACTTACTTGCTGATTTCCGTGCCAACTTAAATGCGGAATCACAAGGTCGTCTGCAAGTAGCACGCATCTATGAAATGATCGATGACCGTGGGGTCAAAGACTTACTTTCGGTCTTATTGGCGCGTGACAGCTACCACCAAAATCTCTGGGCAGCTGCCGTGAAAGAATTGGAAGAAAACGAAGGCTCAATTTTAGTGCCGACTACCTTTAACCGCAAAAACGAACGCTTAGATATCGCTTATGATTTCTATAACTTCTCAGAAGGCGACCAAAGTAAAGAAGGCTCTTGGGCGAAAGGCAAAGCACTTGATGGTGAAGGCGAATACCAATGGCTAGACGAACCAAAGATCGAAGGAAAAGCGCCAAAACTCGATCAAGTCACACCAAAAATGTATGGCACACCGCCTGAAAAATAATTTAATCAAAAAGAGCAATTGTTTCTGAAACAGAAACCGTTGCTCTTTTTTCTTTGTTTGAGCAAGTTGGTTACGTTCCTGGCAAAAAAGCGTTAGAGTAGAATGTAAAGAAAAGGAGGAATCATTTTATGAAAGCACCTTTACTGACATTAAACGACGGCAATTTACGCCCCGCCGTGGGCATCGGTACCTATCAGATCCGCGGTGGCGAAGGGTTGAGCCAGCTGCAAGCAGCAATCGCTGACGGGTATCGATTAATCGATTCTTCAACCAATTATGACAATGAAGGCATTGTCGGCAAAGCGATCCGTCGCTCTGGTATCCCACGTTCAGAATTTTATATCACCTCAAAATTACCGGGAAAATACCATGGCTATGATGATGCCTTAACCAGCATTCAAGAATCCCTTGCTCGCATGGGACTCGACTACTTCGATGCCTTTTTGATCCACTGGCCATTACCAAAACGCGGCAAATATGTCGAAGCTTGGCAAGCCTTAGTGACCGCCCAGAAATTAGGTTTGATCCGTTCCATCGGCGTTTCCAATTTCGAGCCAGAACATTTGGATGCCATCATTGAAGCAACTGGTGTGACCCCTGCGCTAAATCAAATTGAGATCCATCCTTACTGGGTCCAAGAACGAATGGTTACAGAGAACAAAAAACGCGGCATCGTAACGGAAGCTTGGAGCCCATTAGGCCGCGGCAGCGATGCCCTGAAAGAACCACTGATCACTGAATTAGCTGAGAAATACCAAAAATCAGCTGGTCAAATCATCTTGCGCTGGCATGTGGAACGTGGCATTTTGCCCCTACCTAAATCAAGAAACCTCGCCCATCAACGAGAAAATCTTGCGATCTTCGACTTTGAACTGACTGAAGATGAAATCAATCAAATCAATCAGTTAAACAAAGCAGACGGCCGCATCGATGGTCAAGACCCAAATGAGTATGAAGAATTTGAATAAACACAACCAGCAGATTCTCCGCTATAAATGGAGAATCTGCTGGTTTTAGTTTATCTCAACTCAAAATGAAATGTTTTTATTTCGAAGGGTGACAAGGTAAATGAGACTTCATCTTTCCACTGCTCATTATTTAAAGGTATCTCCATTAAATCTGTTTCTTGCCAAAAACTGCTTGGCAACTGCAATGTAACCTTTCTAGTTCCTCCCGTGTGATCATGTAAGCGTAAAATCCACCCTTTGCCGGTTTCTGCTTGCTTGATGGCGTCGATGGTAACTGAGGTTTCACAGTCTATTTGCAACGGAAGCAACCAAGAATGTTCTCCGTTAATAACCGTTAATGGCGAGTTGAGGGACCATGCTTCTTCCATTGTTCCCCCATCGATGGCATCGTGCTCGTGGGCATAAAAACTGTAAGTAAATTTGTGATCGCCATCGTCAGCCAGTGGATCAGGATAGATAGCGCCTTTAAGCAAGGTCAAGCTTAATTGATTTTCCTTAACAGCATAACCATATTTACAGTCATTCAATAAACTTACCCCACAATATTTTTCTGAAAGATCTGCCCATTGGTGGCCTACTGTTTCAAACTGAGCCAATTGCCAACTGGTATTAGCATGGGTAGCTCGTTTTACATTTCCGTACTGAATATCAAATACTGCTTCAGTTGATCGAATTGCTGCATCAAAGTTTACCTTCAACAGTTGTTGGCGTTCATGCCATGACACGTTTGTTAAAAAATCGATTCGTTGTGTATGAGCATAGACCCGCATTTCCTGATGTATCTGCGAATTACCAAACGTATACTCAAATACTACGGAAGCGTAAAGCGCATTATTTGAGCGTAATCGTATTTGATCGGCTTGAAGCACTGTTGCTTTTTCTTGATAAAAACTATCGATATCCCATGCATCGTAATTTAAAGGTTTGTCTTCAAATAGCTGAAAAACATTCCCTTTTCCTTCCAACATTTCTCTACCTAGTTTCTTATCAAAAATGCTGATCAAATTTCCCGATGTTTCCCATAAAATTCGCAAACGATCGGTCTCAAGCGCTCCCTCTGTGAACTCAGCGAGCGGTTTGATGTCTTTATTTTCTGCTATCGGTTGAAACTTTATCATCACCTGACTCATTGGCGGAACATTTGTCACAAGAACAGACTGTTTTTCTCCATCAAAATAAGCCGGAAGTTCTTTTCCTTGTGAATCAATAAAGCGACCTTCTTGTAAAAGTGGAAGTTCAATCAGTTCATTCCTTGACCAGCTAGCTGTATTGATGACTGTATACTTTTGATTAGCAGGTCCATCTAATTGTTCAAATAACTGTTGAATGGTCTGAGTCACGACGGCAAACTCTGCTCTATGGTCTTGATAAACTTCTTTGATCGAAGAACCAGGAATAATATCGTGGAATTGATTACGAAGAACCGTCTCCCATGTTTCAAAAAGCGGATCCTTAGGATACTCGTCTTCTTTGCTGGCTGCTAAACATGTATAGAGAATCTCAAGTTCCCGTAGAGCAATTTCAGCTTTTCGATTCATTTTTTTGACAAACGCTTGCGAGGTATAGGTTCCTCGATGATATTCCAAGTACAATTCGCCATCCCAACGAGAGACCAGCGGCTTATTTTGTTCTACTGTCTGATGCAGTCGTTCAAAAAAGGCTTTCGCTTTTCCTGTTTTGACTTGCGGCAATCCTGGAATCTGGTCAAGGCGTCGTCGATTTTCCAGCATCTCTCTAGTGACACCGCCTCCGCCGTCCCCATGACCGTAAGACAGCAGAAATTCTTGATTCAAACGCTTGTCTTGATATCCGTCGTAAATTCCTTGAACGGTCTCCGGAGAAAGCGTTCCATTGTAGGTATAAAACCATTCTTCTGCCCATTCATCCGTTTTACCATCAACTGGCGTGGTGATAAAATGCGTCAAAATATCTGTCCCGTCGATTCCCCGCCAATAAAAGGTATCATGAGGCATCCGGTTATATTGATTCCAGCTGATTTTGGTCGTCATAAACGTCTCAATGCCGGATTTTTTCAAGATTTGGGGCAGTGCCCAAGAATAACCGAACACATCCGGAAGCCACAAGAAATGCATTTCTTTGTCAAATTCTTCCTTCACAAATTTCTTCCCATGGAGTATCTGACGGACCAATGATTCGCCTGACGGTATATTGCAATCGGCTTCCAGCCACATGGCTCCGTCCACTTCCCAACGGCCTTCTTTGATCCTCTTTTTGATTTTCTCATAAAGTGCTGGATAGCTTTCTTTGACATATTTGTATAGCTGAGGTTGGGTTTGTAAGAAAATATATTCTGGGTATTGTTCCATGAAACGTAAAACCGTTGAAAAACTGCGGACAGCTTTTTCCCCTGTATGCTTCAGCCGCCACAACCAAGCAACATCGATATGTGTATGGCCGATAGCCGTCACAGTGATCTCCGAAAGTTTAGGTATTTTTTGCAGTTCTTGATTTAAATAATGATCCGCTTCCTCAACGCTATGGTAAAAAGAGATAGATCCGGGTACCTGCCACTGAATCAAACGAAAGGCATCATCTAAAAGATTCAACAGCTTGTATCGTATCGGTTCATTTTCCGGTAACCCATCGATAGTTTTCGCCATCATATCAGCGAGAAAGAAACAGTCATCAGCAGCTAAGTGTCTTTTTGCCAAACAAGCTTGCCGAAACTCATGCCGTTGAATGACTTCAGCCCCACCGCCTTCCAAGCCCGACCATAGTTTTAAATCAAGTCGGATGGTTTTCCCTCGGTAATGATCCGCCAGAAAAATCTCTGTATGATTCGAATCGACACCCTGATAAGGTTCACCATCGATCAACAGCAAGGACTCAAAGCCTGAATTATAGCCACCACCTGTACGACCAAAATCGATCAGTAACCATAAGTCTTCCTCCTCTGGAACTGTCAATTCATGATGAGCCCAAATATAACGGTCTCTCCCTTGCCAGAAATCGCTAACTGAAAGTGTAAAGTCCCACTCTTCTGGTGGGTGTTTTTCCGTTTTTGACTTATCTTCTTTTGCCGACCACCTTGTAAGGTCTTGTACTTTTTGAAAACGATACGCTTTTAGTTCAGCGATTCGTTTCGTTAATTTTTTTGTCGTATGAAATGGATCTTTCATCCTTTCGTCGCTCCTCCCATGCTAAATCCTTTAGACATATACGTTTGTGACAAAGCATATAAAATGACGACTGGTAAGGTATATAGCACCGAAAAAGCGGCTAAACGGCCATAATTGACCATACCAAAGTTGCCGAAAAACTGAAAGATCGAGACTGATGCCGGCATTTTTTCGGGTGACTGAATCAAAATATAAGGAACAAAGAAGTTGCCCCAGCTTCCAGTAAAAGTAAAAATACCAACCGTACAAATACCTGGAACCATCAGCGGCGCTACGACTTTTCGCACCCCTTGCCATGTTGAAGCCCCATCGACCCAAGCGGACTCTTCTAAGTCGATTGGTACCGAATCCATAAAGTTCTTCATCATCCAAATCCCATAAGGCAGTGAGGACGCCGTCAAGAAGAACGTCACCGCCAGTAACGAATCTTGAAACTTCAAAAAGATAAACAGTTGATAGACCGGCACGATGACAGCAGTCATCGGTAATGAGGTCATGAACAGCACCGCCATCAAAAAACTTTTTTTATATCTTAGCTGATACCTCGACAAGGGATATGCTGCCAAAACACATAAGACAACAACTAAAATCGATTGACAGCCGGACAAAAGCAAGCCGATTCCGAATGACCGAATGATAGTTTGATCAGAAAGGATCGAAGCAAAATTTTCAAATGATACTGCTTCAGGTAATTTCAAAGTTTGAATAGCGCCCGGATCAATAGAGGCGATCAGCATCCACAACAATGGGAGCAAAAACAATAAAGCTAATACTGCCAAAAGCAGATAATGAATCATGGTCTCCAATTTTTCACTGCGTTTTACCATTTTTTTCACCTACACTTTCACTTTCAGCATTTTCATATAAATCAAGCTTGCGGCAGCACCAATCAGTAGCAAGACCAGCGAAATCGCTGTTCCGTATCCTAGCTGATAGCTCACAAAAGCTTGTTTGTACATGAAGACCGGCAGGGTTGCAGTCTGATTGCCGGGACCACCACCAGTCATAGTATAAATCAACGTAAAGACACCCAATGTCTGCAAAGTGACGAGCATCAAATTCGTTGCAATGGTACCTTTGACCATCGGTATCGTAATTTTTCGAATCACTTGCCAGCGGCTGGCGCCATCCATAACTGCAGCTTCCTCTACTTCCTTAGGGATCTCATCTAAAGCGGATTGAAACACCATCATTGAAAAAGCGGTTCCTCGCCAAATATTGGCAACCACAACGCTTATCATAGGAAAAGCAAACAGCCAAGCAACCGGCTCAAATCCCATCAGTCCCATCAACCAATTAGCTGTTCCGCTATCTCCTAAAAAAGCGACCCAGCAAAAGGAAACAACGACTTCCGGCGTAACCCATGCAGCAATGATGATCAGACCAACGACTCGCCGAAAGGCTCGATTTTTCTCCCGCATCATAAATGCAATCAAAAAACCTAAGAAACATTGACCGATCACTGCAGAAAAAATGACAAAAATCAAGGTTCGTACGACACTAGTTTGAAAAGCCGGATCATTGAACATGCGCACAAAATTTTCAAAGCCGATGAACCGCAATTGACTTGCTTCAGCACCGGTCAGAGCCAAGTTCGTGAAGGAAAAGATAAAAGTTAAGATAACTGGACCAACAAAAAATATCAGCAGCAAGAGCCAACTGGGAAATAAAAAAATCAACGCTTTTTTACTATTGGACATTTGCTGCTCTCGTTTTAGCGAATTTTCCATTCTTTTCTCCTTTCTTTTTTTAAAGAGAAGAAACGTTAGCCTCCATTCGGATTGTTTGCTGCAATTCCTTCTCTTTATTAATGATTTAGTTAACGGCATCGTCTCCAACGATCCTTGTTACATTGGCGGCATAATCACTAGCTGCTTCTTCCGGTGTCTTGCTGCCAGTGGCAACTGCTTCAACCATTGTTTGGATTTCTACTGAAACATTAGGATATTTGTCATCTGCCGGACGGAAATGAGCATATTGTAAGAAAGAGGTTGCTTGCTCAATAAAAGGTTGCTCCTTATATTCAGCTATTTCTGCTGAATCGTCTCGGACGGTTAAATTCCCTTCAGCGATTGCTCGTGCAGCTTGCTGTTCTTTTCCACCGAGTGCTTGAACTACTCGCCAAGACGCTTCTTTGTTTTGTGCTTTTTCAGGAATGGCCCATGTCCAACCTCCGGACATGGTCGTAAATGGCGGTTCACCACCATTTTGTGTAGGCATGGCTGCAAAACCAAAGCGTTCTGTCATATTCTCAACAGGAGTTGCCCCATTTTCGGCCCAGTTACCGGCACTCCAAAAGCCATCTAGAAGCATACCAACTTCGTCATTAGGAAATTTATCTTGGAACATCACAGATCCGTAATTGCTGTTGATCGCAACGGATAATGATGGTCCTAATTGTTTTTGGTTATACACTTCATCAATGAAAGCCAATGAATCAATGATTCCTTGTGTATTTACTTGCCATTTACGCGTTTCACTATCAAATAATGTATCTTGAGTACCATATAAGAGCATCTGGAAAGTCTGCATGGAAACCGACTCACCATTGGCTTTAGCCACACCTAATCCTAAGGGGATCACATTCTCATCGGAAGCTTTGATTGCTTCAGCTGCCTCAATGATCTCCCTCCAAGTTGTTGGCTGCCATTCTTCAGGCAGACCGGCTTTCTTAAAGACATTTTTGTTGTACCAAATCCCGCGAGAATCAGAAGTTCCTGGAATGGCATACGTACTACCATCTTCAGCAATAACACCAGCTTTTAAGTTTTCTGTATATTTATCCCATTGATCCCAGTCAGCAACATATTCATCAAGATTGGTTAAGTAACCAGCGTTTGCATCAGAATTCAACATAAAGGAATCTTCTGCCACTACATCGGGTGCTGTGCTTTCCGATTGCATAGAAAGAGCAACTTTTGAAAAATAATCCCCCTCACTTGCGGTAATCGGAGAAAGTACGATTTTTATGTCCTCATTTTCTTTCTCAAATTGTGGAATAAATGTTTCTTCCAAATATTGGGTCATTTTATCGTTTTCCCCAGTATTGCGCCAAGTGATCTTTATCTCGGTTTTCCCCTCTGCCCCGTCCCCATTTGACGAGCCGTCGCTGTTCCCACAAGCAGCTAAAACCATTGGAAGTGTCAGTAGAGACAGTAATGTTACAGCTTTTCTTTTCATCGACATAATCGTTCCTCCTGAATTTTTTCATTTTCTCTCGCTTAAAGTAAGCGCTTTAAATATAGCGTGTTTAGACATTGTTGAATATCATTATTATTCGTTGAAATATACATTTTTTACTCTTAATATCAAGTTTTGTAGATAACTACAAATAATGATGATTTGACTCAAGCTGATTTATCTCTATAATCAATGTAAACGTTACCAAAAAAAAGAAAGGAGCACTTATGAAATCAAAAACCTATCGAAAAATATTCTTAACCTTTTTAACGGTAATCATTGCATATACTATTTTTATTATGGTGATCGTCATCAATAATGAAGTCAATCAGCGGAAAACTGAACAAACTACCCAAAGTATCATGACGCTAGAAAACAGTGCTTTTCGCATTGATCAGCAACTTCGATTTGCCCTCAATTCAATGAAATCTTTAGCAACAAAAGAAAGTATTATACTGTTTTCCCAAAGTACTGAATCTGATTATGCGCTGTTTTCAGCGATGTATGATGAAATTCGTGAAAACTATTTATTAATGAATCAGTTTGAATACTCTATCGGAATCTTGAATCCAGAAAATCATATCATCGTAAGTTCTGACGGCTATTTTGTTTACAATGATTTCTTTTCCTTCTTGAATATAGAAACAAAATCCGGGCTTCTTTCCGAAATGCTGGCAGATGCCAGCTTCAGTTCCTCCATCTTCGAAACCCTTGATCAACGGCTGATCATGCTTCATAAAGAGCAAGTAGAGAATCAGACCCTCTACTTCTTTGCCTACTGGAAAAAAAATGAACTACTGTCTCCAATGAATCAAGGACTACAAGTTATCGATCAACAATATCCTTCTAGTAAGACTAGTTCACCGATACTTACTGATTTTACACAAAATACCATTCAGCAAGAGACCCAATCAGATACTATCGTTTTTATAAAAAATTCAGAGGTGCTCCCTTTTGCCAATTATGAATTGACAACCGCGATTCAAAGCAGTTTTCCACTCTCTACAATTTCGTCCTTTCTCCTTCCATTAATGGTTTTGATCGTACTGGGTGCTTTGATCGTCATTTTCTTGAGTAAGCGGATGTACAAACCTTATCTAGAAATATTAGATGAAATCAAAAAGAGTAATGTTGATATTTTAACAGTTGATGATATCAACTTAGCTTTGCACCAGATAATCGAGTCGTCTAGTTCGATCAACCAGCTCCAATCCCCTGTCTCAGAAGAAGTAAAGGAACTATTCTTGAAGAATCTGCTTTACGGAAAATATACGTACAATATGAGCAAGAGTTTACTGCCCACTTTCCATCTTGAAGGCATAGAAAAACGTGGGAGTTTTGCTTTTCTGACCTTCTCAGGCGAGATGGCGGAAGAAGCCACTTTTAATGAAACAGAGATCATTCATGTGCGAAAACAGTTGATCAAGAAAAATCTTCATATCAAGTGTTATGATATCATCAGTTTTTCCGAAAAACACCTTGCCATTCTTTTTTATGATCAGGAATTTTCACAAATCATGAAAGAGATCGATCAATTGAAACTAACAATCGAAGACAGTTTGAACTTAAGAATGACTTACTTGCTATCAAAACCTTTTCATTCTCTTGAACATTTTATCGAAGTCTTTCATGAAACCTGTCAGTGGTCAGATGAATGCAATGGCGAAGATCAGTTCCATCAAATACCGGTTCCAACATCCAATGCTCTTCATAAAATCAATTATACCGTTGATGAGGAACAGTTATTGATCCAATATTTCAAAGTAGATGATTTTGTCCATGCCAGAGAATTATTGCAACAAATCGTGGAGATCAATATTTCCAGCAACCATTCCCTAGGCTTCCTTCAGGAATTTTCAACCGCTCTGATCTTAACAATAAAACGAATTGCTGTGATCAAAGAGATTTCCTATCCTGAATTCTACAATCAAAATAAGAAACAATTTCTTTATTTAAGAAAAGGTTTTTCAGATCCCGATGTGAAAAAAACGATTTTTTCCCTTTTTGACACGCTGATCACTCAGATCGAAACCATGGAAAAAAATAATGGATCCAAAATAGATGAAATCATTCAATATATTAATAGCAACTATTGCAGCGACCTCAGTTTAACAGATATTGCCCAGCAGTTTCATCTAAGTGAAGCCTATTTAAGCCGGTTGATTAAAGAACGACTGTCCATGTCCTTCAAACCATACGTCAATCAACTACGTGTCGAAAAAGCCAAACGTCTGATGGGCGAACAAGAAAGTTCAATCAATGAAATTGCTAGTAAAGTCGGCTTTAAAAATACCAATTCCTTTATTCGGGTATTCAAACAATTTGAAGGGTCGACACCTGGTACTTATCGTACCAATAAAATTCATTAAGCTCTAAAATTCTAATACAAAAAAAACGATCTGAACGAGATTTGACCACTACATTTACGAATTGATTCCCCCAAGAAAATTCGTTCTATTAGTAGTTTTCAAATTTTTCGTTCTGATCGTTCTAATAAAAAGATAAGTTACTTATACAGTCACAGCTGATAATGGATCGCTTCTTGGTACTTTTCAAACAGGGACTGGTTCAATTCATCCCCGCCGTCTAGGTTCGCTGAGTAAAAAATCGGCGGATAGTCGACACCGGCTTCTTTTAGTTTTTGGCAAACTTCAACGATAATCGCATTTAAGATCGTTGCGCCGACTACGGTGGATGTAGGTCCGACTTTTTGTTCTACGTCTGGAATCGTACACGCAGCATCGCCAATCTCCCCATGATTGTCGATGACGATATCCGCCGTTTCAAACAAACGCAAGCCTGATGTATGACGGCTGCTGACTGTTTTCGAATAGGTAAGGTTCGTTAATGCGATGATCTTGACCCCTTTTTCTTTGGCATGAAGCGCCATATCGATGATAACTGGATTTCGCCCAGACACCGAATGCAAGATCAGCACATCGCCTGCTGTAAAGGGCTGGGTCGCCGCCAAGGCACTACCGTAGCCTTCTAAGCGCTCCATTTTACTAGTGAAGGTGATTGGGCTGCGATCAAGCATCAGTTCTCTTCCAAAGATCGCGTTGATCGTCATCATGCCGCCTGCTCGATAATACATCTCTTCGGCTAAGATCCCAGCGTGACTAGCGCCAAAAATGTAGATGGCTTTTTTGGTCAAGTTGGCTTGCGTCAGCAATTCAATGGCTTGCTCAATCGCTGGTGCTTCTTTTTCTTCTACAATAGACAATAGTTCTTTTGCTTTTTCAAAGTATTGAAACATTTAAAACCCTCCAAACAGCTTGCCGATCAATTCACCAAGGATGCCCCATAGAGATAAATCGTTCCCACCGAAAATCAAGATCCAGTTTTGAATCGTCGTTGAGAATAACGCTGCAGAGATCCCAACGAGTGCTACCATAACGACAGAAGCTGTGATCGTACCAATAATGGCCCCTCGCAAGCCCCCTTGTCCTTCACCGATCACCGCAGCACCGCCACATTCAAAGAAGCTGGTGATGACTAAAGGAACGATCAAAATGCCAAAGACGTTGGTGGTATTGGCAATCACCACTAAAATCGTTGAGGTGATCATCGCCACGATAAAGCCGATGATTACAGCATTTGGACGGTAGTTGAACAAGATTGGCACATCAAAAGCTGGTTTTGCTCCAGGAACGACTTTTTCTGCGATCCCTTGAAAGGCGGGAATGATTTGGTTGATCAATAGACGTACCCCATACAACATGATCAATAATCCTGCACCGAAGTTCAAGCCAGCATCAACCGCAAACATCACCAAGTTGCCCCCTTCAGGAACTAATACGGGCGCAATCAGACCGATAACGATATTCATCAAAAACATCACTAACGCGCCAGTAATCGATATTTCACGGAAAAACGATAGATTTTCTGGCACTTTCAAATCTTCCGTTGATTTTTCTTTGTTTCCGACCCGTTTTGCAACAAAGCCTGAAACCAATGACAAGATCCCCGTTGGATGACCGATCAAGAATGAATCATCGCCTGTGGCATCCCACACATATTTACGCATGATCCATGGCATGAAGGACCAGTAACAAGCAGATAGAACCGCCCCTAAGATCAACAGTGGGATTCCGGTAAGTCCGCCTTCAACGCCCCCAGCGACGATGACGAATGGGAACCACCACAACATGTGACCGGTGAGGAAAATCGTCTTCACAGGTGTAAAGCGAGCAATCAATAAATGAATGATCAGGCCGAAAAACATCGCTAAACCAACTGTTCCGCCGTATTCTGCCGTAAAGGTGATGTCAGAGAGTCCATCTGACACAGCAACGCCTAATTGGGTTTGAACCGCAGCATTGATCGGTGCGATCGTTCCCACCAACATGTTTACCCCAGCCGTCAATGCCACCATCCCGAAGGAAGCTGTTAAGGTTCCTTTAACAACTTCTGCAAAAGGTTTTCTTTGTACCAATAACCCAATCATGGCAATAATCCCCAATAGGACTGGCGGATTTTTTAAAATATAATCCGTGACAAAATTCATGATTATCCCTCTCTTTCAGCTAAAAATTTTTCCATTTGCTGTTTGACTTCTTCTTTATCCATATACTTTTTGATTGGATAAACGGGTGCTTTCACGGATGCTTTTAACTCATTCAATAATTCATTACTCGTAAAATAGACATCTGCTGGTGTCGCTTTTGCCGTTGATAAATCAGTATTCTCGGCAGTTGCCGTCAACCCTAACTCTTTGATCACCTTATCGATCGTCATCTTCAATACCATTGAGCTTCCTACACCAAATCCACATACTGCTAAAATTTTCATATTCTTTTCCTCCTAATGGAATAATTGACAAATTTGTTCCCGATCGCCGTTTAATATCACGTTGTATTTTTCTTCATCCATAAAGATCGCCATGATCTCTTTCAAGCTTTCTAGATGGCTTTCACTATCTGCGGCGGCTAAGACAAGAAATATCCGCACCGGTTTGCCCTCAAGATCGATGGGCTGTTTCGTTACTAAAAGGCTCATACTTTGCTCCAAAACCCCTTCTCCAGGACGGGCATGCATCAGCGCAAAGTAATCCGCCAACACCATGTAAGGACCATTTTCTTCCACGCTTTGAATCATCGCTTCGATGTATTCTGACGTGATCAGCGCTTCATCGAGCAAGGGCTGACTGGCTAATTTTACGGCTGAGCGCCAATCTGCCACTGTCTCATCCGTCTGTATATGCTTCTCAGGCAAATAATCCTTCACTTTCATTCTGATTTAACCTCCAACATTTTTGATAGGAACCATTCTTTGTTTTCGATTCCTTGCATGATCAATTTCATCATTGGTTCCACCTTTTGCGTCTCATCCTCTCGGATCATCAATAAAATAATGATGTCCGCTTTTTGGTTGCCCCATTCTACTGGCTGATCCAAAAGCAGGATCGAGATCGCTGTTTTTTCGACATAATTCGGATTGCCATGAGGGATGGCAAAGCCATTATCTAAATAGGTTGATTGTAGCTGCTCTCTTTCAATGACGGATTGCTGAAACTGCGCTTTTCGTTTTTCATCACTAAAAGGGGTTTGTTCGATCAAAAAATTGATGGCTTCTGTTTTACTGGCAAATCGCTCGAAAAAGACGGTTGGCTGGATCATCGATTGGGCTTGAAGAAGTAAACCATTTTGATCGACCACCGCCTCATTATCGATGACTAAATCGATGTAGTGATTCATGATCCGCTTCATGTCGCGATTGGTCACCATAGGCGAGATCCGCACCACAGGTTTTTGAATCCCTACGAGATCGATGGTTGAAATAATAAAATCGATCGCCGAAATGTCCATCTGCTTTAATTTTTCTACTGAAACGGTTTCGATACTGTCGATCTCAGGTAGAATGCGACGGATTTTCGCAGAGACAAATGAGCTAGTGCCGACGCCATTGGGACAGACAAAAATGATTTTGTTCATGCGGCGCATTCGTTCGATTGCTGCTTGAAAATGGATTGTGACAAATCCGATCTCATCATCAGAGATCCCCACTTGATACGCTTTCAAGAAATCATGAAGCGAGAACCAGACCACGCCATACAAGGCAGGATAGTTTTGTTTGATTTCTTCTAACAAAGGGTTGATGACTGTGGTTTGCGCTTCGATCCGCAGCAGTAGTTGATACAGATGGATCGTCACATCTTCTTCCAAACGATTGTCTTGGGTCAAGTCGGTGCCTAAGCCTTCGCTGATCTTTTGAATCAAGTTACGCACTTTTCCCCGAAAGACGAAAGGAACTTTTTCACTTTTCATAAAAAATTTCAAGCCGCTACCGACAATCAGGTAGGTTAGATATTGCACTTCTTTTGGTGAAAATTGATAAATGTGTTGTTCTTCGATTTCTTTCAGTAGCTCATAGACTAACGGATATTTGTCGAACTCCAAAAACAGCTTCCCCACTTGGCGGTTTTCTTCAATCACTAAGTTTTCCGCATGACTCGCCCGCTCGATCAGCAGCACGATGGAAAGGACGATACTTTGAATATAGCTGTCGGGCATTTCTACTTGTTTTTCCACTAACGCTCGACGAAAGGCCTGATTTACTTCCTGGTATTTCTCAGGTTCCACCAACAAGGAAAACGCCGCTGGTTGATCCAGCATCATTAAGCAAAAGCGTTTGAGCACTCGATGGATCTGGGATTCACTTCCTTCAAAAAATGTACCTGAATTATCAAATCTCAGACGTAAGCTTTCTTTTTGAAACAGCTCTTTTAAATAAGAAATATCTTTGGCAATACTGCTGCGGGAAACGAAATAATCCTCTGCTAACTGCTGATAGCTGAGGTGCTCGCCAGCAATCAACCGTTTAAAAATCAAAATCCTTCGTTCCGATGTCCCCGAATAATTCATTTTCATACGCTCACCCTCTACATCTATTTTATTGCTACTGTACCAAATTAGAAGGCTAATTGTTAGATTAAAGAATGATTAAAAGGAGTGTACACTTTGATTTTTAAGGCTCCTGAAGGCATTTTATAACAATTTCAAGGCGCTTTTTTTCACAATCTGCCGCCTTTCTCTTATAATTAAGCTAGGATTTATATAGGAGGAGATAACATGAAATGGCGTGGGGGTAGACAAAGCAGCAATGTCGATGATCGAACGGGGCGATCATCTGGCTCAGGTGGGATGTTGGCTGCTGGTGGCGGGATCGGTACGGTGATCATCGCTGTTTTATTTTTCCTGTTTAGCGGTGGTGATTTAAATTCGCTGCCGGATGTCTTGGGTGGCAGCGGACAAGCAGCCAATTACCAGACAAAAAATGTGGGCACCAGTGAGTACACGGAAGAAAAAGAGTTTTCCGCAGTCGTGTTCGGCTATTTAGAAGATTACTGGCAAGACGTTTTTCAAGAGCGGCAAGAAACCTATCAAGACCCAACACTCGTATTATTTACGGGAAGTGTCCAGTCGGCATGCGGCTATGCCACGTCACAGGTTGGTCCGTTTTATTGCCCAGCAGATGAGAATGTGTACCTTGATCTGAGTTTTGCCAATGAGCTTTCTGATAAATATGGCGCAAGCGGCGACTTTGCAATGGCCTATGTCATCGCCCATGAAGTCGGTCATCATGTGCAAAATGAGCTGGGGATCACCCAACAATTGGACAAAATCCGCCAGCAAGTTTCAGAGAAGGAGTACAACCAGTACAGCGTTCGCTTGGAGTTGCAAGCTGACTACTTAGCTGGTACCTTTGCGAAATATTTGCAAGGCGAAACCTATCAAGGACAGCCGATTTTAGAAGCTGGCGATATTCAAGAAGCGATCACGGCTGCCAATGCCATCGGGGATGATACGCTGCAAAAAGAATACCAAGGCTATGTTGTTCCAGATAGTTTTACGCACGGCACATCGCAGCAGCGCGTGGACTGGTTTAACCGTGGCTATCATTATGGTGACTTAGCACATGGCGACACCTTCAATGTCGATAGCCTTAATTTGAGCAAGTAGCTTTAACTAAAAAATCACTCCGAAACAGCATGAACCGCCTGCTGCTTCGGAGTGATTTTAGGTTCTTGTTGTCCCTTCAAGCCTTTTGGTGAAGGGATGCTTTACGCTTTCTTAACTTCCGCAATGATTTTTTCGCAAAAACGTGCCTGCTTCGTCATACTTTTTTCACATTTCGAGACTATTATATAAGCATACCAACAAACAACCCTAACACTTTTTCATTTTTACTCCTTTGCCTGTCAGTCCCCGCTGACAGGCTCTTTTTTGTCTTTTGATTGTTGTGCTCAGACCTGCAAGTCTTTGCGCTCGTAACGGTAAAAGGTGCCAAAGAAACACAATACACCGATCAGCAGTACCCATAGGACTGATGTGGCGCCGTTATCCATGAGTTGGACGGGTAATGCCATCCGCACAGGCGAAAGTCCTGCCAGCCATTCCAATTTATCGTAGAGTTCCCCCACGATGCCGAGCAAATACAGCCCGAACACGCAGCCTAAGCCGACACTTGCGGTTTGTTTGCTGGAACGCAAGATCGTGGATAAAAAGAAACCTAGACAGAGGAAGAAGACTAAGACACCATACTCGGCAACGAAGATTTTGCTGATTTCTTCTATAAAAGAGGACAGGTCGTCTCCTGGTAGTTTGAATAGAGCAAACGAGGCCAGACTACTGCCATAGGCAATCAGCCAAAAGCCAGTCAGCAGCAACAATCGGGCGAGGAACTTCCACCCAACGATTTCTCTGCGGCTAATAGGCTGAGCATATAAATACTCGATCGTTCCTTCTGATTCTTCAGTGATCAGACTGTTCAAGCCTAAAAGCATCCCATAAATACACGCGGCGATAAATAAGTATTGAAAGTAGTACCCGAAAAAGCCTGTCGGTGAAACCAAGCTTGAGGGTCCTGTCAGTTGGATGTTAAAGATGCTTAGTAATTCTGGGCTGAAAGAGCCCAACATCTGGTCTAAGGACGTTTTCATTTCTGGCGTGATCATTTGAGGATAGATAGCCGTAAATGCAAAAATGATTGCTGCAAAAAGGATCGTCCAGACCAGCCAGCCTTTGAAGGTATTTTTAAGGTCGATTTTCATTAAAGTCATTTTTGAGAACCTCCTTCATAGAGCAGCATAAATTGCTGTTCAAGGGTTGGGTGTTCGATCGTGAACTCTTTAATGGCAGGATTGGTTAAAAAATGTGCCAGCTGATTCATGTCCCCTTGATAGAAAAAACGCAAGGTGTGTGATTCCTGAGCAAGAACTTGCACGTTTTCCAAGCCGGCTAATGAGAGGCTCCCCTCATTCGTGAGCGTTACAACTTTGCCGAAATTTTCTTCCTCACTCAGTTCTTTCACGGTGATGATCTGTCCTTCACGAATAAAGGCGGTCCGATGGGCATAGGTCTGAATTTCATGCAAATCATGGCTAGATAGAAAAATCGTCATCCCCTGTTTGTTTCTTCTAAGGAGCTCTTCAAACAGCCGTTTTTGAATCAAGGGATCTAAGCCATTGGTCGGTTCATCTAAAATCAACATTCTCGGTTGTGCAATCAAGGCGCTCGCAAGCCCGACTTTTTTCTTGTTGCCCAAAGAAAGTTCTGCGATCGATTTGTTTGGATCAATTTGAAAAAGCTCCATCAAATTCTGAATCTCTTTTTTTGGCTGCTTGACTTGATGAAAATCTGCCGTAAATGCCAGCAATTCTGCTGTCGTCATTTTTGAATAAAACCGTACATCACTGGAAACATATCCAGTAAACGTTTTGATTTCTTTGGCTGCTTGTTGGCAATCTCGTCCAAAAATCGCCGCATGCCCTGCATCCGGTTTAATAAAATTCAACAATACTTTGATGGTCGTTGATTTTCCCGCACCATTTGGTCCGATAAAGCCAAAAATCTCTCCTTCTGCCACTTGCAATGATACATTCTCGATGGCGTACTTCTTGTTGTATTGTTTGCTTAATCCGTTGATCGTAATGGCATCCATCCTGTCCCCTCCTTGTACTGCTTTGATGCCATCAGTGTAGCCTTATTTCGTGTTTCCGTCAATCAAAGATCTAAAAGGGTTCCGCTGGAATGTTTTACGAAAATCATCAAAAGATTGACACACTTCTATTACTTTCTCTTCCGATATTTTTCACATTTTCCCGCTATTATCAATACATACCAACAAACAACCCTAACACTTTTTCATTTTTACTCCTATCCCGCCAGTCCCCGCTGGCGGGCTCCTTTTTTTTATCGGCAAAAAAACGCAGACCTAGCAGCAACTGGCTTTAGCAAATGTAGCACTCGCTAAAGTCAATTGACTGACTGTCCTGCGTTTTTTGTCTCGATCATTTATGGGACCGGATGAATCAGAGTTGATTCATCCGTCCCACTTTCATTATTGACAATGAGTCCGTTTTTTTAAGTTTTCATGTGTTGATTTGTTAACGAAACGGATTGTAAAAGCGTCCGCCATTAAGGACCATCAAGAACAATCCAAGCGCCACGATCAAGCAAACGACAGCAATCGCCAAGAGATCTTTGCCTTGGATCGGCTTAGCTTTCAGCCAGGTACGCTGCTTATGCTTGCCAAACCTTCTTAGCTCCATGGCAGCAGAAATATGGTCGATCCGTTCCAAGCTGGAAAAAATCAAAGGAATCGCGATCGCGACATTGCCTGCCACTCGTTTGCGCAAAGGTGCTTTTTTAGAAAGCTCCACGCCCCGTGCTTGCTGCGCTTTGGCAATGGTTCGAAAATCCTCTTGAATATCAGGGATGTAACGCAAAGCCAGTGCGACTGCATAGGCGATCTTGTAGGAGATCCCGATGCGGTTGATACTGGACGCCAACTCGCTTGGATTAGTGGTAAACAGGAAAATCAACCCTGGCGGAATCGTGACAAAATATTTGATCAACAGATTCAACTCATAAAACACTTGCTCTTGGGTCAATGTATACCGACCGATCCCTTCGAAAATCACGTGGCGCGTCCCGTAGATCTCCACCCCGTATTCTGGAGCGAAAAGATAGACCGCCACCAAATTCAAAATCGAAAAGAAGATGATAAATTTTAATACAAAAGCGATATCTCGGTAGCGAATTCCAGCACTGGCAAATAGAAAGACCGAAAACAATGCCAGTCCAATAAGAAAACGCGTATCATAAGAGATCATCCCGATAACGGATAGCAGCAAAAAACAAATCAGTTTTGCGGCACCGCTTAATTGGTGGATCCACGTTTTGCGGTCAAGATAGCCGATTAGATTACTCTCCATCGTGTCCCTCCTTCTCGCTGGCAATGAAGGCGGCTGTAAAAGCGGCGGGATCTGTCAACTGGTTAAGGGTCGCCAGTGTATACAAGCTGGTTTCTTTAAGGTTCGCGGCACTCACCACTTGTTTGTCTGCTAAAACAACTTCTGGCGGTGCGTCCAGCAAAATCGTTCCTTGCGTCAAAACGATCGTCCGCTGTGTATACTCCAACATCAGGTGCATATCGTGGGTGATCATAACAATCGTTAATCCCCGCTGGTTCAACTCCTGTAAAAATTGCATCATTTCGGTGTAATGGCGATAGTCTTGTCCCGCTGTCGGCTCATCCAATAAAATGAGTTCAGGATCTAAGACGAGGATCGCTGCAATGGCGGCTCGGCGTTTTTGCCCATGACTTAGTGCCGACAATGGCCATGAGCGAAACGGATAAAGACCACAAATTTTCAAGGTCTGATGAACTTTTTCTGTGATTTCAGCCTCTGGGACATTTCGGTTGCGCAAGCCTAAGGCAACTTCGTCAAACAGGAAGTTTTTTGACAGCATTTGATTGCTGTTTTGCAAAACATACCCGATTTTTTGCGCTCGTTCTTTGATGGAATCATTGCCCATGTCTGTTCCTTGCCAAAGCAACTTGCCAGAAGTCGGTGTCAAAAAGCCGGTAATCAAATGGGACAAGGTCGATTTTCCTGCGCCATTATGCCCAACCAAACTAATCATTTCTCCTTGATGGATGGTAAAATCCAGTGCCTGCAAGATTGGTTTGCCCACTTGGTAAGAAAACGATAAATTCTTCGCTTCCAACAACGGCGGCTGTTGGCTAGGAAGTGCCGATTTCGGATATTCCTTTTGAAACCTAGTCAGTTTTTCGGCAATCTCATGTGATGCAAATGCTTCTACCGCGACCAAATCAGCAGCATCGGTCACAGGAACCCCCGCTTTTTTTAAGGCGGCTAAATACAGTGGTTCACGAATGCCGACTTGCTGCAGCATGTCCGTTTTTAATAGTTCATTCGGTGTACTGTCGGCAATGATGCGGCCTTCTTCCATCACGATGATGCGATCGACAGCGGCGGCTAACACTTCTTCTAAGCGATGTTCGATGATGATGGTGGTAAAACGCTTCTCTTGATACAGCTGGTCGATCATTTTGATGGCTTCCACACCTGTTTGCGGATCTAAGTTGGCTAGGGGCTCATCAAATAGTAGAATCGGTGTTTCGTCGATCAAAACACCTGCCATTGAAACACGCTGCTTTTGGCCACCCGATAATTCCTGCGGTTTTTTTGCCAAATGATCCATTAAGTCGGTCTTTTCTGCCCAAACGCGCAGCGCCTCCTGCATTACAGCTTGACTACGCTGATCGTTTTCCAAGGAAAACACGATATCTTCTGATACGGTCAAACCTACAAATTGGCTATCGGTGTCTTGCAGCACCGTGCCAACGGTCAAAGACAGCTCATAGATGGAAGCTTGCCCAAAGGCATTGGTACCGATCGTCAATGCTCCGGTACTACTACCTTCGTCATTTTGCGGGATCAAACCGTTCAAACATTTTCCTAATGTACTTTTGCCAGAACCGCTAGCACCGACGATCAGGACTTTTTCTCCTTCAAAGATCGTTAGATCGATGTTTTTCAAGGTCGGTTCCGCTTGTGCATCATATTGGAAAGAAAAATTCGTAAATTGAATGATTTTTTGTTTCATTTTTTAGCCTTCACACATTTCTTTGTTTAGGATTCCTTGCTCAAGCTGCCTTTTTTGGTTTTGGTTTGGGCATAGGCTTTTAGCAGGATCACTCCGATTATCCCAGTTACGACTGCGTTGGTCAATCCCGCAATGACTCCTTGCGCAAAGACTTTGTTCGCTGGTTCGCCATAGATCAAAATATCACCGATTGGGGCAATGATCACCCAGACGACCAAATTTGCGATCGATTCACCAATCAAGAAGGTCCGAATTTCTTTAGCGCCAAAGGTTCCTTGCTGGATTGGAATCCAACGAGTCAAAAGTCCGAAGAACACCCCTAAGATCCCAGAGGCGGCGATCCAAGACCACCACGGACCATAAGTCGTCAAATCTCCTAGGGCATGGCCGATAAAGCCCGCTAAACCAGCAACGATTGGACCGTAGACAACGCCTAATAATGCCAAGAAAGGATAGGCTGTGGCGATATCTGTATTTGGAAAACCAGTCGGAATCGTGACAAAACGTTTTAAGACGAAAAAGACGGCAGCACCGATTCCGATAGCAACAATGTGTTTTACTGTAAATTTTGATTGATTCATTTTTCATTTCTCCTTTTTTTGAGGGTAATTTTCCAATTCGTGCCAGTCCCGATTTTATAGGTTTCAGCAAATGAAGCCAAGTTGAGCCCTAAACCAATATTCAATAGGGAATTGACATATAAGATAGGTTCATTTTCCGACACTTGCGCAAAAGAGCGTCCGAAACGCACTTCTTCTTGATAACGCAGCGTATCTTGGTAATAAATACTGACGAGCAGCGGCTCATTGTACTGTACCTGCCATTGCTTAAAGAACGTATGTGGAATATTCGTCCACAACGAACCAAAACGAATATCAAGAATATCGATCGTGCCAGTGATCGTTTCTGCTGTTTGGCTTGGCTTTTCAATGGCAAAGACTTGGATCGCTTTTTTAGGTTCGGGTGTTCCTAGCTCATCAAAGCTGATGGCGCCACTGGCGAGACGCGCGGCGTTATACATATAAACATCCCGACCATGAAATGTATGGCTTTCGGCTGATCCTGCCAACCGCTCAGTTGCCTCATTGATCACCCGTAGTTCAGTGATTCCGATATAAGTCGCTAAATAAGTCAGTGTGCCATTATCTGGTGTCAAAACCAACTGTCCGGTCGCCAACTTGGCAACCACACTTCGTCGATCAGACCCTACGCCAGGATCGACCACTGAAACAAAGACCGTTCCTGCCGGCCAATAGGTGACGCTTTGCAGCAGACGATAGCTGGCATCATGAATGTTGTATGGCTCGATCTCATGAGTCAAATCAGCAATGACCAGCTCCGGTGCCACTTGATAAGCTACCCCGTACATCGCATTAACCGCTCCATCTTGCAAACCAAAATCGGTTTGAACCACTAATTTGTGCATTTTTCTCTCCTCCCAACAACCTTTCTCCTTTTTAACAAAACCTGCGCTTGAAACAGCTGACCGTTCAGACACAAAAAAAGCCCTTAGCCAAAGCTAAGGGCATCACCTGCGGTACCACCTTAATCTGCAAAACCTTCACAGGCTTCACCTCATTCAGTACCCGAAAACACTCGGAGACTGTCGCTTGTTAACGGGGCAACCGTATTTTCCTAATTAGTCAGAAAATCCGCTCCAAAGTCATTTTCAAATCATTCGTTGTCGTTCCTTCCCACCTACCGGAACTCTCTGCTAGACAACTTCCTTGATTCTACTTTCTTTTTCATCGCGTTTGCATTTTGTTTCATTTAAATTATCAAAGCTTGTGCCTTTTGTCAATTCTCTTTTAAGAAAAATTTCAAACAGAAGGCATAATTTGTCAAAAGATTCACGCAATTCCTAAATTTCGCTCGAAAATTCTTCATATTTTCTCGGTATGATACTTGTATACCAACAAACAACCCTAACACTTTTTCATTTTTACTCCTTCCCGCCAGTCCCCGCTAGCGGGCTCCTTTTTGTCTTCTGACTGTTTTACATGGATTCACTTTTTCTTGGCGATTTCTTCTCAGAATTCTGTTTGATTCGTCAACTTTTTTTCACATTTTCACGCTATTATAAATGCATACCAACAAACAACCCTAACACTTTTTCATTTTTACTCCTATCCCGTCAGTCCCCGCTGGCGGGCTCCTTTTTGTCTTCTGATTGTTTTATCTAGTTTCACTTTTTCTTGGCGATTTCTTCTCAGAATTCTGTTTGATTCGTCAATTTTTTTTCACATTTACACGCTATTATAAATGCATACCAACAAACAACCCTAACACTTTTTCATTTTTACTCCTATCCCGCCAGTCCCCGCTGGCGGGCTCCTTTTTGTGAGATTGGACTTGCATTTCTTCCTAGAAAGGATTATCTTTATCTTATGCGGAAGTGGCGGAATGGCAGACGCGCACGCTTCAGGCGCGTGTGAGTTTATCTCGTGTGGGTTCAACTCCCATCTTCCGCATTTAGCAGTTCAGCTTTCTGAACTGCTTTTTTTGTTGCAAAAAGCGCATGTTCATCGAATAAACATGCGCTCTTCATTCAGCTATTTTTCTCCTTATTCACTGACATAGGCGGTGCGGAAAAAGAAATGCGCGCCATAGGCTGGGAATTGGATGTCTTTTACATTTGATTTGATCAGATAATTTGAAGCACTTTGGTATAGAGGGACTTGCGCAGCATCTTGTTCCAACAAAATTTCTTCTGCCGCTTTGTAATCTTCAAAATATTGATCGGGGTCATTGGCATGAACGGTGCGAGCATCTTCCGTCAATGCCGTATATTCTTCGTTGACATAGCCGCCGTAGTTAAAGGAAGCGCCATTTTTGTATAAGATAAAGAACATATCCATGTCACTACTTCCAGCGATCCAGCCAGAAACGGAAAGCTCGTAATCACTATTTGCTCTTGATTGATTCAAGCTGGCACGTGGCTGTTTGTTGATGGAGATCGACAAGCCTGGCAAGTTTTCTTGCAGTTGGCTTTGCAAGTACTCCCCGATTTTTTGACCATTGTCATCATCTGTCACTAATAAACGCAACGTCGTACTTTCGCCAATTTCCGCTTGGGCTTTTTCCCACTCTTCCTTGGCCGCCTCTAAATCATACAAGTTGTAATCACCGCTATATGCTCGAAAATCTTCACCGGTATTTGGATTCGCAGCTAAGCCGGTGGGGATCAGCCCGTTTAAAACTTTCGCTCCATCGTTCAACACATTAGCCACGAGACTTTCTTTGTCGATCGCCAACGCGATCGCTTTACGCACATGAACATTTGCCAAGGCATCGTTGGCCGTTTTGTTAAAGTCTAAGAAAAAGTTCGCAACATCATTTTGCGTAACTAGCTCTTCATTGTCTCCATATTGTTGAACGTAGATCCCACTGATTTTTTGCAAATCCAGGTCGCCGCTTTCAAACAATTGGATCCCAGTATTTTCTTCTTTGATGGTGGAGCCTTTGATCTCTTCCAATTGAACGACATCAGCATCATAGTATTGGTCATTTTTCACCAATGTCCACTCATCCCCAGTCTGTTGCCAATCGGTCAAGGTAAAGGGACCAGAATACAGCAAATCTTCACTTGTACGAGCATAGGTATCACCTTTTTCTTCAACAAAGGCTTGGTTTTGCGGTGCCAACCAGCCGATGGAAATCAAGGATAAAAAGGATGGCTGTGGCTGCTCCAACTGCACGATAAAGGTCGCGTCATCTGGGGTCTCCAGACCAATCGTTTCTATATCAGCATTGCCTTCACGAATGTCTTTACTATTAACTACATTATCTAACAAATAGGCGTTAGGTCCCATCGTTGCTGGATCGACTAACTTTTTCCACGCATAAGCAAAGTCAGCTGAAGTGATCGCTTCGCCATTGCTCCACTTCGCATCCTCTCGCAAGGTAAAGGTATAGGTTTTGCCATCTTCACTGATTTCGACTCCTTCTGCCAAGCCCGGAACTGGTTCACTGTTTTCATCGAAACGGTAAAGCCCTTCGAATAAATGTTGAACGATGGTAAATGTTGCTTTATCCGTCGTTTGAGTCGTATCGAGAGTCGTCAGCTCAGCCGGTAGACTCACCGCAATCGCTTGATTCGGCGCTCCGTTAGTTTCAGCCTCTGATCCCTCGGTATTTCCTGTTGTCGTGCAGCCGGAAAGGGTCAACCCAATCACTCCTGCTGCAACCAATAAACGCTTCTTCCAGATCATTTCCATTCTTCCTCCTATGTGATTGCGCAACCAACGCAAGTGTTTTTCATGACGGCAAAAAACGCATTCATCGATAAAAAGAAAAAACCTCATCCCTTTGCTTATCAATTTTGACAAACAAAGGGACGAGATTTTCGTGTTACCACCCTTTTTCGCACCATCCTCACAAATGGCACCTCAACAGTACGCTAAGATACTTGGCACGATAACGGCTGCTTTCCGTCTGATTTGCGTGAACAAATCAGATCACTCAGAGCTCATCTTCACTTTTTTTCTGCTGCCCTTTCTCACCATCCGGGTTCTCTTCTAACAGATTCCAAAGCTACTCTTCTCTTCATCGTCTTTCTTTTTATCTAAAAAACAGGTAAATGACGTTTTTTGGTCTATTTCATGATTGTTATAAAGTATACTATTGGTGTTTTTGGAAGTCAACAAGAATTGCGAATATTCAGTTTTTTATGATTTTTCTGGCAGACCTTTTTTTGCATCTTGCTTGCCTTTCATCACGTTCTTCTCTAGGATAAGAACTAGATAAGCTGTTCTCATTTGTAAAAAGGAGTGTGCCAAAATGAAATTAGCAGAAGCGTTACTTTTAAGACGGGATTTGAACAATCGTCTGTTTCAATTACGTAACGAGATCTCTAGCAGTGTGTTAGTCCAAGAAGGCGATACCTTGGATCGTAGTATCACAGAATTGTTCAAGGAATACGATGAGATCAATCAACAATATTCAGAATTAGTCGTTGCCATCAATCGGAAAAATGCGACTGCCTCTTTAGCAGATAGTGCGTTATTGCTGATGGAAGCACTAGAACAGCGAGAACAGCTGCGCCGCAAGCATGCACTGCTAACGCAAGCACTGGATGAAACCAAAGCAGCTCCCCGAATAGGTCGCAACGAAATTCGACTGGTGCGTACGATCGATACAAAAACGCTAACGGAGCAATTGAATGCGACCGCCAAGCAGCTGCGAGAATTAGATGGAAAGATCCAACAAACCAACTGGCTAGTCGATCTTTAATCAATATGGGTGGGTGTCAAAGGCGAGCACAAAGCAGGTACAGGCTGATATGTACACTATGGAACGTCTGGCAGAGACGTAAACGTAACAACCACTGCTTACGAATCACAATCGTAACAATCACATTGTATTTTTTAGCGACCACGTGCTGATTTGACTGGATGGGAAAAACCCTCTTCTTTTTTGAGAAGAGGGTTGTTTTTATCGTATCCAGTCGTACATGGAGGCGGCTCTTTTACTGCGAAGCCTGCTGCTTGTTACTCACAGCGGAAGGACGCGCCAGAAACGCTTGCCCTTTCTCACTGCTCCAAAACTCCTTCATCAATGCCGTCAATCCCTCTTTGGTTTGATTGGCACCAAAGAAAGGACTGCCGGGTTCCAACATGATGCCATTAGCTAAAGCACCGATAGGAAAGGGATCAAAGCCGAAAGCGTCAACGATTTCGTCTGTCTGATCGAGGGCGGTTTGGTCATCACCAGCAATGGCGATGGCTTTTTTGGCAGTTCCTTGAGCAGCCGTTCTCGTCAGCAAGGATTCCTCTTGGATGTCGTGGTACCCCATATGATTGAATCCTTTGACTACTTTACTTTGGGAAAAATAGCGTTGCACACGTTCCGAAGAAGTCTGCTCGATGGATGAGTATTCTGTTTCTTTGCCATCGACTTCCCACCAATAATTCATGGCATCGATCACTAGCTTACCAGCCAAAGCTTCTGCCGGCAGCTGTTGGTACTTACTCAACGGAATGGCCAAAATGATCGTTTGAGCTTCCGCTATCACTTCAGCGGCATTTTTTGCGATTGCTCCCGGAGCCAACACAGAAACGGACAAGGCGATTTTTTCTGCTGGCTTCGTACTAGCAATCAAGACCCGATAGCCCGCCTGGGCACCAAGATTTGCGAGCGCTAAGCCTAACTTGCCTGCGCCTAAAATACCGATGGTTTTAGGCATTGCCATCACCTGCTGCCAACAATTCTTTCACTCGTGGAATCACTTTGGTTCCATACAATTCAATCGTTTTGAAACGGTCTTTTTGCAGCTGGCCGCCAGTACCGTAAACCAGATCAAAGCGTTCTACACCGACTTGCGGCATCATACGGGCGATTTTTTGCGCCACGGTTTCTGGACTGCCAACATAATAAGACCCATGTTCGACTTCAAAGTCAAAGCGCTCTTTGCTCATAGCTGGCCAGCCGCGATCAAGACCGATTTTGTCCATGCTCTTTTTGATGTAATTCCAGCCGATTTCATAGGCTTCTTCGTCGGTATCGGCGATCACACCATGAGAGTGCATGCCGATTGGTAAAATCGGTTGCCCCAGTTGCTGCGCTGCCTTTTTATATAGGTCAACATAGGGCGCAAAACGAGCAGGTTCACCACCGATGATCGCTAACATAACGGGAAACCCATAACGGACGGCACGAATGATCGATTCAGGGGTTCCACCGACACCCACATAGGTATCTAATTGATGCCCCTCGATTTTTGGAAAAACGTCGGCATTTTTTAAGGATTGCGTGAACTTGCCTTCCCAAGTTAATGGTTTGCCTTTTCTCAATTCACTGAACATTGCTGTTTTTTCTTCAAATAGTTCTTCATAATCTTGCAAGTCATAGCCGAATAGAGGGAATGATTCAGTAAAAGAGCCTCGTCCCAGCATGATTTGTGCGCGACCGTTCGACAACGCATCAACAGTCGCGAACCGTTCGTAGACCCGCACGGGATCATCCGAACTCAAGACAGTTACACCGGTACCTAATTTGATGGTTTTGGTAACCATTGCTAAAGCCGCTAGTACCGTATCAGGACTTGAGATCGAATATTCTTCCCGATGGTGCTCCCCTAAGGCAATGACATCGATGCCGACTTCATCGGCTAATTTTCCTTCCGCTACGATATTGCGCAACGATTCGCTGTAACTGATCCGTTCTTTCGTTGTATCATCAAAGGCTAGATCGCCAAAAGTATCTAACCCAAATTCAAGATTTCTGTGATTGATGGTCATTTTCTTTTCCTCATTTCTCATTACTGATTCTCTGTTCTCACTATAACAAGGAACAAAAAAAGTTGCGAACAATATGCTTACTTTTTGTAAGTTAACGATTTTAAAGCGAAAAAAACACTTTCCCGAACAAAAATTCAGGAAAGTGTTTGGTCTTTAAAGATAGATCCCCTTACGATGGAGATTCACTAAGCATTCTTCCAAGTATGCTTCATCATGTTCTGGATAGATCGTCGTAGTCAAAGGGACTGCTTGAACGAATGGTTCCAGCGGCAGATTTTTGCCACGATACGCTGGATCGTACCATTCAGGTGCTGGCCGATAGCCTCGACGGGTCATTTCATCCAGCACTAACTGATGGTATTGAACCAATTTATAGGGTGGATGAGTAAAAACGTAATCGACCGTTGCGTGCTTCTTGCCCCAGCCTAACCCTCGTAAGGCTGCTGCTTCACGATGCTGGCCTAACAGCTGCTGCCGGGGCAAAGCAGGTATCAGTGCTTCATGCCATAAGCGCATCGGTTCAGCCTCCTTTATTCTGCGTCTTGGCTGATGAAATTGTCTTGATTTTCAATAACGATCTTACCTACTGCATGGTGTGTCTCACTCAATGCGTGGGCATCGTAAATTCCTTGTGCTGTCAATGGGAAGGTTGCACCGATGATACTGGTGACTTTTTCTGCTTCGATCAGCTCTGTCAATTCTGCCAATTGTTTGCCGTTGGTTCGTAACCAAACTGCTTTGGCGAAGATGTCTTTTTCTTTTGCCAAGTCTTCGTCTTCAATACTCAAAATCGAGATCAGACGGCCCTTAGGTTTTAAGACAGTGAAACTTTTCTTCTGGGTGTCGCCCCCCATCGTATCAAAGACCAAATCGATGTCTTGCAAGACTTCTTCAAAATCTGTCGTGTGGTAATCGATGATCTCATCGGCACCAAGTTTTTGTAATAACTCATGGTTACGAGGACTAGCCGTCGTGATGACGTAAGCGCCAGCTGCTTTTGCTAGTTGGATCGCATAGGTACCAACTCCGCCTGCTCCGGCATGGATCAAGACTTTTTCCCCTGCTTTTAAACGACCGTGTTCAAACAACGCTTGGTAAGCAGTCAAACCAGCTAATGGCACTGCAACTGCTTCTGCGTAGTTTTGGTTTTCTGGTTTGATCGCTGCTAACTCAGCATCGACGATGGCGTAATCAGCATACGTCCCAAAACGAGTCGTTTCAGGGCGGGCATAGATCGCATCGCCAACTTTGAATTCTGTCACGTCAGCGCCTATTTCTACGATATCCCCTGCGACATCCCAGCCTAAAATAATTGGGAAGTCCCATGGAAACATTTGTTTCAAATAGCCTTCTCTTAATTTCCAATCGATTGGGTTGATGGATGTTGCGGCAACTTTAACTAATAATTGATTTGCTTTTAATTCAGGTAATTGGACCGTTGCTTCTTTTAATTGGTCTTTTCCACCATAGGCTTCAATAACGACAGCACGTGTTTCCATTGATGCTTCACTCCTTACATTCATTCTTCATCAAAGAGAGGTTCCTGTTTTTCCATCCCTTGATTTCTCACTTCCCTAGCTTAGGCAAAAGGAAGAAATTTGACAAATGATATGTTTGGAAACTGCCCCAGCCACCTGGCCGTTCCTCCTGCTAAGCCTTGAAAGAAACGGGTTTATTTTTTCTTCATTTTTTTATTGCCTTTTCTTTAAAAATCAATTACGCTACTCAAGAAATACGAAATTGTAGAGAAAGAAGGAATTGATGAGTTGAAAAGGTTGTGGGTATTTTTTGGCGGTGTGATCGGCATCACCGCATTGCTGTTTTTCGGTGCTTCGGTGTTAACGAAAGAATCGGGGGCAGCAACGTCGTCCGACAAAAATACAGTGATTATTTACAATTGGGGCGAATATATTGACCCCGAATTGATCAAAACATTCGAGACTGAGACTGGTTACTCAGTGATTTATAATACATTTGACTCCAACGAAGCGATGGAAACAAAAATCAAACAAGGCGGCTCACGCTATGATTTGGTTTTCCCTAGCGAATCGATCATTCCGAAAATGATCGAAGAAGGACTGTTAGTGCCTTTAGATCATCAGAAATTGACGGGAACGGAAGATCTGTCGCCTTTTTTGATGGATCAAGCCTTTGATCCAAACAATACCTATTCGATCCCCTATTTTTGGGGCACGATCGGGATCATGGCAAATACTGAAGAAGTCGATGTTTCTTCGATCCATGGCTGGGGGGATTTATGGAACCCTGCATTTAAAAATGATGTATTGATGGTGGATGGTGCTCGCGAAACCTTAGGAATCGCGTTACAGACGCTCGGTCTTTCCCAAAATGAAAAAGACCCGACCAAAGTCGCCAAAGCCTTGAAGAAGCTGGAAAGTATCCGTCCCAATGTCAAAGCAGTTTTGACCGACGAGATCAAAACCTTGATGATCAACAACGATGCCCCTTTAGGAATCGGGTATTCGGGCGATGCCGCTTATGTGATGGCGGAAAATCCTGCCGTCACCTATATCGTTCCCAATGACGGCGGTGCGATTTGGACAGACAATTTTGCGATCCCGAAAACCGTTGGTAATCTTGAAGGAGCCTACGCCTTCATCAATTTTATGCTCCGCCCAGAAAATGCCGCACAAAATGCCGAATACGTAGGCTATGCCACGCCGAGTGAAACGGCCAAAGCCATGCTGCCGGCTGAACTGACTGCTGACAAAGCTTTCTACCCTGAGCCAAGTGCGATGGAACAAATGGAACATTATGAATACTTAGGAAAAGAAGCGGTTGAGCTTTACAACGACCTTTTCCTTGAATGGAAGTTGGGATTATAATTGTCACTATTACTAAAATCTGAACACATCTTTGATACCAAAACGAAAACGACTTTTGCGGGCTTTCTCCTGATAGAAGACCAGAAAATCACGGCTGTGGGTCCTCTTTCAGCGCTGCCAACACTTGCTGAAGACACCCAGGTCATTGATCTCAAAGAACAAATGATCATCCCGGGCTTTATTGATGCTCATGTTCATTTTTATCTTTCCGCATTACTCCATCAAGGGGCACTGACCCATCTTACGGGAGTGACAGAAGAAGCCGTTGCCCAGCAAGTGCCCGCGCTGCCCATCACCCATGGATGGAAAATCGGCATCGGCTGGTTCAGCAGTGATTTCGGTCAGCAAGTCTACCCAACGAAAGATTCGATCGACAACTATTGTGCCGACACGCCTGTCATGCTGATTTCCGGTGATGCCCACAGCATTTGGTTGAATAGCCAAGGGATCGCTGCTTTAGGGATCACACCTGAGAACTTGCCAACGGGGATCAGCGGGGAGGCATTGCTTGACGAAAACAGCGGACAATTAAGCGGCTGCTTTTTAGAAGCGATCGCCATTCATTATTTAGCAAAGGTCTTACAGTCATTCCAAGCGCAAAGCCCTGCTGCGTTTTTGACCTATATGAAACAGCTCAATCAATACGGCATCACGACGATCGGCGATGTTGCCTTGACAGGAGAAAGCTGGGACGATTTGGTCTACCCCAATCTTTATCGACAAACGGAAGCAGAAGCGACCTTGCGCGCTGTCTTTTATCCAGCCATGCGAGAAGACATCACACAACTAAAAGAAACTTACCGTACGTATCGCTCCGAAAAAGTACAAATGGGCGGCGTCAAACAATTTTTTGACGGCGTGACGAGTACTCACACCGCTTTTTTAAAAGCGGAATATGAAACACCGTATTTTGCTGGTGATGTCGGGATGCCGTTGATCGATGTTCAACGGATGCGCCGCTTTATATTACAAGCTAACCAGCAAGACTGGCCGATGCGCATCCATACCATCGGTGATGAAGCGATTCGACAAGCACTCCTCTTTTATCAAGAAAGTGCTGCTGCTCACCCGCTTTCTAAAGGAAAAGCCAATACCTTGGAACACTTGGAAGTGATGGATGCCGCCGATTTGCCACTAGTTCGCCAAGAACAACTGGTACTCTCCGTACAGCCTAGCCATTTATTAGTCGGTTATGAGACCCTCGATGAAGAAGTAGGACCTCAGCGTGCCAGTCAAATGTTTCCTTTTCAATCCTTTCTAGAGCAAGGTGCCACCTTGGCTTTTGGGACTGATACGCCGGTCGTGATCGACGTGCCCCCTTTAGACTCGCTGTATTATGCGGTTGCTCGGCAAGAAAAAAATGGCCAGCCAGCAGGCGGATTGATGCCACAGGAAAAAATCACCATCGCCGATGCCCTCTATGCCCACACCGCAGGCGCCGCCAAAGCCTTGAGTCGGCAAGATATCGGTCAATTAGAAGTTGGCTGTTTAGCCGATCTTTGTATTTTGTCACAAAACATCTTGCCTTTAACTGCCGAAGAATTGCTTCAAACGACCGTTGAAGCCACCGTATTTGATGGACGATTTGTTTATCGGGGCAACTAACATGAACCCCTGATATGGACCACGCGTGTTTTACGCGTGGTTCTTGTTTTGTACGCGCTGAAATTGATACGCAAAAAAACTCCAGCACTTGTACACCGCAAGTACTGGAGTATTTAATCATAAGCCGTTTCGTTCAATCACTTTTTGATACCAATAGAAACTGTCTTTTTTCTTTCTATCTAAAGTCCCTGTCCCGTCGTCATATTTATCCACAAAAATGATGCCATACCTTTTTTTCATTTCTCCTGTAGAAGCACTGACAATATCAACGGCACTCCAAATCGTGTAACCAATCAACTCGACACCATCATCGATGGCTTTCTCCATTTCAGCAATATGCTTTTCTAAATAATCGATGCGATAATCATCATGAATCTGTCCATCTTCAGCAACAGTTTCTGAAACCCCGATCCCATTTTCCACGATCATCAATGGCAGTTGGTAGCGATCATAAATATCATTCAACGCAATTCTCAATCCTACTGGATCAATCATCGCATTCCATTCCGTCTGCTCTAGATAAGGATTATTTACGCCTGAACCGCCAATCATACTGTGCCCATTTTTGGTAACTTTCTCATCTGCAGAGACACAAAGTGTTAGATAGTAACTAAACGTGTAGTAATCCACTGTTCCCTTAGCTAGGATCGCTTGATCTTCTGGTGCAAACTCGATTGCAAAGCCATGATCAGCAAAATATTTCTTTGCATAATAAGGATATTTCCCTGTGACCTGCACATCGCCACAAAATTTCGAGTGCATATTTTCTTCTTGTTTGGCTAGTAATACATCATTTGGATGGCTAGTATAAGGATAGCGTGGCATATAAGAAATCATACAGCCGATTTTCAGGTCTGGATAATGCTCATGTCCGTAAGCGACAACCTTTGCACTGGCAACAAATTGATGATGCAGGGCTTGGTAGCGTTGCTGTAGATTATCCGGCTGATTGATAAATTCAGATTCACCAACTTGCAGTCCCAGTGATAAAAAGTTTCCGATACTTAAGGTGGCCGTGTTGATTTCATTAAAAGTGATCCAATAGTTTACTTTTTCGTGATAGCGTTCAAACAACACCGCCGCATATCTCGCATAAAAGTCGATCACGTCACGACTCGCCCAACCATTGTATTCTTGGCTCAAATATGCGGGAACATCAAAATGAGCAATGGTTACAATTGGTTCAATCCCGTACTTCCGACACTCGTCAAACACGCGATCATAAAAGGCCAGGCCTTCTTCATTCGGTTCAGCGTCGTTGCCCTTGGGAAAAATCCGGGTCCAGTTGATAGACATGCGGAAAGCTTTAAATCCAGCTTCTGCAAACAATGCAATATCTTCTTGATAATGATGATAAAAATCAGTTGCTTCGTGGCTTGGATACAACAACTCTTCTTCAATTTTTGCTGTGATTTTCCGAGAAGTCGTATGGCTGCCACCGCTGATCAAGTCAGCACAAGCGAGCCCTTTTCCGCCCTCATTATAGCCGCCTTCATATTGGTTTGCCGCCGAAGCGCCGCCCCATAAAAAATGTTTTGGGAAACTCATTGCTGTCATCCTTTCTTCTTTCTAATGGTTAAAAAATGGCTAATAACTGATCGCCAGCTTTAATTTCTTGATGTTGGGCAAGTGCCACAACATCTAAGAAGTCTGCCGTATTGGTAACAGTGATCATAACGGTATCTTCATACCCTGCCTGAGCGATTTTTTCTGCATCAAAGTGCAATAATGTTTCTCCCATAGTGATTTGATCACCTTCATTGACTAGTCGTTCAAAGGCACTTCCTTGCATATTCACCGTATCAATACCGATGTGGATCAGAAGTTCAATCCCCTCGGTACTGGTAAGTCCAATCGCATGATTTCCTGGAAAAACGGCAGAAACCTGTCCCGTAAATGGGGCAATCACCTGTTGATCTTGTGGCTTAACAGCAATTCCTTTGCCTAATGCCAATGAAGCAAACGCCTGATCATTGGTTTCTGTCAATGGAACGGCAGTTCCTTTTAAAGGTGATAATACAATTTTTTCAATCGCTGATTGTTCTTTCTTCGTTTCAGAAGAAACATCAGTTGCTTTGGCTGTCACATCTTGCGCTCCAGATTTGACTGCTTGCGGCTGATTATTATTAGGAAAATCTGCATCTTTGACCATGACCCAGGTGTAAGCAAAGGCAATCGCAAAAGTAATCAACGAGCCGATCAGCGCATGAAACACACTGCTGTATGATGGAAGCGCCACAAATGAAGCAATGACTACTGGCGTATTGATTTTCATCAAACCAAAATAAAGTCCCCCAGCAGCACCCCCAAGGATCATTCCGACAATCGGTTTTTTCAGACGTAAGGTTACTCCGTACAAAGCAGGTTCAGACACACCCATCAAGGCAGTAATTGCCGATGAAAAACTCACTTGTTTAAATTCCGTATCCTTAGCTTTGATTCCAGCCGCTAAACAAATCGCTGCTTCGGCAGCCAATCCAAGCAGCATACCAGGGACGATCAAATCATCATACCCGTACGTTGCCAAAGAAGTTAATAAAATAGGGGTCAGCGTCGTGTGCATGCCCGTCATTACTAGCAATTGAGCAAAGGCACCCATAAACAAGACGGCTAACGGACCAAAATTGTTTGTTAAGTAGTTCAAAAACTGTGACACATAGTTGCCGATCGTCACACCTAATGGTCCGATTAGCAATAGAGCCAGCGGTGTGATCACGATGATGGCGATCAATGGACGTAGAATAAATTTGACACTGTTCGGTAAAATCCGATCGGCGAACCGATAGACATAAGACATAACCCAGACACTTAATAAAACTGGCAAAACGGAGGCATTGTAGCTCACATTCGGTACGAGCAATCCAAATAATGTGATTCCTCCTTCTTGGCTAAGAAGGGCCGTCAATCCTGGCATCACAAAAATCGCTCCGACGTAGCTTCCTAAGAAAGGATCAATTTTCAATCGTTTGGCCACAGAATTTCCTAAATAAACGGGAATGAAAAAGAAGGCTGCTTGCGATACTTGATACAATACGAGATACGTATCGTCAGTTGCAGCTAAAATTCCTGATAACTCCAATAGTGAAAGGACCACTTGCAGCATTCCTCCAGCTGCTATGATTGCAATCATCGGTGTAAAACAGCCTGCGATAAAGTCAAGGAGTCGTGAGATGATCGATTGATCGCTACTGCTTTGATCAGCCGTCGTTTCTGTCGTCGGTAGTTGAGCGTATACACTCGATACATCTGGCCCAATAATCACTTGGTATTGACCATTTCCCTGAACGAGTCCAGTCACTCCTTTTAACTGTTTGATTGCTTCACTGTCAGCTTTTTTGTCGTCGGCCAGCGTGAAACGCAGTCTTGTTGCACAATGGGTCACGTGCTGGATATTTTTACCACCGCCGACATTCTCATAAATTTCATTGGCTAGTTGTTTATAGTCCATTGTTTTTCTCCCTTTCTCCTTGTTCCGTCAATTTCTGGATATGGAGTGATAGATAAATTTCTTCATTTTCTGAGATGTTGATATCATACGTATTTTTGATATAAACCTTGATTTTTTCCACACAGTGAAACGCTTGCGGATACATCTTCTCAATTTGTGCATAGAGCGTCGACGCTTCATAGCTGGGAAGTGTATGATTGATCACATTTTGTGCAAAATAGTGCAGATGCGTGACAAAGCGAGAATAATGGAAACTATTCTCATCAAAATTTTGTTTGTACTCATACTTTACGATCGTCAGTACGTCTTCTATAAATTTCGCGATTTGATTGGTAACCGCCATATCCTTCTTTTGTGATTGGACATTTACAAAATGCAATGCGATGGAGATCGCTTCTTCTGTTGGTACATCGATCGTTAGTTCTTGCTCCATAAGTTGGACAGCATACACCCCAATGGCATATTCATCGGGATAAAATCGCCGAATATCCCATTGCAAAGGACTATGAAAAGTCATTTGCTGCTTGATACGATGAACAGTGAAATCAATATGATCCAGCAAAGTCAAATAAATATAGTCGCTGACTGCTAAGCGATAATTCTGTTTGGCATAAGCCACGATTTTAGCAACGATCGCTACGTATTTCGGATCGCACTTTCCTAATTGATAGCTAAAATGTTCCAACATTGCGTGAGTATCCAATACAAAAATCTTTTCAAAATCTTGTTCTTCTACATCATCTCCTACCTTCTTATTGAAGCTGATGCCTGTAGAAAATCCGATAATTTCATTGCTGCCTTTCTTTAGTAAGACAACATTATTATTTAAAAACTTCTTTATTTTCATGATTTCCTCCACCTTAAAAACACTAAAAAACCTCATACTCCACCCTTGGTGGAATATGAGGTTTGCCTTCTTACAGTAACACGCCTCTTGGTCACAGCACTTCTGTAACCGTTATCTAATTACATCGGTATCATAGCACTTCAAAAAAAACTTGTCAATCGCTTCCTTAAATTTTTTCGCACGATCGTTAAGCCCCCGTTGAGCTTCTCACAAAAGCTATTTTTGTCAGACTGGTGTTTTAAGAACAACTTTTGCTTTTTTTATCCCCAAACCAACAACTTGCCGGCACAATAAACAACAATCTTCGTGCTTATGCAGCGCTTGAATCATCGTTTCTTTCTACAAACCATTTTTTGAGGGGAAAATGTCTCAATAACACGCAAAAACGAAAATAGATTCTCTTCTCTACTTTTGACACCTATCTTAGCTATTCCTCGATTGGTCTATTTGTTTAAATTTCAAAACAAAATCGCTCTCATTTTTTGTCCTTCTATGCTGGAAAGCAAGTAGCAGTAACTTTATACATCTAGGTTCCTTCGTCTTTCCTTTCAAATGCGCATTGGTCTATTCCACACCTCCCTTTATCCCTCAATCTTTTCTTAAGCGTTTGAACAATTTCTTAATAAAATAACTAACAAAAAATAAAGTTTTACTATATCTCTTGAATGTAAGCGGTAAATTTGTTATTATTACGAAGGATAAGGAGGTGTTTATCGATTGTATGCGATTAAAATCTTTCATGGTTATCTAACCGCCGAAGGAAAAAGAACACGGGACAAAACAATTGCATTGACCTATACTTGCAGAGAAGATGCTGAACGTTTCGCAAATAAAATCGGCGGGAGAGTTAAAAAAATTGGCTAACCAACTAGAATAAAAAAGGCTGTCAACCTCAGTAGGTGACTGCCTTTTTTTGTTATCTGATTTCTTTTAACTCTTTTCGCGGTACTAACTTTTTACATAACCGCCCCTATCCTTTCGTTGTCGAATCACGCTGTGAAGCAAGTTAGTTGGTTTTGACGCCTTGAGTCTTTATACTGAAACAAAGGCACCAGCCAATCCAAAAAAAGGAGTGACCTGTCCATGTGCGGCCGATACTTATTTGATCCATCAACTGGCGAATTGTCAGAATATTATCAAGAAGCCGCGGCGAAAGCCCGCAAGCGCCAACAGACTGTCGCTATCAATGATGTTTTCCCCTCCAATCACGTCGTAACCATCGGTGCAAATCAACAACAACAAGTTGTAGCTGGTGTGACAAGATGGGGCTTTACCGGCTTTAAAAAAGGGCATTTGATGATCAATGCGCGTTCTGAGACCGTTGAAGAGAAACCGACTTTTCGCCAGCCTTTCCAAGAGCATCGCTGTGTCTTTCCGATGTCTGGTTTCTATGAATGGAATCATGAAAAGGAAAAGTTCCTCTTTTCGCAAGATCACGTGATTTATGCTGCTGGTTTTTATCGCATCCTTCAAAAAGAGGATCAGATCGAAACCGAATCAATCATTCTAACGACTGCCGCGAACGATTCTGTTGAACCAGTCCATGATCGAATGCCTCTGTTCTTAGAAAAAGAAGCGATTGCTTCTTGGATCAATGACTTGGCTTTTGCTCGCCAACAACTCAAAGCAGAAATGCCCAAGCTGAAAACCCAATTGCTCTCTTCTTAACTGCTTGCTACTTCTTTTTCAGCAGAACAAAAACCGCCAAGTCAGCTTTGATTTGGCGGTTTTTTTCTACTTCTGCTTTTTCTTAATAAACGGTGAAGGTCTTGCCAGTCATGATTCCAAAGACTGCTTTTTGATACGCTGCAAAAACGGGTGCGTCACCAACGGGAATAAAGCCTTTGAAAGAATCGGCGAAGGTTTCCCAAGAGCCCACAAGCGCATTGGGACTGACTGCATTGATTCGTATCCCCTGACCGATCTCAAAAGCTGCCGATGCCACGAAGGCTTCTAAACCGCCGTTGACCAGTGCTGAAGGCGTGCCCATTGGGATAAATTCGTCTTTGATAATTCCAGAAGTCAGCGTGATACTGCCACCTTCATTGAGAAAATGCTGGCCAATCAACGCAAGGTTGACTTGTCCTTGCAGCTTCGAAGCCACCGACTGTTGAATATCTGCTGGCGTCAATTCCTCAAAGGGTTTAAACACTGTGCTTCCCGCAGCGGAAACAATGGCATCCACTTTCCCAGTAGCTGCAAATAGCTGGCTGACACTGTCTGCATCCGCAATTTCGACTTGATGATCGCCGCTGCTACGGCTAGCCGTGATCAGCTCCACTTCTGGTAGCTGCTGAAAGCCTTCAACTAAAAGCTGCCCAAGTGTGCCGGTATGACCAATCAAAAGTAATTTCATTTGCTCGCCTCTTTTTTTTGTTTGTGTTTCGATTCTAACCCAACCAAGCGATTTCGACCATTCATCTGCTTTTCCTGCCTTTTAGGTCTATTCTTGCCCTTGTCCATTTGTTCCCCTACTACCTGCGTAGTGATTGGAATCACCTATCACGAAAGCAATTGACAACTTTCTCATCTTGTTCTAAGATACTACTAATTTCATACACATGCAGTGAGAAGAAGAGTACGATCCCCCCTTTCTTTCAAGAGAGCTCGGAACTGGTGAAAACGAGTAAGGAAGACGATCCGAAGATGACCTTTGAGCATTCGTGGACGAACAATCCCCGACGGAGAAAGCCCGATAGCGCAATGCAGTTTATTTGATGAACTGACTGAGGTTTTTTGTTTCAGTAAAAAACAAACGAAGGTGGTACCGCGAAATGATCGTCCTTCCCAAAGACTATTCTTTGGGAAGGCTTTTTTTATAAAAAAGGAGGAAAAGTTATGAAACGAAAGATTCGATTGGGTGTGGGCATTGGTTTATTGTCCTTAGTTTTATTTGCCGGTTGTGGCAATCAAGAAGAAGTAACGGGAAATGCCGAGGAACAGCAGACAGAAATCAGATTGGGGACGACACCAGGGCCTTACAGCGAACTGTTTCTCAAAGGAATCAAACCGATTTTAGAAGAAGCTGGCTATACTGTGACGGATATTGGCTTTACTGGGGTCTTGGAAGCGGACATTGCATTGAACGATGGCGAGATCGACTTAAACGTCGATCAGCACACCGCCTATTTAGAAAACTTCAATGAAAACACGGATGCCGATTTAGTGGGTATCACACCGATTCCTACCGTTCCAGCCGGCTTGTATCCTGGCAGAAAGGACAGTTTAACAGCGATTGAAGCAAACGATACCATCGGGATCCCCAATGATCCGTCAAATAGTGCCCGGGCCCTGTTGCTGCTGCAAAAAGCCGGCTGGATCGAACTTGACCCGGAAGTGGCGCCCATTGACGCGACGTTAAGAACCATTACTGACAATCCTTATGACTTGGATATCGTTGAGATGGATTCTGCGCAAATCCCCCGCAGCTTAGCAGATTTAGACTATGCTGTGATTCCCGGCAGCATCGTTTACAGTGCTGGAATCGCTGCAGAGGAAAGCTTATTAAGTGAAGACATTTTGCAAGAGTATGAACTGGTGGCAACGGTAAAAAAAGCCAACAAAGATAGTGACTGGGCACACGCAGTGGTGGCAGCTTATCATTCTGAAGCCTTTAAAGAACTGCTGGCAGAAGAAAATCAAACGGGTTATTGGTTTATTCCTGAAGAATTGCAATGACCGCTTCACAAGTAGCAATAGGCAGCAACTGTCGTCGTATTTTTTAAAGAAGCTTCTATTACTATAGAAGGAAAAGACATGACTACTATTGATTAGTGGACCATTCCCCGTCTGAATCTTTGTAAAGGAGGTCAAAAATTGAATATTCAACAAATGCGCATCGTGCAAGCGATCGCTGACCATGGAAGTTTTCGTGAAGCAGCCAAACGGCTGTATCTTTCGCAGCCAAGTCTTTCCCAAGCCGTGAAAGAGTTGGAAACAGAATTGGAGGTCCAGCTTTTCGAGCGTACGAATCAAGGCGCCCGCTTGACTGCCGAAGGCTCGGAATTTCTAGACCATGCCCAGCCGATCTTGAGTCAAGTGGCGCAGCTGCAAACGCGTTTTTCCAGCAAGCAAGCAGCGAGTCAAACCTTCGCTATCGCAAGCCAGCACTATGATTTCACGGCTGGAATTTTCAGTGAGCTGCTGCAGGAATTTCCCGACTGCCGCCAGTTTCGCTTATTAGAAACCACGACCTTAAAGGTGATCACGGACGTGCAACAATATCGAAGTGAATTTGGGATCCTTTATTTGAATGAGCAAAACCAAGCAGGATTGGAACGACTGCTGCAAGGCGCCCAATTGTCCTTCGAGGCGTTGGGACGGTTTCGCCCCCATGTCTTTTTGCGAGCAGCTCATCCCTTGACAGAAAAAAGGCAGCTTTCCTTAAGAGATCTCGCCCCTTATCCACAAGTACGCTTTTTGCAAGAAGATGAACGCTATTCGTTCTTCTCAGAAGATTTGATCGACTTCGCTCAAAGCCCTCAAGTGGTGCATGTCAGCGATCGAGGCACGATGGTCCAGCTATTACAACAGACGGATCTTTATGGAACCGGCTCGGGGATCGTTGCCCAACCAGAACGCCAAGGCTTGGCTTTTCTTCCTTTGATCGACGCGTCCGAGGGTGAGATCATCCTCATTAAAAAGAACGATCGCCCGTTATCAGTGATCGGCGAGCGTTTCTTAGCAAAATTACGGCATCATCTTACAGCTTTTCCTAGTGATATATAAGCGAAGGCCTCCTCTTCCAACTCCCCATAGATGATTGGCTGCTCCTTCGCATTATATAAAAAATCCTTGAGCCACTTCCCATGCAGGAGGCTCAAGGATTTTCTTTTACGGTTAACATTGTCGGCAATCACCGCTGATTACAGCTGCTCTGCCTGCATTTGATACATTTGCTGATAGATTCCTTGCCCTTGGACAAGACTCGAATGGGTTCCCCGTTCCACGATCTTCCCTTGATCCAAGACCAAGATTTGATCTGCTTGTTTGATCGTTGACAAACGGTGAGCGATCATAAAGGTCGTCCGTCCTTTTTGCAAGATGGTCATCGCCTTTTGAATGATGGATTCTGTTTCAGTGTCCACATGGCTCGTCGCTTCATCCAGAATCAAGATTTTCGGATCAAACACTAATGCACGGGCAAAACTGATCAGCTGGCGTTCTCCACTAGAAAACTCATTGCCTTTTTCAACGACTGGATGATGGATGCCTTTTTCGTAGCGGCTCAAAAGGTAGTCAGCGCCGACTTGTTTCAAGGCATCGATAATCATCGCTTCGGTGATCGTTGGATCGTTCATTCCGATGTTGCTGGCGATCGTTCCAGTAAATAGATAGGGATCTTGCATGACGATCGCCATTGAATCTCTTAAACTATGACGATCAAAATCAGCGATCACTTGTCCATCCACAACGATTTTTCCGTGCTGCGGATCATAAAAACGGAACAACAGGTTCAAAATACTCGATTTTCCAGAACCAGTATGACCGACTAGAGCAATGGTCTCTCCTGCGGCAACGTCAAAGTTGATATCGTGCAAGATCGCTTGCTCAGGATCGTAGCCAAAGGTCACCTGTTGGAAAGAAACATCGCCATTCGTGACAGTCAGCTGCTCACTTTGTTGTTTTTCAACCGGCTGATCAGCAAACTCAAAGACCCGCTGTCCGGCAGCCAATGATTGCTGCACATTGGTGATGGTTTGGACAAGCCCTTCGATGGGATCATACAGGCGGTTGATGTAATCAATAAAGGCATACAGCAAGCCTGCTGAGATCGCCAAGCGGCCATCAAGGAAAAAGGCGGCCAAGGTCGTGATCAAAATCAAGATCGTTGAGTTTCGCAACAAATTGCCTAATCCCCAAGCGATACTTGAATCGAGTAAGAGGTATTTGCGTCCGGTTTTGAACCATTTCTCTACTGTTTCATTAAATTCTTTCTGCAACTGCTTTTCTCGTTGGAAGGCTTGGATTATCGCCATTCCTTGGACAAATTCATTTAACTGCCCACTGATTTGTGAGATGTATTCCCGCATTGCTAAATTGTAACGAGAGGCATATTTGGTGTAAAAATGCTGCCAGATTCCTAAAATCGGGATCAGGATCAGCATCGCTGCTCCTAAGGTGCGGTTCAAAAGAAATAATGCAATAAACGCACCAATGATTTGGATGATGTTGCTTAACAAATTACTGATCACGATCACGTAGAAATTAGACCGCAAAACTTCGGTGTCATTCGTAATCCGTGCGACGACTTTACCAGCTGGGATCTGGTCAAAGTAAGAAACCGGTAATTTGTGCATATGGTCAAAAAGCTGATCCCGCATTTTTTTGACAATACTGTTGGACATTTTTCGCAATTGCAGCAAGCTGATATAACGAAAGAGGGAACCAATCAAATTGACCAGCAAATACCCAGCGAGTAATTGGATCAAAAGCATCGTGTTTAGGTTTCTGCTGTCAACCGCCGGTGTCATCACTCGGTCGATCAGCTGTTTGGCAATCAGTGGTGAAGTCAGCTCGAGCGCTGCTGCTAGCAACAGCAAGATCGCGCCCACGGTAAATTGTTTTTTATAATAGCTCAAATACGTGAGCAAACGCTTAATCGTTGAGAACACTTGTATCGTCCTCCTTTAACTGTTGATGGTAATACTGTTCTTGGTACCAGCCTGGCGTTTCGATCAACTCCTGATGGGTACCACGCTGTGTGATCCGTCCGTCTTCTAAGACGATGATTTGATCCGCTTCGGTGATGGCGGACAATCGATGGGTCACGATGATGGAGGTCGGTGCCTGCTTCATCGTTTTCAAATTCGTGATGATGGCTTGTTCCGTTTTGGCATCAACTGCCGAAAGGGCATCATCCAGTAAGAGGACTTCACTGTTTCGTAAAAACGCCCGTGCTAAGGACAAGCGTTGTTTTTGTCCACCAGACAGGGAAACGCCTTTCTCACCGACGACCGTTTCGAGCCCTTCTGGCATCCGCTTGATGTCTTCACTAAAGCAAGCGGCTTCCAGTGCTTCCCACAACACTTCTTCTGAAGCATCTGGCTGTCCGAATAGCAAGTTCTCGCGAATTGTTCGTGAAAACAAGGTATGTTCTTGCGGCACTTCTGCAAAGTGGTTGCGTACTGCTGTTGTTTGATAGGTCGTCAACGGCTGCTCGTTAATCAAGGGTACTTGATCAGAGTATGGATAGCGGTGACCGAATTGTCTTAGCAGCGTCGTTTTTCCGCTACCGGTCTTCCCAACGATCCCTAAGACTTCTCCACGAGTGATCGTCAAATCCAGTCCTTCTAACACATAACGAGCTGCTTGTGGGTATTGGAAATGGTATGCTTCAAAACGGATCGTATTGATGGCTTGCAGGTCGGCTTCACCAGGAGTTTCTAATTCATCACCCGTCTGCAGCACTTCATTGATCCGACGCCAGGATGCGGCACCTTGTTGCATCACATTCACAAGATCTCCTGCTGAGATCATCGGCCAAACGACCATTGTCAAGTACACTTGGAAAGAGACCATCGCACCGATGGTGATCGTTTGGTTGGCAACAAGAAACGCCCCGACACCAAAGCTCATCACAAAACTGATCGCTAAGATGATGGTAATCAGCGGCCCGAAACGGGAATCGATCTCAGAAACGATATTGTTTTTTGCTCTTGTTTCCAGTGTTTTCTTTTGAAACTGTTCCGTGGTGGCTCCTTCTAGTCCATAAGCTCGGACGACCCGAATGCCATCAATGATCTCCAACACTTCACTGTTCATCTCAGAAACAGAATTCTGCGCTTCCGTAAACGCCTTATCGACTTGCGAGCCCCATTTGAAAATGTAATAGGCTAAAAGCGGCATTGGAATCAAGGCAATCAAGGTCAATAGCCAAGAAACCGTCCCAGCCATCATCGCCACGATAAAACTTAGATACAAACTAGTATTTAAGAAAACCATCAGTCCATACCCCACGGTCATCCCCATCACTTGGACATCGTCACTGGAACGAGTCATTAAATCGCCTGTTCGGAAACGATGGTAAAACGGCGCCCCCATTTTAAGAAAGTGGCTCATCAATTGTTCCCGCAATTGTTTTTGCAAATCGTAGGAACCAATAAATAAATTAAACGTCCAAACAAATTCGGCCAGATATCCTAACAAGATAGCTCCGGCAAAGAGGGTCACGTATTGGACCAGTACCGAATAATCAAAATTATCTTGGATCAGCGCATCAATGAATAAGCGCAAGATATAGATTGGTGCGACATACATCGCACTAGCAATAACCATAAAGACGAATACGAAGGTATAGCGCACCTTATGTTCTTTAAAATACGTTGTTAATTGTTTTAATACATACTTCATGTTTTATCCCTCACATTCTAAAAAAGTACACAAAAAAGCTCTGTCCCTTCGGAAAAAGGACAGAGCATAAACGTCGTTATTATAGACATTATCTGTACACTAATGGTTACCGAATGAGGGATTCACTTTATTCAATTTGGTTGTTTTTTTATCAAATACTTTTTGCATCGTAATCCCTCCTTCTCTTTTTATTTTGCTGACTACACCTAACACTTTACAGATAAGTTTCTGAGAATGCAACAACTTTTATTAATTTTCTTTAAAAAAGATTGACTTTTCTAAAAACACAGATGTGAAAACAGCCCTTTTTAACAACCTTTTTTTGAAAACGAATTCCTGTTTTACCCCAAGAGTTGCAACGATTTTGGCTAAAATAAAAAAACAGATGCCCTTCTCTTCAACAAACGCTGTTTGATCAGCACACTTGGTTGAAAAAAAGTTCCTCTGTTTTCTTACTACCTGTTTATTCTGTGACAGATGCTAGGCGATAGGATACTGTTCGTCCAAAAGGAAACACTTGCACCCCTTGCAAACGATCTGTTTTCAAATACGCCACCGCCCCTTGATATAACGGCAAAACGGCTGTATCTTCAACGATCAATTGTTTTTCCAGTTCTTTCAATAAGTCCCAACGTGCAGCTGGGTCGTTTGCTAAAGTCGTCCGTGCTTCTGCTAACCCTTGATCGTAACTTTCACTAGCATACCCAGACGTATTCAAGCCACCTGTTGAATCATAAAATTCTAAGAAGTTGATCGGGTCCGCGTAATCTGGTGTCCAAGTCCCAAAGACGAGATCAAATTCACCTTGGGATTGCAAGTCCAAACGGTTTTGTAAAGGAATCGACTTGGCATCGATGGTTAATCCCGGCAAATTGGTTTCTAACTGCCCTTGGACAAACTCGATGGTTTTCTTGGCTGCTGCTGTATCTGCTGACAACAGTTCCAAAGTGATTTCGTCTTGTCCCAACTCTTCTTTGGCTTGTGCCCAAAGCTCTTGTGCGGCTGTTAAATCGTACGGCAGTAAATCGCCATTTTCTTCACGAAAATCTTGGTCTGTTTCAGGATCTTTGGCAAAGTTGCTTGGCACAAAGCCGTTCAATGCAGTGGACCCATCACCTAAGATATTTTCGGCAAATGCCTCTTTGTCCATGGCTTGTAAAATTGCTTGACGTACTTTGACATTGCCTGTGACTTCTCGTTTTTGGTTGGCACTTAAATACCCCACTAGCGCCTTTGGCACATAGTTGGCTTGAGCTGAGTTTTGGTATTGCTGCGCGTAAGTATCCGTTAAGGTGGTGTAGTCCAGTTCTCCTGTTTCAAAAAGGCTGACACCAGTCGCCGTTTCCTTCACTACTTGCACGTCGATCTTGGTCAATTGGACATTCTCAGCATCCCAATAATCAGGATTTTTCGTTAACGTCCATGATTCGTTGGTCCCGTTCCACCCTTCGATCAAGAATGGGCCATTGCCGACAAAATTTTCCGCTGATAACCCATAATCGGCACCTTTTTCTTCAGCAAACGCTTGGTTTTTTGGCATAAAAGGTGTCCCGACCAAAATTTGATCCAGATACGAGATTGGACTTGCCAATGTCAGCTCTAACGTCTGCTGGTCCAATGCTTTGGCTCCTAACTCACTCACCTCAACGTCCCCTTGACGCACTTGACTGCCATTTTTCAACACATCCATTTGATTACTGCTACTAGAACCATTCTCTGGATTAGCAACATATTGAAAGGCGTAGACAAAATCATCCGCAGTAACAGGATCGCCATTGCTCCATTTTGCATCACGAATGGTGAAGGTATAAACCAGTCCATCTTCTGATACCGTAGGCTCTTCAGCGGCCATCGCAAGCTCAGGATCCCCCTCTTGATCCAGACGGTATAACCCTTCTGCCACTTGTCCGATCATATCGGAGCTATTGACATCCGTGTATTGTCCGCTATCAAGGGTTGATAAGGCGCCAGCGGTTGACACTTGAATTTCTTGCGCAACGGCTCCTTGCTCCTCTTGCTGTCCAGAATCCGTCGTGGGGCTCGTGGTACTGCAGGCACTTAAAACCAATACTGTGAAAGCAGTGATACCCATCATTCTCTTTTTCATTTTTCTCCTCCTTGCGTGATCCTCTTTCTTACAATACGTCAACGACATACTTGAAAACCGCTTGTTCTTGTATAAGCGCATCATAGGCAAAATCAGGATGCCATTGAACCGCCAACAAGCGCTGACCCACGTGTTCAATGCCTTCAATGATGCCATCAGGACTCCAAGCTGTCTTTTGCAATGGACGAGCCAATCGATCCACCGCTTGATGATGAAAGGAATTAACCTTTGTTTTTTGACCGTAAACACGAGCCAACATGCTTTTTTCAGCCGTCACGATGGCATGGGTCGGCACTTCTTTCGGAATCGGCGCCTGCATATGAATGATCTCACTGAAGGTACTGATGTCTTGCTGCAGCGTGCCACCGAATGCCACGTTGACCAGCTGCATTCCCCGACAAACCGCAAAAATTGGTTTCTTTTGCAGCAGCGCTTCATCGATCAGCGCTAGTTCAAACTCATCCCGTGCCAACAAGCCGCTTCCAGTTGCCTGATGGGCCTCCTGCCCATAAAACTTGGGTGAAACATCTTGTCCACCAGCTAATACCAGTTTATCGATCTGTGAAACATAGTCCTTGGCTGCAGCTGGCTCACTGATTGGTACGAGCAATGGCAGTCCGCCCGCTTGCTGGATCGCTCGCACATACCCTAATGGTGTGTAGGCGATCGGCAAATGATGCAGCACATCGCCAGCATCTTGCACTTCATTCGCAGCGATCCCTATAATTGGTTTGCCCATCGACATCCCTCCCTGATTAACGATTTTTTCAGAAAAAAGCGGTATCTAGCAGTTGAACAAGGCAAGCGCCGCACTTTTTCTCAAGATATGTTTCAACTATTCTAAACCAATCCGCACTTTTTGTGAAACACTATTTTCACTTTCGCGATCATTTATTACAATCACCATTCTATTTAACCCCCTCTTTGATAAGCAATAAAGAACACCGCTAGTCAGATATAGTTGAATTTTGCCAATGCTTTCTCTACGTAAAAAAACATGCGAGAAGCCGTTGCTTTCCGCATGTTTCGTCATTAAAATAATCGATTGTCTTTTAAAAACTCCAGCATCTGTGTTTTTAGGGGATCTTTTTCATTACGGATCGACTTTGTTTGCGTCGTTTCATCAAGTGTCGATGGCCGCTTTTTAGGAAAAGGCGCCGCTGGTTCTTCTGCCAACTCTATGATTTGGAAGCTATCCACCACCACTTCTGCCGCACAAAGTCTCTGACCTTCTGGTGTTTCATAAGGACAGCCTTGCAAGTGTCCATTGATTTTGATACTTGCCCCTTTTTGAGTATACCGTAAAAAGGTCTCTGCCTGTTTTCCATGAATGACGCAAGCAAACCATTCATGGTGCACTTCTTCACTGTTTTGCCATTGAGACACAATGACAAGATCAAAACGTACGCCCTGATCGTCCGCCGCATCAAACGCTTCTTTACTAGGCATCTCTGCGATTTTCCCAGTAAGAACCACTTTATTCATTGCCACGTTGCATCCTCGCTTTTCTCTCATTTCTTGAGTGATCTTAACTTATGCGACCTATTCTACCACATTCCAAAAAACAAGCAATCAAAGGTCGAATGGCTTAAGAAATGCTTTGAACAAAATGAACCAACTCAAAGAATTCATCTGATCCTGCCAATAATGTGCGATTTTCTGACTGAAAACTTCTCTTTGCTCCAGACAGCAAAAAAACAGTTGGTTCAATCCCCCTCTGAACCAACTGCCTTTTGCGGATTTTTATTTAGCAAAGGAATCTTGACTACCATAGCGATCAAAATGGAGGGTTTCGCTTTCGAGATAATCGATGATCGCTTTGGGGATTATGACCCCTTCTTGCTGGGCTTTTTCAAAGTGTATTTGGCTGATCTCTCCAGGATAGTAGACTTGTGATTGCCCTTCTACTGGCGGGATTGCATGCAGCTCAGTCACCATCTGATCGATGCTTTGCTTGAAGGTTTCGGTGTTGGTAAAACGAGATGGATCAATCACAAGAAGGAATTGTCCTAAGCGGCGTTTTTCCGTCAAGTCCGCATACATGGAGGTGACCTGTTTACCAAAAGCCAAGCCTAGCATCGAGCCAGCTAAAATATCCACCATCATCATCAAGCCATATCCTTTAGCACCAGCGATTGGCAATAATCCTTGGACAGCATAGGGATCGGTGGTAGGCAAGCCATGCTCGTCTACTGCCCAAGTATCGGGGATCTGCTGCTTCTTCGAGCGAGCGTCCAAAATTTTGCCCCACGCTTGAACCGTCGTCGCCATATCAAAAACCACCGGTGGATGATTGGCTCGTGGTGCAGCAAACGCGATTGGATTGGTGCCAAAATAGTTTTCGGTCCCACCAAAAGGCACCGCCATCGGATCCGATTGACACATGGCGATCGCTACTAAGTCGGCTTCAGCAGCCTGTTTGACGTAATACGCCATCGTCCCGCTATGGCTGGTCTGCTCGATTCCTACTGCAGCGATCCCGGCTTCTTTTGCCAGATGAATGGCGATCGCCATCGCTTCATTGCACACATAATGCCCCATGCCGTTATCTCCGTGGAAAATTCCGGTAGCGGCGCCTGTTTTTTCAAAAGACATGTTTGGTTCCAGCGTGATGCCACCTTTTACTAAACGCTCGGCATAGTAGTCCATCCGCACGGCACCATGAGAATGGATCCCGCAAGCATCCGCAAAGGTCAAATGCGCCGCTGTTTCACTGGCAGCGGCTTCTGGCAAACCAGCAGCCAATAGTTTCTTTTTCATCAATGCTTCTAATTCCAGCAGAGAACGTCTGCTCATTTCTTCCATCTTTTCTCCTCCTTAGAAAAAGAGAAGCACGCTTGGCAACGGCTTCTCTTATTGATTAAACACGCGATAATCCAGTTCATCGGCTGACTTAGCGATCAGCAGCGCTGAATAGACGTCTGAGTTCACGTTCAAAATTGTCCTCAGCATGCCAACAAACCATTCGACACCAGCAAATAGCGCAATGCTTTCGATTGGTAAACCAAGCTGGGGAATGATGATTGCCAAGGAAACTAACCCCGCTCCGGGAACAACTGCATTGGCTAAAGAAACGAAAGTCGCAGTTACAGCTACCGTCACCATTTGGATCCCGTCAAAGTTGATTTGATACATTTGGGCGATTGTCATGACGGTAATCGCCATATGCATCGCTGACCCATTGCTGTTCAAAGACATGCCCAATGGCAATACCAAATTGGTGATGCGGCTACTGAGTCCTAATTTGTTCTGGGATTCTTCCATAGCGATCGGCAGCGTGATGGCAGAGGAGGTTGTCGCCAATGCCATGACCGACATATTCTTCATGTTTTTGATCAATCGTAACGGATTGATCCGACAATACACGGTCAATAAGACTAGCCACAGCCCAAGGAACGTGACGGTGGCTAGACCGTAGACGAGCAAATAGCTGCCTAATGGCAAAATGATCTGCAAGCCCAGGGAGCTGATTGTTGAAGCGATCAAAGCAAAAATACCGATTGGTGCCACGATCATCACGTAACGAATGATAGCAATGACAACCTCATTTAGATCCACGATCAGCCCATAAAGAGATGACTCAGGTTTCTTTTGCATAAAGCGATTGAGAGCAACACCAAAGAACAACCCAAAAACGATGATTTGAATAATTGACCCTTTACTCAACGCATCGAAAATATTCGTGGGAATAAAGTTGATCACAGTCTCTGATATAGAAATTTCTTGTGCTTGCAGAGGTTCGCCGGCAGCTTGTGAAAAGTCGATCCCTTTGCCTGGAGCAAAGAAGAGCGCCATCAGCACGCCCCATGCAGCAGCGAATAAGGAGGAAATCCCAAAGACAGCGATCGTTTTTCCACCCAAACGAGTGAGTTCTTTCGGGGCAATCCCCCCAACTGCTTGAATGATTTGTCCAACGATCAATAACGGGATCGCCATTTGCATCAGACGCAAGAAAAGATCGCCCAAGATTTTTAGGAATGAAGCGGCTTGCCCAAAGAACAAACCGCAAAGAATCCCTAGAAGAACGGCAATAACGATCTGCGTCACCATCGGTAGTTTTTTTGCTTTCACTTTGATCCCCTCTTTATTTTCGAAGTATGGTTCCTGTATGCTGATCTAGTTCAGCTAACTTTTCGATTGAGGTAATAATCGCGGTTCTGGCTGCATCTTCTTCAACAAAATCAATCGCAGCTTCTATTTTTGGCAACATACTTCCCGCTGCAAAATGGCCTTCCTCGATGTAGCCCTTGGCTTGTGCCACACTGATTTCCCCTAAGGCTTGCTGATTCGGCTGATTGTAATTGATGTAGATATTGTCGACACCGGTCAAAATGATCAGGCGATCGGCCTGCACGTCTTTTGCTAAGACACTGGCGGTAAAGTCTTTGTCGTTGACGGCTTCCACGCCAGTAAACCCATTATCGTTGCGAACGACAGGTACGCCACCGCCACCGGCACAAATCGTGATCACACCTGCATCGACCAATGTTTTGATGGCTTCTTTTTCAACAATTTCTTGCGGTTTCGGCGATGGAACCACTTTGCGGTAACCACGCCCAGCATCTTCTTGATATACCCCGCCATTGGCTGCCATCGCAGCATTGGCTTCCTCTTCACTATAAAAAGGTCCGACTGGTTTGGAAGGTCTCTCAAACGATGGATCTGCTGGATCGACACGAACTTGGGTGACTAATGAGATTACCGATGGATGTGCTTGACGTGTGGCAAACTCATTGATCAAGGCATTTTGCAGCCAATAACCGATACTTCCTTGGGTCATCGCTACGCAGCTGTCTAATTTCAATTGGGGATTTTTTTCACTTTCCCCGGCTTTTTGCTGCAACAGCAAGTTGCCGACTTGTGGTCCATTGCCGTGACAAACAATGACTTTTTCCCCTTTTTCGACAAAATCGGCAATATAACGTGCTGCTTGCGCAACGACTGCTTTTTGTCCTTCATCACTGGGGTCTTTATCTAAAATAGCATTGCCGCCTAAAGCGATCACATTCAAACTCATTTTATGCTCTCCTTCTGATTTTCCTTTGCTAATACGGCAAAAACACCTAATCCGATCAGCAGTAATAGACAAGACAGGTAAAACCCGACCTGCATCGATCCTAAAGAATCGGCTAAAAAGCCAGTAACATAAGGCGCTAAGATCGACCCCGACATCCCGATAAAGTTATAGGCACTCAAGGTTGTTCCTAAGGCGCCTTTTGGTGCGTTTTTCGTCACAAAGGTCACGACGATTGGATCAAGCGCCAGCTTGCCAGTCAATCCATACAAAATCAAAACAGTGATCAATAAGGTACGATCCGTTACAAAGGCAATGGCAAATACGGAAAGGGTCGCCAATGGGACCAATAAATAGACTAATTTTTTCGTCGCGCCAGTTTTATCATTCAATCGAGCAAAAATCAACGCACCTGGAATCGATGCCCATGGGACTAAGGAAGCAATAAAGCCGACACTCGCCCCTTCAAAGCCACGCTCGGCAATCAAGAATTGCGGCAGCCAAGTTATAATCACAAAGTTTGCATAAATGCTGGTAAAGCATAGAACAAAGGCTGCCACGAGATTGCGGTTTGAAAAAATCTGCTTCAAGGAAATCTTTTCTTTTGGCCCCTCTTCTTTTATTTCTTGTCCTTCATCTTCTGGACGAATCACTTTTTCTTTCAAAACAAAATAGAACAAGACACCGACGATCAAGGTCGGAAACGCCATTAGGAAGAAGGGTTGGCTCCAATGGCCCCCGTTATCCAAGACCAATTTACTAGAAAGCAAGTACCCGCCAGACGTTCCAAACGCCATCCCACTGTTGATAATGGCATTTCCGACGGTCCGTTTGTTGTCGGGAATCGCTTCGGTAGACAATGCGTATTGCGGACCGTAATAGGCACCTTGACCAATCCCTGCAATGGCACGAATCACTAAGAACAAAACGAAGCTTGTGGCTAGTCCACTGAAGTAAGTAGTCACCGCCAATAAAACAAAACCTAGGGCGATCACCAATTTGCGACCGATTTTGTCGCCGATGATGCCAAAAGGAATTTGCGCAACGGCATATGTCAAAAAGAAAATACTATTGGCAAGTCCTAGTTGTGTGTTGCTTAAATTGAATTCTTCTCCGATCACACCCATGATTGGATTGAAGATCGTCCGTGTGGCGTACATTAAAATCCAGCCGACAAAGAAAATAGCAACGACTTTTTTCCAGTAAGAATTGCTTACTTTGACCGCATCTTTCTGGTTACTGATTTCCATGATTTCTCCCCATTTCTATTCTTTTTCCTCAAGTGACAATGACTCCAACGCTAACAAGAACCCAAAACTAAGATCTTTGCCTGACGAATGACCAACGGACATCAACTGCTGCACATCTTTTTCAATCACTTGTGGGTTTTGCTTTTTTAAGTCTTTGAATAATTGCAGCATCAGAGAATTGACATACCCTTGACTGGCACTTTGAATATAAGCAAGGCTGACATCCGTCGTAGACAGCGGTTTTGCCAATGCTTGCGCTAACGCGTTAGCTTCCGGCTGCTGCAAGGCATAGAGCATCGCTTGATAGGCAACTAAAAGATCATCGCCGCTAGGTGTCAATCCTTTGCCGCGGCCAATCAGGTGAGCAATGATTGGTTCCCAATCTGAGACAGGCTGCCGCAATGCCGCAAACACTGCTTGGGTTTTCTCATCTTCGGGCAACCCAATCTTGGTTTCTAGTTTTTGTTGAAGCAGGATTTCTTTCAAAAGCTGCAATTCCGCAGAGGTGAAGGATAGCTCCTTCACCTGCAGCGAAACCAATTCTTTTTCCTCTAATGAAAGAGAAAATGTTCCTTTTGTGCTGTAAAAGGTCAGACCATGCTCTCGGACTTGCACGCGATTGCCGACCTCGATCAAAGGCAGGACTTGCTCAAACAATGCATCTGGTAAAAAGACTCCGAAGCCAGTCAAATAGTTGCGATAGTTGTTGATATTGACCAGCTGCTGCCCGATCATCACATTGAATGAACGATCAAACACGCTATGCACCCGACCGGTACGACCGAATCGTTGCAATGGGTCTAGATAATCACTGATTTTGATTTTCTCAGTCAACATCGATCCCCAGATCCTTCGCATAAGCCGTCAAGGCATTTTCAAAACAGCCTAACGGTGCACGCACCGTCCCTGCACCGACTTGACCGACACCTGCTTCTTTATGGGCGATCCCAGTATTGATGATTGGGGTGATGCCTGTTTCAACGACTTTCCGGATGTCGATCCCCAAACAAGTCCCCTGGAAGTCCCATGTTGGGATCGAGAAGGTCGGATTATGACCGAAACAGATTTTTGCCATTTCATTGGAAGTTTCTAGCGCATCTTCAAAGCCACCAGCGCCGACAAAGCGTGTTACACCTGGTGCGGCTACCATCGCCATTGCTCCGACACCGACGGTTTCAGTAATGGCACTGTCCCCAATATCAGGATTGCCATCTGCTTCGGTAAACCCAGTAAAGTACAAACCTTTCGGCGTATTGACTGGTGCAGTATGCCATTGGTCTTCTGTTTGGGCGACACGAACCCCAAAATTGACGCCGTTTCTCGTCATGGTGGTCACGATCGTTCCTTTGGCATCGACACGGGCACCGTCAACGATGGCTTTGCCGGTTGCCATCATGATATTCAAGAAGAACTGATCGGTATCTGCTAAGAACTTGATCACTTCATATTTTTGCTTTTCATCGATTTCTGTTTGGATGATCAACGGCGCGATCTCTTTCAAGAAGTTCAATGATGCTGCAATATTTCGTTGATGGAATTCATCCCCCATTGTGATCGACCGGGCAATCAATACATTCAAATTGATGCCTTCTTCAGTTAGTTTTAATGCCTTGGCAATGGTTGGTCCTAAGACGTCTTTGATCCAATCCAAACGATCGATGACTTCTTGTGAATAGGCACCAAATCGTAAGACTTTACCGATCCCTTCGTTCAAAATACAGTAGGCTTTGTTGCCGACAAGGCGGTTTTCAACCACAAAGACAGGCATATTCCCAGAAGTGATTCCCCCCATTGGTCCAACTGCCTGGACATGGTGACATGGCATAAAGCGGACTTCCCCACTTTCGAGTAAGCGGCGGGCTTCGTCTTCATCTTTCGCCCAGCGTTCAAACAAGGCAGCGCCGATACAAGACCCTTGCATCGGTCCCGTCATTTCCGACCATTGGATCGGCGGTCCTGCATGCAGCAAGGTTTTCTGACTTTCGTTTAATTCAGCGATCACTGATTTAGCCGGAACGACATCGATCAAGAATGGTTGGGCATTTTTGATTTTATCCGTCACTGCTTGGTTTTCATCTGTGATTTTTTCGTCAAATTCTTCTAACGCGTCTAAAATACGGATCATTTTCTTGTTGCCGTTGGCACGAGGACGCCAGTTGAATTGTTCTGTTTTCCCGCCATATTGCAGGATCGATTCATTGAAGCTTTGCAAGCCAACATTGATGATCCGTGGTTTGGTGGTCAACAGCTCCATTACTTTCTCGCTGACTGTCGGCACCTCAACCTTGCTACCAGTATAGTCATTGACTGTTTTGTCTGCTTCAGAAAGAGTCGCCCCTTTTAAAGCTAGGGCTAATTGCACTGCTTGAGCATTGCTCGGTGCCACATAGACGCCAGCTGCTTTCAAACGGTTGACTGCTTCTTGGTAGTTTTGCGGATCTTTTTCAGTTCCGCAGACGGTAGCAACAAAGTACAACGCGCGATCAGCTGCTTGGGCTGTTTGCTGTGCAGCTTCGATAGCTGGTAACAAAGCTCCTACCATATCTGTATGCGCGCCGTAACCTAGCACCACATCAAATAAAATGACCCCGGTTTGCTCATCTTGCGCATAGTCTTCGATTTTTTTGATGCGCACTTCAGGATCGATCATTGGATGCGGTTTGCCTTGGGTATAGATATCATCACCAAGGTCGATCACATCATAGCCGTGGGAATGCAAGATATAGCCTTCTTGTTTTACAAGGCCTTCTAGATTCAAGGCTTCGGAGATCAGCATTCCTGCTTCGGCAGCTAATGTACCGCCAGAATAAAGACCTTTGACCACTTTGTCTTCAGCGAGTTTGGGCACATCTGGGGATTTCACGCGTTCAAAATAGTTCGCTTTGACGGGTTCTTCATTGGCAAGATCAACAGCGATACGCGCTGTTTCTTCCAGCGTATGTGCCAAATAGACTTTTCCTTCATGGGCTTCTGGTTTTTCTCCTAAGAAAATCGCTACCACAGGTTTGCTGATACTTTGCAGCAATTGAACGACTTCATCCCGCACTTCTTTTGCAGGTGGTTTCGAGATCACGCAAATCACATCTGTCGGTTCATGATTTTCTAAAGCAACGATGGCATCTTTGACAGTGATCGCCCCAACTTTGTCGCTTAAGTCACGTCCGCCGGTCCCGATGGCATGAACGACACCACCGCCTAATCGGTCAATGATCGTCGTCACTTCTTGAATCCCCGTACCAGAGGCACCAACGACGCCGATGTTTCCTGGTGCCACGACATTCGTGAAGGCAATCGGAATGCTAGAAATAATACCAGTCCCACAGTCAGGCCCCATCATCAATAAGCCTTTTTCATGAGCCAGCTTTTTCAAACGCACTTCATCTTCGATAGCGACATTGTCCGTAAACGAGAAAACATGCAAGTCATTTTTTAGCGCTTTTTCCATCTCGGCTGCGCCATATTCCCCAGGAATACTAAATAATGCAACATTGGCATCTGGCATTGCGCTCAAGGCTTCTTGCCATGAAGCCGCCGCTGGCGTTTCTTTGCCTTGATCTTTTGCTGAAAGATCAGCTAAAAATGAATCGATCGCTGGCATTACTTGATCCATGATCTGTTCGTTTTGGCTATCGACCACGATCATCATATCGTTGGGTGAAGCACCTTCTGCCTCTTTAGAAAGCAATCCAGTGTTATTTAATATGTCTTTGTTTGCATCCGTCCCCATCATGATTTGACTCATTTCGACATCGCCTAGATCATTGATCGTATTCGTCAGCAGCATTAAGTTAATGGAATCTTGGTAGTTATTCTTTAAGATTACTGTGTGCAGCATTTGTTCTCCTCCTTTTCTTATACTCTCATTCTAACGAGCCTTGTTTGCGTTTTCATTGGATAAAGTTCTAAAAAAATGCTATACTTTTTATCCAAAAGAGAAAAAAGGAGCATTTTATGAAATTAAAAGAATTGGTTGAACTGCCGCTTTTTGAAAAAAGTAAAGTCCTGACTGGCTCCATTGGTTTAACAAATTCCGTTGGTTCCGTTATGGTGTTGGAAGCGATGGATATCGAAAAATGGAGCAAAGCCCATCAATTGATTTTGACTTCTTTTTATGCCTTCAAAGACCAATCGCCTGAGGAACTGCGTGTTTTTTTTGAAAAAATGCAGCAAATCGGTGTCAGCGGTTTAGTGATCAAAGTGGATCGCTTGATCCCTATGATTCCAGATTGGGTGATTGAGCTTAGCTTTGCTTATCAGATCCCTTTGATCAAAGTACAGCAAGAAGTCAGCTATGAAGCCATCATGCTAGCGGTTTACGAACCATTGCTGAATCACCAAACCCAGCTGCTGCGTACCTATTACGAAGTTCGTCAGCGCTTCATGAAAGTCGAGCGCAACCACTCTTCTTTCGATCAGATCATACAAGAGTTCTATCAATTGATCGAAAAGCCTTGTTCTTTGCGCATCCCCCATTTAGATGTGCATGTGTCCGTCGGTCAATCCTTTAAGAATTTCGTGGTGACCAAACAAGAACCCATGAAAACCGTCGAGTTTACCAAGAACCACTACGAATATTTAGAATTATTTTCTCATGAGAACAATCAATATGTGACTGCCATCAAAGTAGAGATCATCAATCCTTACAATGATTTATGTACCTTGATCGTTTATCAGAAAGATTCGCAGATCCCTGAGGCAAAAGTCATGATTATTGAAAATGTGATCGACGTCATCTATGAACGCCTCCAAATGGCGTATTTGTTGAAGAAAGAGCGCTACAATCGCATGAACAATCTTGCCGATGCGATCTTGCAAAACACTCCTAGCAATTTGGCTGAGCTGGATCTTTTGTTAGAAGAAGCGCAACTGGATCGCTACGATTTCTACCAAGGCATCGCCTTTGCTTCCAACAGCTTTAAAGATAAGGAGCGTAAGTCCGTCGTTTTGCACAAGCTACGGGCGTTGAAAACACCCCACGTCTTTTTTGAACACCACAATTATTTGGTGATCCTCTATAATTTCCAATCGATCGCCCATCAGGTGACGAAACAGATGCTGCAGACATATTTTGATGATGCCCTGCTAGCCGATGAACATGGCTGCTTGGTGGTCAGCGAAGTCTTGCGCAAGGAACAGATCAAAGAGATCCTGCCAGAGTGTTTGGATGCGATTCGCTTCAATCGGCAGTTTTATTTGGCGCCGATCATTGCCTATAGCGACTTAGGTATCTTTAGTTCCTTTATCAAGGAGAACCAACTGGAAAAGCTGCAGCAAAGCATTCCCCCGAAGCTGTATCAACTCTCGGAAGAAAATGAAGAGCTGTTCAAAACGCTATATACCTTTTTTATCACGAATCGCAATTACAAAAATACGGCTGAAACCTTGTTTCTTCATGCCAAAACGATTCGTTATCGGCTAAGCAAAATCGAACAGCTACTAGAGATCGATCTGACAAGTCCGATCCAATTAGTCAATTACGAGATCGGCACCTATTTATTAGAGCTTCAGAAAAGGAGTCAAGCAAAATGAAAAAAGAATGGCAATTGACCACCGGTGCTTCCGTGACCCTCTATCCTGCTTCGGAGAAATACCTGATTTATTTTCACGGCGGCGGTTTTGTTTATGGAACCCGCCAAGACATTCCCGCATCACTGATCACACTATTTCAAGCGCAGCAATACAGCGTCCTCACAGTCGATTATTTACTGGCGCCCAATTCCTCGTTAGCGGAGATTTTGGCGCTGAACTGGCAAAATTTTCAAGAATTGCAAGCAACTGTGCTTAAAGATAACCCGTTTTGTTTCTGCGGACGCTCAGCTGGCGGTTATTTGATGCTGGCGCTTACCCAGCAATTACTGAAGGAACAACAGAGATTGCCTGAAAAACTGGTCAATTTTTATGGGTATACCGATCTTTCTTTTATTGAAAACAAACGAGTCTTGCAGCAGCCGCTCTTAAGCAAAGAGCAAGTCCCTTCTTTGGATCAAACCGAGATCGTTTGGGATGATCCGCAGTTTCAGCGCTATTTGCCTTATGTTTATTGGGTTCAACAGCAAGAACTCACAACGATCTATGGTCTAACAGCTGAAGCTCTTTCTGACTATGCCATTGATCCTGAGCTGCTTGCTCAATTTCCTCCAATTTTCAGCAGTGCCAGCAGTACCGATGAGGAAGTTCCTTTTCGTTACAGCAAAGGCTTGAAGAAAGTGCCTAAAAGCAAATTTGTCCCTGTCTATGATTTGCCCCACGACTTTTTGAAAAACGTCGAGGAGCCGCAAGTCCAAATGGTTTTTCAACGGCTTGCCCGTTGGCTCGAACAATAATTTGTTACAAGTAAAGTGAAAATAATGTTTTTTTATTTCGACGAGTGCACAGAAAAACTCTGATTGCCTTCGCTTCCTCCTTATCTCAAAAAACGTGTGGTTTAATGAAACTCTTTTAATAAAAAAAGGCTTGATACAGGCTCAATTCAAGAGAGAATGCTATACTAAAGGGGAGTATGTTATAGGAAAGAAGGATGAGGTTTTATGCATTTTGTCGGGATTTTGTGTTTGATCCTAATCACAACGACCCTCTTCTCGCATCTGGCGAGACGGATGGGCGTTCCTGCTGTTATCGGGCAGTTGTTAGCGGGGGTTTTACTAGGAGGCGCAGGACTCAATTGGGTCCATCCAGATATTCTGGTTCATGATTTTTCAGAGATTGGTGTTATTTTGCTGATGTTTTTAGCGGGATTGGAAAGTGATATTTCTTTATTGAAACGCTATTTTCGTCCAGGGATGCTCGTTGCCCTTTTGGGGATCGTGTTCCCTATGCTCTTCGGGTATGCCACGGGGGTCGGTTTTCAAAGCAGTCCCACAGAAGCGTTCTTTTTCGGGATCGTATTAGCTGCCACCTCAGTCAGTATTTCTGTCGAAGTATTGAAAGAGTTGAATGTGGTGAATACGAAAGAAGGGTCGACGATTCTTGGTGCTTCCGTCGTGGATGATATTTTGGTCGTGTTGGTTTTGAGTCTTAGCCTTTCCTTTTTAGGCGGCGAAAGCAGCCAAGCAACACCACTGCCGGTCACCTTATTGGTAGAATTGATTTATTTTGTGTTGATTTTTCTATTAGTGAAATGGATTGCTCCGTTCTTATTGGCACTTGCAGAAAAGCTATTTGCAAATTCCGCGGTGATCATCATGTCACTGATCATCTGCTTAGGAATGGCGTATCTTGCTGACCTCGTTGGGTTAAGCTCGGTCATTGGTGCCTTCTTCGCAGGGATCGCTGTCAGTCAAACGAAGGTTCGTGAGGAAGTGGAACACAGTGTCGAAGCATTAGGTTACGCCGTCTTCATTCCGGTGTTCTTTGTCAGCGTTGGCTTAGAAGTTGATTTTTCCCGCTTAAATGAGCAATTATTCTTTATTCTTGCCTTTACCGTGGTCGCGATCATGACCAAATTGGTCGGCGGCTATGTCGGGGCGAAAATCGCGAAATTCTCAAACAACAGTGCTTGGATGGTGGGAGCTGGAATGATTTCCCGAGGTGAAATGGCATTGATCATTTTACAGATTGGTCAACAAAACCAATTGATTTCGTCCGCATTGTATTCCCCTTTGGTGATCGTTGTCTTGTTGAGTACCTTGATCTCTCCCCTGATCTTAAAATACTTTACGAAAAAGATTTATTAAGCGATGTAGCAACAGCGAGGCGATACCGATGATTGCGAAAAAAACAGCGCGGGTTTTGTAGTGACCGCTCAACGGCCGATTGTTGATCGAACGTTGGGCGGTCGCTTCCTTTCCCGCGCTGTTTTTCTCTATACAGGTATAAAAGCGACTATGCTGCTAGTTACTAGAAACCAATGTTAATTTCCCATGATCGATTAGATACACGTCATCCGCGACGGCATCGATAAACGCTTGATCGTGAGATGTGAACAAAACGATGCCTCGATAGCTGCGAATCAATTGTTCCAAGACGGTGATTGTCGGTAGATCAATAAAGTTCGTCGGTTCATCAAGTATCAAGACATTGGCAGATTGAGTAAAGATGCGTGCGAGCTCGACCCGTGTCGCTTCCCCGCCGCTTAGCACATTGACTGGCTTCATCACGTCAATCTGGCTAAATCCCAGATTGTGTAAAATACTGCGGACCAGTGGTTCCTGATAGTCTGTTTGAGCCATCAATTCCGTCAAAAGCGGTGTGGTGCTGTTTTTTCGATAGCCCATTTGCTCGTAGACCGCAAAGACGATTTTCGGTGATACATAGATTCCCTCTCCACCTGCGATGATTTCTTTTAGTAAAGTCGACTTCCCCGAACCGTTCGGACCCACGATAGCGATTTTCTTCCCGGCAGCAAACTGGAAACTGCTGCTGTCTAGCAAACGTTTCGCCCCTCTTTGAATGGTTACTTGCTCCCCACGAATCGGTCGTTTATTATGCAGCTCCACTGCAGGGACTACTGGAAAACGAATCACCTGCTGCCGGGCAACACCCTTCACTTCTTCCAACTGATCCAAGCGGCTTTCCATGGCTTTGACTGTTTTTTGCAATGACTTTTGCACCGTGTCTTTTTGTTTTGATGACGACAAACGGTCTGGTCGGATGTTCTGCTGCCGCTTTTTTTCAGAAATGCGACTGCTCTTGATCGCTTGTTCTTTTTTCTTTTGGATCGCTTGGGTCAACTGCTGTTTTTGTTGCTGATACTGCGCAGCCTCCCAGGCAACACGCTGTGCCGCTTGCTCTTTTTGCTGTCGATAACTGTCATAATTACCAGAATACTCGGTGACTTTTCCTTGATCGACTTCCCAGATTTTCGTTGCCAGCTGATTCAATAGATACCGATCATGACTGACCACGATCAGGGTGCCATAATAATACTGCAGTTCATCAATCAAGACTTGAATTCCTTGCTGGTCCAAGTGGGTCGTTGGCTCATCGAGCAAAAGTCCTAACTGATAGGAAGATAACGTTTGTGCCAACCGGTATTTGGTCTCCTCCCCCCGCTTAGTGTCGCCAATTCATTTGTTGGGATCGAAAAACGACCGAACAGCGCCCAGTCAAGGGCCTCTGTCTTTTCAGTCACCTCAGCGATTTGCGGGAAATAGTGAAACGAATTTTCTTTTTGGATCGTTCCTGAATCAGGATCGACCACTCCCGCAATCAACTTCAGCAAGGTAGACTTGCCTTGCCCGTTTGCGCCCACGATCCCGATACGATCCGTTTGATAGGCACTCAGTTCTTCAATGTTCAGTACTTCTTTGGCCCCATAATTTTTGATTAGATTGTTTATTTTTACACTTAATTGTTCCATCAGTCTGTCCTTCCCGTCTAGGAAAACGCAAGCACAAAAAAAGGGCATAGCCTACCGCTATACCCTGATTTTAATAAGAAATTGGAAAAAAGAGGACACTCATCCCTTGAAATCACGATTGCCTAGACTTTTGAAATAGATTTAAATTAGCTATTCAAAAGGTCAATCCACAATTTCATCGATGCTGTCATGTTTTTTCCTCCTCTTTTTGTCGTATTTGTCTGTTGAATGACAAGCGGAAAATCAGCCGCTACTGTTTACCGTTTACGGTATTTCAGGAAGCTTCTTTAGTCTATCAACGAATCAATCGTAGCACGTTTCCAAAAAAGAGTAAAGTTTCATCACAAGAATGATTGGTCTTATACGCCATCGGTGATTTTTTCTGCTAATTTGACCTGGGCTTTTTCACCATTGAAGATTGCACGATCCAGTTCTCCTTCATCATGAGCAACGATCAACGCCACCGTGACGTCAGGGTCAACATTCAAGAGGGTCCGAAACATCCCAGAAAACCAATCGATCCCTGCCAGTAAGGCGATGCTTTCATTAGGCAGTCCTAACATAGGTAAAACCGTAGCCAGTGTGACTAATCCGCCGCCTGGAACGACGATCGTTCCCAAGCATGCCAACGAGGACAACAAGACCACTTGCAAAAGATCCCCCCAGCTCAATTGGATCTGGTACGCCTGAGCAACGGTTACGATTGCCAGGGCTAAAAATAAGGAGAGCCCATTGCTATTTAAGGTCATGCCTAGAGGCATCACGAGCTTATTGATTCGATCACTGATCCCAAATCGTTCTTTGCCATCTTCGATTTGAAACGGCAATGAAACAGCAGAAGAGGTGGTCGTAAAGGAAATCACCGATAGACGCCACATATTCTTTATCAAACGAAACAAGGAAACTTTGCAATAGAGCGACGTCAAGAGAAACCAAAGAAACAAAAAGAGCAAAGATGCCGCTGCTAACGTCAATAAAAAACTGGCTAACATTCCCAACACACGAATGCCGGTATCTTCTACCAAGGAAGCAACAAGGCCGAAAATCCCGATCGGCGCCAACTTCATGATCATGCTGACCATTTTTAACAAAATATGATTAAAACTACTGATCATATCTAGAAACAGCTGATTCTTTTTTTCATGCTTGATTAAGCTCAAGGCAAGGCCAAAGAAGAGCGAAAAAATAATCACTTGGATCATATTCTGCTCCACCATGGCTTGAATAATGTTCAGTGGAACAAAGTTCAAGATGACTTCTTCTATACTGCTGGTACTTAATGCAGTTTCTGTACTTTGCAGCAGCGACTGGTCAAGGCCTGCGCCGGGCTTGAGGATCAAGGCGAACAAGAGACCGAAAATAGCGGCGACGAGGGTCGAACCGGTAAACCAGAGGAAGACTTTCCCGCCGATCCCACCTAATTCTTTTGGATCAAGTCCCCCCACCGCTTCAATCACCGAGCCCATGACCAACACGACCACAGACATTTGAATCAGTCGCAAGAAGAAGTCCCCGACTAGCTGCATTTGATCACCTAAACCGGGAAAGGAAACGCCCCAAAAAATCCCCAATACCGTTGCAATCATGATTTGGTTGGTCAAACTGATTTTTAAGGATCGTTTTTTCATCTGTTGTTCCTCACTTTTCTACTTTGCTGTTTTCTTAGAGTTTACAGTCAAGAATAAGAATGTACCACCGATCAACAAAATAATTGCGATATAAAAGCCCATTACTTTTGACCCTGTTGCATCCGAGATCGATCCGGTCAATGTTGGTGCGATAACGGAAGACATCATGCCGAAAAAGTTGAAGACCCCTAATGTCGTACCGACCCCAACTTTTGGTGCATTTTCCCCTAGCCAAGAAATGATGATTGGTTCAACCGCTAGTTTTCCAAGGAACCCGTACAAGATCAACGCGATCATTAAGAAGGTCGAATTTGTTGCTTGCACCGTTACTAATAACATCAACGCCGCTAATATTTCTAAAATAACGATAAAGGTAACTTTTTTATGCATGTATTTGTCTGCCAAGCGGCTAAAGAACAAGGCCCCAGGAATCGAAGCAAATGCCACCAATGAAGAAGAGAATCCGATTGCGACTCCTTGGAAGCCTCGTTCTGTTCCTAAGAAGTTTGGTAGCCAAGTAACCGTCATATAGTAGGCATAACACGTCGCAAAATATAACACATACGTAAAGAGCATCCGCAGGGAGAACAAGGTCGAAAGGGAAACTTTTTCTTTCGGCTGATCCGTTGTTTCTTCTTCAGCTGCTGCTTGACTCTCCAAGAAAGCTACGTCTTCTTTGTTGCTGCGGATCACCAATGCGAAAGCGATCGTCATACATACGATCAAGAAAGCGGATAAATACATCATTGTTTGCCAAGGCATATTCATCTGAATAACGATAAAGCTTGATAAGATCATCCCAAACCCTGAACCAACGGCAGAACCACTATTGACGATCGCTGTTGAGAAGCTCTTCTTTTCTTTCGGAATGTTCTGTGAGGTCAAAGAATACGCGGAACCATAAAATGATCCACAGCCGATCCCTGCTAAAAAGCTACCGGTATAGATCATGGAGATTGAAGAGGCTTGTGAAATCAGTAAAGCTGCCAGTGCAAATACCACAAATCCCGGAAGCAGAACTGTTTTCTTCCCAATCTTATCCACTAAAAAGCCGGCAGGGATCTGCATGATCACATAGCCGAAAAAGTAAAAGCTGGCGATCGATCCTAATGCTGTATCAGAAATATTGCCACCAAGTGACTCATTGATTTGCGGATAGACCGGTGATAACGCAGCGCGATAAATCCAGATAGTGACCCAGCCTGAACACATTAAGATAATAATTTGTTTCCAGTAGGCAAGCCCACCACGTTCTTTATTGATTTCCATTTTTTTCCCTCCATCAGTTACACAAGTAAAGTTTGTGAAGCACGCCAACGAAAGCGCTTTAAGATAGTCTTAGTGTACGTTTTTTTGCCGACTATTGCATTTGTCATTTTTCACAAAGCGCTTTCAGTCGTTGTGCATTTGTGCTAAAATTTCAAGTCGTTTTTTGGTAGTAATTTAACGCAGCGATGAGCGCTTTGCCGGCAGAAATTGGTGCTTGCTGGTACAATAGTGCCCCTTCTAACGCGGCTAGGACATGTAAAATATTTTCTTTGCGGCTGCTGTAGCCCATATTTCCAATCCGCCAGATTTTTCCTTTTAGATCACCAAATGAACTAGCGATCTCTACACCAAAGGAGTGAAGCATCTCTTCTCGGACAGCTTCGCCATCAACACCTTCTGGAATAAAGATGGGGGTAACTGTCGGCATTTTGGTTGCTTTTTCGCCATAAATCGAAAGCCCCATTGCCTCCAGTCCAGCGACCAACGCCCCTTCATTCGTCAAATGACGTTGATAGGCTGCATCGAGGCCTTCGTTTAGCAACATCCGTAATCCTTCATGAAGCGCATAGATCATACTCGTCGCTTCTGTGTGATGGTTGATTCGCTCTTTGTTCCAGTAGCGTTGCAATTGACTCAAATCCAAGTAATTACTCATAATGTGCCGCTTGTTTCGATCCGTTTTGCTCAAGCCTAATTCTTTTTGGTAACGGGCACTAAGGACGGCTTCGACTCGATCGTTGTAGGTCACTAATGAAAGACCAGACGGCACACTTAAACACTTCTGTGTACCGGCAATTGCCAAATCGACACACCAATCATCGACTGACAGGGCCACGCCACCATAAGTCGCCACCATGTCAACGACAAAGAAAATATCTTTTGCGCGACAATACTGCCCGATTTCTGCTAACGGCTGCATTTGCCCATTGGCAGTTTCCCCGTGGACCATCGCCACGATCTTGGGTTGAAATGCGTCGATTTCTTTGATGACCTCTGCGGGTGCAAAAGGAGCCGTCCATTCTTTTTCTACATATTTGACTTGCGCTTGGGCACGTTCACAGATTTCTCCAAGTAAGAAAGCAAAGCGCCCATAGGCGGGGATCAAGACTTTGTCCCCTGGTTCGATCAAAGCGATCAGCGCCGCTTCTAAACCAGCTCGGGAAGTCCCATCAATGGCAAATGCCTCTTTGTTTTTGGTTCCAAACGGTTGTTTGATCATTTCTTTGACCTCATCCATGATCGCCAAAAAATTCGGATCAAACTGTCCCAAAATACGATTGGTCATTGCTTGAAGAACAGCTGGATGTGCTTCTACAGGCCCAGGTGTCATGATCGTACGTTGTGCGATCGTTAACTCTTTATACATCTTTTCCCCTCATTTCTCTTTTTGATTTCACTGCCCAACGCCTTGTCAACGTTTCCAAGTTTGTTGTACAATAAAGCTAAAAAAGGACATGTTTTTGTTTGTTTTGTTCAATTCTAAAAGGAGTTTCTCTATGAAGTTAGTTGCTGAATTGCTTGCTACACCACGCTTTTCCAATTTGCGTTTGTTGACAGATCCCATTACCGCGGAAATTCCCGTCGACAGTATCGAAATCACTGAGACCCCCGATATCGCACACTATATTCCTGAGCATACCTTTATCTTAAGCACGGCGATGGTTTATAAAGATAATCAAGGAGCACTGCTTGAACTGATCGATTCCCTCGTAGCCAAAAATGCCGCTGGATTAGGCATCAAGATCGGTCGTTTTTTGGATGTCATCGATCCTGAAGTCATCGCCTACGCCGATAGTTTAGGTTTCCCCATCGTAGAAGTACCTGCCACGATGCCGCTGGGCCGTTTGATGCACCAGCTTTTGAATTTACTATGGAACACCAAAACCGAGCAGCTGAGTTATGCCTTAGATATCCAAAAACGGTTCTCTGCTTCCTTGATGAAGGATGTCAGCATCGCTCGCTTTATCGCTGATTTTGGCCAAATGGTCAATACACCGATCATTTTGTTGAATCCTTTCAAACAAGTGATTGCCCATTCCAAGCATTTCACCCGCATGTCAAAACCCGCGGAGTACTACATCCATCAATTAGGACAAACGAAAGGGGTTTTTACTGGTGAAAAAAGCGGGGCGATCCCTATCAAAGATCTCCATGAAAAAACGTCACAAATTTCTTATTATGCCATTGAAACCTCCACTTATTTCCCCCATTATTTAGTCATTTTGAATCCTGAGGCGATTCCTTATCCTGTCTCGGATTTTGCGCTGGAACAAGCAGCATTGGTCTTGTCGTTTATGCTCTACAAAAACCAAAAAGTGCAAGAATCTTTTGAAGATTTAAAAAGTGACTTTTTAACACGGATGATCGAATACCAGCAATCTTCCAAACAGGAACAAAAAGATTGGTTAGATCTCGGAAAGACTTACGGGTTGGTCAAAGCCCGCCATTATCGTGTCATCTATGGTGCCTGTGAACCAACCAAAGAAACCAAAGACAAAGACAAATACCTAAAAGAAGAAAGTGACTTGGTCTATCAGTGGTTTAGTGAACAACTGCCTTATCGCATCAAAGATGTTTGTCTCTTTCGCTTAAAGGGCAGCAATCACTTTGCGATTTTCGTGCAGCATAAGTGTGATGCCTTAGAAGACCATTTGATTGAGACCGCCAATGCTTTGACCAATCGGTTGCCTTTTCGAATGGCCTTTGGTGTAGGGAGTGTCTGTGAAAGCATCAATGATTTAGCCAGCTCCTACATTGAAGCAAAGACTGCTTATGAAGAACGAAGAGGCCAACATGATTCTCCCATCGTCTCTTTCTACCATCAACGGGGAATGCGGAGTCTATTTGAAAAAATGAGCCCTGAAGATATCCATTATTTCTGCCGCACGATCCTCAAAGAATTGGCGTTTCCGCAAGAAGATGCCACCATCGAATTGCGCAAAACCTTACGGGCTTACTTGGATTATCAATGTGAGATCACCCGCACCGCCAAAGCCTTGTTCGTTCATCGCAATACGATCAAATACCGCATCGAACAGTGCCAAAAGCTACTAGGAAAAAACGTGCATGATCCTAGCATTAGCCTGGATCTGCGCTTAGCCCTTGAGCTGTCCGAAGAAGGCGACTAATAGGCGAATCAAGCAGTTGGATCGCTGGTGTTACCCAGCGATCCTTGTGCCTGCTTCACCTAACAATGCTAAGTCTGCTTCTTCCAATGAGCAGATGATTGCCGTCTTTCCTTGCTTGGCAAACGCAATCGCTGCTTCCATTTTCGGCCCCATACTGCCTTCTGCAAAATGCCCCGCATCAAAATATGCTTGCGCTTCACTTACGGATAATCCCGTTAATTTTTCTTGCTCCGGTGTTCCGTAATTGATATAAACGTTGCTGACGTCGGTCAGCATCATAAATACATCGGCATCCACTTGTTCTGCCAATTTTTTCCCAGTTCGGTCTTTATCGATGACTGCTTCGATCCCTTTCAAGCCTTCCGCTTGTTTTACGACTGGAATCCCACCGCCGCCACCAGCGATCACGATGGTATTTTGATTCAATAAATGAACCATTGATTCCACGCCGTGGATCGTCACAGGTTGTGGGGATGGCACGACGCGACGGTACCCACGTCCAGCATCTTCTTCCATCACCCAATGTTTTTCCTCAGCCATTGTTTTTGCTTCTTCTTCTGAGTAGAACAAGCCGATCGGCTTCGTTGGCTTTTCAAACGCGGGATCATCCGCTGCCACTTCCACTTGAGTCAATAAGGTCACGACATTGCTGGTCAGTTCTTCTTGATCGATTTTATTTTTGATGCTTTGCTCCATCAAATAACCGATAAAGCCTTGTGACTCTGCATTGCAGACATCCAGTGGAAAAGGCGGCACGACTTCTTTGGCTTCTTCATTTTGTCGTAAAATATTGCCGACTTGCGGCCCATTGCCATGCGTCACAACGATTTGATGGTCAAGTTTCTCGATTTTAGCGATCTGTTCTGCACTTAACTGGATATTTGCAAGCTGTGTCTCTACGGTCGCTGGTTGATTCGGTTTTAAAATTGCATTGCCCCCTAGAGCGATGACCACTCGTTTTGCCATATGAATTCCTCATTTCTATTGTTTTGAAATTGATTGATACTGCGAGCAAACCCTGCCAAAAAGTCAGCCCCCGAGGTATGACCGATCGCTAGTATCTCTTTGATTACTTGGTAAAAAGCCGCTGAATCGGTACACCTGGTCAAGGATAACGCCGATTGATTGAATGCGCCTGTCAACGCATGCAGAAGATAATGTTTACTGACGTCAGTCGTCAAATCATTGACTGTCAACAGCCTTCTTTGTAGATAAGCCACCAAGCGGGTATCTTCTTGCCCCATCACTCGGCGAGCCAGTAAATGGCCAACTAGCATATCATCGCCTGTGGGGGTCAATCCGACACCCCGTCCGACTAAATAAGCGACTGCTTGCCGTTGTTCTTTAAATGAAGGCGTGCATAGCTGATCGATTGCGTCATAAAACGGATGATTGCTGCTGATGGTTTGTGAAACAGCTTCTTGAATCCCCGTCTTTTCCGTGACATGTTGGAGGGTTGACCAAAACAGTTCTCGATCAAATGGGACTGTGCCAGCTGGGAAGGTGGTTGTAAACATGGCTGCCTTTTGAAAAGACAGACGATGATGCGGAAAATGGATCACTCGTTGCTGAACCAAAAGAGTGGTACCAGCAAGCAAGTCGGTCGCCAACGCTGCATAATCGTCGGCAGCTAAAATCATTCCTTTGGGCACGCGAGCCGCTTGTTTGGAGACACAGATCAGCTGATCCTGACGAGGATCTTGCAGATTGAAACTATGCTGAAACACACTGTGAACGAGCCAGGTGCCATTGATAAATGCGGGTTCAAATAAAGCTTGGTCGATCCATTTTGCCTGTATCATCGCTAGGTTGCTCCTTTTCACGTTTTCAGACCCTGAGTTATTCTTCAAATCCTAATTTTTTTGCATAAGCCAAGACAGCTTTTTCAAAGCAATCCATTGGTGGTGTCACTGTCCCGGCCCCAATTTGTCCCCGTCCAGCTTGTTTGTTGGCGATCCCTGTATTGATCACCGGTAAGATCCCTGTTTCCACGACTTTCCGAGCATCGATCCCTAAACAGATCCCTTTGAAGTCCCATGTAGGAACGGGAAAATTCGGATTGGTATCAATGGAGATCTCTAACATCTCATTGCTGGTTTTCAACGCATCGTGAAATCCGCCGGAACCAACGAAGCGTGTCACAGCTGGGGCAGCAATCATCGCCATTCCCCCAACACCAAAGGTTTCCGTAATGGCACTGTCGCCCATATCTGGAGAGGCATCTTCTTCACTGAATCCTGAGAAATACAACCCTTTTGGTGTATTGACAGGACCGGTAAACCACTCGTCCCCCATACCAGAAATACGGATACCGAATTCATGCCCGTTGCGACACATTGCTGTCACAACCGTTCCTTCTTCAATCGTCCGGGCGCCATCAAGCACCGCTTTTGAAGAAGCCATCATGATATTCAAGAAAAACTGATCCGTGTCTGCTAGAAACTGAATGACTTCTGGTTTTTCTTTTTCAAATCCTTCAAGGGTAACGATCGCTGGTGCTACTTCTTTTAAGAACGCCAACGAAGCAGCGATATTCCGTTGATGGAACTCATCCCCCATGGCGATTGCTTTTGCGACTAAGACATTGATGTTCAAGCCATCGGGTTTTGTTTGTAGTGCAGCACTTAAAACTGGTGCTAACGTATTTTTCATCCAATGCAAGCGATCAATGACTTCTTGAGAATAGGCGCCAAAACGTAAAACTGCCCCAATCCCTTCGTTCATCGTACAGTACGCTCGGTTGCCGTCTGTTTTGTTTTCCACCACGAGAACCGGCATATTGGCAGAGGTGATGCCCCCCATTGGGCCAACCGCTTGCACGTGGTGACAAGGAATCAGTTGAACTTCCCCAGATGCTAATAAATGACGTACCTCTTCTTCCGTTTCGCCCCAGCCTTCAAAAAGTCCCGCTCCAACACAAGCGCCTTGAATCGGATCGATCATCTGGTCGTAGCGGATCGGTGGTCCTGCGTGCAATAGGACTTTTCCTTCACCTAATTCTGGAATGACACTGACTGCTGGAACGACATCCAACAAAAAAGGCGAACCGGCAACGATCTTGGCAATAACGGCTTGGTTTGCTTCTTCAATAGTTTCGTACACGATAACTTCCTCCTACTCTGATAGTGACACTTGTGCTAAGAAACGTAAGGCTTTTTGTAACGTTACGTTCCCACCAGCAATTGGCTGCCAGTCATATTGAACGACTTGACCGTGATGCGTCTGGATCGCTTCTGCAAAGCTACGCAATCCTACATTGATGAACGCGTCATTCGACAACAATTCGCGGCTCTTTTCAGATGGCTCTGGCAACCCATCGGCAGTTGTCACTGCTTTTGGCAACAGCTTACGACTAATTGGGGAAAAGGGATGGCCGAGCATTGCTAAAGCTTTTTTGACTGCTTGGGCATTGCTTTGACACAAAATCACGCCAGCTGCGGTTAAAATCTCTGCTTGCTCGTTGCTATCTTGGGGGTCTAAATCAGTTCCAACGATCGTAGCGATCACCGCTAACTCCCGACCAGCTGCTTGTGCTTCTTCCTTCAATGATTTGATGGTCGGTGCCAATTCACTCGCCATATCTTGATGAGAGCCGTACCCTAAAACGATATCTAACAAAATCACTGCCGTTTCAGGATCTTCCCCCGCTTGTTTCAACAGTTCGATCCGCTTTGTTGGGTCGATCATCGGATGGGGCTTGCCTTGAGTATAAATGTCATCACCTAAATCGATGATCTCATGGCCAGCTGCTTTTAAGATGTACCCTTCCTGATGGGTATCTTCTTGTTCCAGATTTAATCCTGCTTTAACAAGCATCGCTGCTTCGTACGCCAATGTTCCGCCAGAATAGTAAGCTTTGATTTTTTGTTGTTCAGGTCCAAAAGTGGCAGCTGCTGTTTCCTCTTTCACTGGCTCTAGTCCAATCTGTTCTTGGCGTAGCAGCTGCACGGCTAATTGAGCCGCTTCTTCCAGCGTGTAGGCTCGGTAAAGATTTTCTTCGTGGTCCGTTGGCTCTTCCCCAAGAAAAATCGTGACTGCAGGTTTTGTTCCTCTTCTTAAAAGTGCCAACACTTCATCTCGGACACGTGGTGCAGGTGGTTTGGAGATCACCACGATCACCTCCGTATCAGGATCGTGTTCCAAGGCAAGAATGCTATCTTTCATGGTGATCCCACCGACGGCTTCTTTGAGATCTCGTCCACCGGTTCCGATGGCTTGTGTTACACCGGCACCCAATTTATGAATAATAGTGGTGACTTCTTGGATACCAGTACCCGAAGCGCCGACAACACCGATTTTCCCTTTACGGACGGCATTGGTGAAGGCTACTGGTATCCCATTGAGAATCCCTGTGCCACAATCTGGTCCCATTAAAAGAAGTCCTTTTTCATGCGCCAGTTTCTTTAGCCGAACTTCCTCTTCCAATGAAACGTTATCACTGAAACAAAATACATGTTTGCCCGCTGCTAATGCGGTTTCAATTTCTGGTGCTGCCATAGTACCGGGAATCGATAAGACAGCGACCTTCGCATCTTTTCCAAGATCTAAGGCTTTTTCCCAAGTTTTGACGCTTTGGGTTTCCTCTCCTGCGCTATTGCTTTGGTCCGATAAGAAGGCATCGATTTCTGACAGGACTGTTTCGATGATTTCTTCCTCTTCGATGTCTAAAACGAGCACCATATCGTTGGATGTCGCATTGCTCATCTCCTCGGTATAAAGACCACCCGTCTTGAAAATGTCCTTATTGGCAGGTGTGCCCATCATGACCGAAGCGTTGTTGATCCCTTCGATCGTCAGTAGACGATTGGTCAAAAGCATTAAAACAATGGAATCTTGGTAATTGTTTTTTTGAATAATAGTGTGTAACATGGGTCTCCTCACTCTCCTGTTCCTGTCTGTGCAAAGGCATCTGACCCAGAATACTGGTCAAAATGAACCGTGTCGCTAATGAGATAGCGATAAATGTTCTTCTCGATGGGAATGCCTTCTGCCATATATTTTTCATAGGTTAGTTGATTGATCTCGCCTGGATAATAGACTTGCTGGAACTGTTCAGCAGCCGGTATGTCATGCAGTTCGGCAACCATCGTCTCCACCGACTCTTTAAATGTGTCTAAATCTGTAAAGCGTTGCGGATCGATCAGCAAAATAAATTGCCCTAAGTCGCGACCTTTCGTCAGATCGTTGTACATAGAGGAAACATGCTTGCCAAAAGGCAGCCCAAGGAGCATTCCTGATAAGATATCCACCATCATCATCAACCCAAAGCCTTTTGGCCCTGAGATCGGCAGTAAGCCGTGGACATGATGTGGATTCGTCGTTGGCTTGCCATGAGCATCCACGGCCCATGTCGCAGGAATCTCTTTATTTTTGGAGCGAGCGTCTAATATTTTGCCCCACGCTTGGACCGTCGTTGCCATGTCAAAGACCACCGGTGCCCCCTGTTTTCTTGGTGCGGCAAATGCGATTGGATTGGTACCAAAATAATTTTCTTTGCCGCCAAAAGGAACCACCATTGAATCTGATTGGCACATAGATAATGCAATCAAGTCAGCTTCTGCAGCTTTTTTGACATAATAGGATAGCGCCCCACTATGACTCGTTTTCCGTACACCAACCGCCGCGATCCCAGAACGTTTGGCCATCTCAATGGCATGCTTTGTCGCTTCTAATACAACGACCTGCCCTGCGCCATTTTGACCGTGAACGATCCCGCTGCTAGGCCCAGTCTCTTCAAACGTGATCTGTGGAGTGCGATTCATTCCACCTTTAGCGATCCGCTCTGCGTAATAGTCTACCCGTACAGCCCCATGAGAGTGGATCCCGCTGGCATCGGCAAAGACCAAATGCTCTGCAACGATGGCTGCGTGCGCTTCAGACAAACCAGCAGCCGCTAATTTTTTTTGGATCAATTGCTGTAACTCTTGTGACTGTACAATAACCGTCTCTTCCATTTTCTAAACTCCTTTAAATTTCCGGATCGCGGTTGCAATCTTTGGAATAAATATAGGTCAATGGTTCATCACGACCGACACCATAGGCCGCTTGCTGTACATAGGCACTCATGAAAATATAGTCGCCTTTTTCCACTGGGAACCACTCATTGTCTAAGTTATACATCCCTTTACCTGACAGTAAGTACGCCCCGTGTTCTTGGTAGTGGGTCTCAATGTAGCCATGACTTGCCCCTGGTTCAAAGGAAAGGATATGGATATTCATGTCAAAACCCAACTCTTTCGGTAAGAAATCCCAAAGCAGGACGTCTTCCATCCCTTCGTATTGGATCGGTATCAACTCTGAAAGATTCCCCACTACTTTGTAGGCTTGGTGATTTTCTAACGGTTGGTAACGCTTCTTATATAAGAACACTTCTGTCGCTTCTTCTTGGAGATTTTTCATATACAGTTTTTCTCCAGCAGGCAGATAGATATAGCCTCCGTCCGTCAATGTATGGGTTTCTTTACCATCACTCACTTCCAGTTTGCCCGAGATGACATACAAGAAACTCTCGATCTCTGGTCCGCCGAAGCCCAATTGGTTGGCGCCATCTTTTTTGAATGAAATGATGTAATCGACAAAAGACGCCCCTAATTTTGGTGTGCCGAGTATCGAACATTCACAGTTTTCGAATCCTGGAATGACATTATTCACTAACCCGTCATGCGGCAAGATCGCAAAATTATTTTTTCTAATGACTGCACGTGATTGCAGCAATCCATCTAAATAGCCCGTATTATTATTTTTGTATCCCATGTGTGTCCCTGCTTTCTATTCTTTGTATGCTAGCTCGTAAAGGGAAGCTGCTAAAACTTCTACCCCAGCTGTTAAATCTTCGATAGTTGTTGCTTCGGCTGGGTTGTGGCTAATCCCATCAATACTTGGTACAAACAGCATCGCCGTTGGAAAATGTGGTGCAATGATTTGGGAATCATGACCCGCCCCACTATGCATCACTTTGTAGCGTTTGCCGGTTTGCTTCACCGCTTGTTCCACCGTGGCAACGATCGTATCGTCCATCGGCACTGGGCGTTCATCCATCCATAGGTCCATCTCCACTGTCAGGTCGTGCTCTTTGGCGATCGCTTGAATGATCTGTTCTGCTTCAGCAGTAAAGGCATCCAATAGCTGCCCATCAGTATGGCGACAATCCATCGTAAACAACACTTCACCAGGAACCACGTTGACCGTATTCGGCTTTGGCTCAACTTTACCGAATGTCACAACTAATGGATCCCCAAGATCTAAGCCACGGTCGATCACTGCGGCACACATTTTGGCAAAACCATACACAGCATCTTGACGATAGCCCATCGGTGTGGTGCCTGCATGATTGGCTTGTCCTTTTAAGACAAAGGTGTAGCGCTTTTGACCAGCGATACTATTGACGACACCGATCTGCAAGTTTTCTTTTTCTAAAACACTGCCTTGTTCGATATGGATTTCCACGAAGGCTTTGATGTCTGATCGAACCGGTTCTTGTGGGTCGCGAAAGTCAAAGCCTTGGCGTTGCATCTCTGCCACGAAGCTATTGCCTTCAAAATCTGCGATCGCTTCAACATCGGCTTTTTTGGCCTCTCCGACAAAGTTTTTACTTCCCCAAAAAACGGTTGGAAAACGACTGCCTTCTTCTTCTGCCATTGAGATGACTTCCAAGGAGCGTAAAGGTTGCCCATAGGTCTCTTTTAAATACTTGATCGCTAAAGCAGCAGCAACGACCCCGTATTGACCGTCTAATGTGCCCCCGTTGACGACGGTATCGATATGTGACCCTGAAAGAATCGTTTCTTCTGGATACTGGCTGCCTTCCATTCTGCCGAAGAGATTGCCGACTGCATCATAGGACGTCGTTAAGCCAGTTTTTTTTAATTGTTTTTCTACAAATGATTGCGCTTCTTTCCATGAATCGGTATAAAGCAGTCTAGTCATTCCTCCAGTTGGATCATTCCCAATCTGAGATAATGCATCGATCATTGCCGCTACTTCTTTTTTCAACTCCATTGTTCTGCCTCCTTTGATTTATACGGTTATTGTAAGCGTGTTACTGAAGGACATCATTGTTCACTTTCGACAAAACCGTTTCTATTTTTAGTCATAACGCTGTTTTCTAAACCGCTTCCTTCTCCTATACTCTTCCTTATACTATCGAAGAAGAGAAAGGAAGAAAACAATGGTTTATCCTAAAAATGCCTTTGCGCAAACAGAAAAAATCCAATTTGACACCTACGGCATTTTGCCGTTAGAAGTGACGATCCTAAAAGCAGCGCAGCCTCGGATCAGCCTTTTGTATTTTCATGGTGGTGGCTTCCTCTATGGTCAGCGGGAAGACCTTCCGCAGGATTATGTCCACCAATTGCTGGCTGCCGGTGTTAGCCTTTATCTCTTTGATTATCCACTGGCTCCCGAAGTAGCGCTGAACGACATTTACCTTCATACAAAAAAGGCAGTGGAATGGTTTTTGACAGAGGGCTGGCACTTCAGCGGCGTTGGTGCAAATGAGTACATTCTATTCGGTCGCTCCGCCGGCGGTTTTTTAGCGACCTTACTGACCGCACGCACAAAGCATCCGGAGCAAAAAGGCTTGATCCGATTTTACGGATACCAAGAGTTGTTTTATAAAGAATTTTTGCAGCCGGCACGCTTTTACACGCAATTTCCGAAAGTCCCGCCACTCGACGCCGAAGCTATGATCGAAAGCCAACCAATCACCCACGGCACGTTAGAAAAACGATTCCCTTTGTACCTTTCCGCCCGTCAATATGGCAACTGGCAGCGTTATTTAGGCAATCGGGAACAGCTGGCAGCCTTGGCGATTCCTGCTGCCGCTTACAAAGACTTTCCTCCTTGCTTTGTCGTTCATTGCAAAAAAGATCCAGACGTTCCCTTCAGCGCCTCCGAAGCTTTCGCAGCACAAGTCCCCCGTGCCAAAACACTTTGGCTCGATTTAGATCAGCATGACTTTGATCGGACACCAAATGCGATCGCTGATGAGTGCTATCGAGAGATGATTTCATGGCTCCTTTTAACAATAGAGAAAAATTAAGCGCAGATTTGGCCATGCTTCTTTAGTAAACAAAAACAGGCGATCTTCAAAGGAATGTTCCCTCTAAAGATCGCCTGTTTTTTGATTATAGTGAGTTGAAGGTATTCACGACATTCTCAACACTGAAGCCGAATTCCGCTAAGACTTTGTCGCCAGGTGCTGATGCACCGAAGTGATCGATCGCGATCACTTTTCCATGGAAACCGGTGTAACGTTCCCAACCAAATGGGGAAGCCGCTTCGATCGCTACCCGTTTCTTCACTGCTTTTGGCAAGACGCTTTCTTTGTATTCTGAACTTTGTGCTTCAAACAAATCAAAGCTTGGTAAGGAGACCACCGATACATCGATGCCTTCTTCTGCCAATTTAGCTTGTGCTTGGACCGCAAGATTCACTTCAGAACCTGTGGCGATCAAAATCCCCGCTGGTGTTTCACCAGCTTGTTTTGAAATCACGTAGCCACCTTTTGCGACATTTTCATCCGCACCGGTTTGCGTGCCTTCGATCACTGGTAGATTTTGTCGGCTTAAGACTAAGACCGTTGGTTTATCCGTTGTCGTCATGGCCAATTTCCAGGCAGCACGGGTTTCATTGCCGTCTGCTGGACGAATCACTTGGACATTTGGCATGCACCGGACGCTGGCTAATTGCTCGATTGGCTCATGCGTCGGTCCATCTTCTCCCACCGCCACGGAGTCATGCATCAAGACATAGATCACAGGTGCATGCTGGATCGCAGACAAGCGCACCGCTGGACGCAAGTAATCAACGAAGACGAAGAAGGTTCCGCCATAGATTCGCGTACCGCCATGCAATTGGATTCCGTTCATCGCTGCCGCCATCGCAAATTCTCGGACACCAAACCAAATGTTGCGGCCTTCGTATTGGCCAGGTTCAAAGTCTTTTTCTGCTGCCACCATCGTGTTGTTGGAACCAGAAAGGTCAGCCGATCCACCCCAGAGACTAGGGACGGCTTGGGATAAGGCTTGGATCATCTCTTTGCTGGAAACCCGACTAACTTGTGAGCTGCCAACTTCGTAGCTTGGTAATGTTGCATCCCAATCTGCTGGCAATTCACCCGCAAAGGCTTGTTTGAATTGCGCCGCAAGTTCTGGGTAGGCTGCTTCATAAGCATGGAAAGTTTCGTTCCAAGCTGCTTCAGCTTTTTGTCCTTCATCGACCATGGTTTCTTTGAAGCGCGCGGCAACTTCTTCAGGTACAGTAAATTCTGGGTATTCCCAACCATAAATCGCTTTAGCTGCAGAAATGCCTTCGGCACCGATCGGCGCACCATGAACGGCAGAGGTGCCTTGATTTGGCGCACCGTATCCGATCACAGTCTTGATTTCGATCAAGGTTGGTTTGTCGCTTTCAGCTTTTGCTTCGTCGATCGCTTTTGAGATCGCTTCTAAATCATTGCCGTCTTCAACGAGAATGTGTTGCCAGCCATACGCTTCAAAACGCGCACCGACATTTTCTGTAAAGGCTTTTGAAGTTGGGCCATCTAGGGAGATGTCATTTGAATCGTACAAGACGATCAGTTTGTCTAATTTCATGTGACCCGCCATGGATGCAGCTTCTTGCGAAACACCTTCCATCAAATCCCCATCGCCACATAAAGCGTAGGTATAGTGATCGATGACTTGATACTTGTCGCGATTGTAGGTTGCAGCCAAGTGGGCTTCGGCCATCGCCATACCGACTGCCATAGCGATCCCTTGTCCTAAAGGTCCAGTGGTTGCTTCCACGCCGTCTGTGTGATCGACTTCTGGATGTCCTGGCGTGCGGCTATCCCATTGACGGAAGTTTTTTAGATCCTCAATGGTCACATCGTAACCAGACACGTGCAACAAGCTGTACAATAGAGCCGAACCATGTCCAGCAGACAAAACAAAGCGGTCACGATCCACCCAGTTGCGAGAAGTCGTTGGATTGACTTTCAAGTGTTTGGTCCACAAGGCATAGGCCGTGGGTGCTGCCCCCATCGGTAATCCTGGATGTCCTGAATTGGCTTTTTGTACGGCTTCGATACTTAATGTACGAAGGGTGTTCACTCCTAATTGATCGATTTTATCAAATAATTTTTTCAATTAAATTGCCTCCTTCACTTTCTTCAGCCAGCATGTTTCTATTCACTGCCTTTTCACAATAGAAAAGAACCAGACACCCAAAGTTTACAGGCTAGGAGGCATCTAATGCTCCTCTTTTTAACAGTCCGCAACTTGAGTCGTCCGGTTATTTTGCTTTCGGCTTTGCTTAGCTACTCAAAACTTTTCCAGTCATTTCTTGATAATCTGCGACCATGATCGACCATGCTTTGGCAATGTCATCATCTAAACCAAACAATCCACTGCGTCCGACAATATAGATGTCTGGATTGGCTTCATCGATCCGTTTGAAGGATTTCCGATTGGAGGAACCATCCATTTCAATGACATAGTGATAGTCGTATTCTTCCCGTAATTCCCGCAGTTCAACAATTTTATCTAACGCCCCTTCAATAAAGCGTTGGCCAGCAAACCCTGGATCAACCGTCATGATCGTGACTTTATCCAAACGATCGATATAAGGCAAAATGACCGATACTGGCGTTTCAGGATTTAAGACGATCCCGGCTTTTAATCCGGCATCATGGATTTGATCGATCAGACGAAATGCTAACCCATCCAAAACTTCAGCGTGCATGCAAATCCATTCACAGTTGATATCGATCAGCTGCTGCACCCAAAAGGCAGGTTCAGTGACCATCAAATGAGCGGACAAAGGCAAAGTACTGATTTTGCGGACCTCTTGAATAAACCATGGGGATAGGGAAATATTGGGTACGTAATGACCATCCATAATATCAATATGATAGGAGTCCACTTGGTCATTCAAAAAAGTGATTTGCTCTTTAAATTTATCTAGATCCATCGTCATCAGTGACGGTGAAAATTCAACTTTGTTCATAGACTTATCCTTTCTCCTCGATCAGTCTTGTACTGAGAGGAACGATTCTTCTTTCAATTGAATCGCTTTTCTTAGAAAATTTGAATATCATCTAAATCGATTTCTTCTTCTTCCACTTCTGCTTGCGCGGCTACTTGTTCTTCAGTGACATTTTTCTTGATCAAAGCCAAGGTGATCCCAGTCACTACTATATTTACCAACAAAGCTACTGCCCCAGCCCATGGACGAGTCATAGTCGGCAGCATCAGCACACCACCAAACGGTACCGTTGCATCTGCCCCTAAGACCATTGAAACAGCACCTCCAGCAGCGCCACCGATAGCTGTTGCGATCAGCCCTCGGACGATATCGTTCATAACGATTGGGATCACCCCTTCAACGATATTGATCACACCCATTGGTACGGCAGATTTTAACGTTTCCACTTCTACAGGCGTATAGATGTTTTTGCCGAACAATTTTGCAATAAAGAATGCTAAACCAAAACCGATTGGTGTTGCAGTATTGACTAATTGCAACGCAGTGATCGGTCCATTGATCCCTTCTGCTTGCATCGTCAGAACAAAAGCAAAGACCGTTTTATTGATTGGTCCGCCATAATCAACGCCACTCAACAAGCCGATGACCGCACCAAAAACCAATAATGAAGAGGAGCCTAAGCTATTTAATGCGTTCGTTAGTAAGTTCGTAAAGGCAGTGATCGGTGTACCGATAATATAGACCATGATCAGACCACCGATCAAAGAGGTCAAAAAGGGAATGATCAATGTCGGCATCAAGCCTTTCGCCCAATTTGGTACTTTAATATATCGTAAAATAGCAATTACTAGATATCCAGCTAAGTAGCCGCCCAAGATTCCCCCAATAAAACCTGCACCAATGGCATTGGCTGTCAAACCAATAATAAACCCTGGCGCGATCCCCGGTTTTTCGGCAATCGCATAAGAAATTCCTGTCGCAATGACCACCGGAAGCAACCCGAGTCCTGCACCTCCCATCGTAGCTAAAGCATCCCAAATCGTAAATTCACCTGGCACCAGTTGTCCCTGACTGGTGCCGCCGAAAGCCATGCCAATGGCAATCAAGAATCCGGCACCGCAGACGATCGGAATCAAATAGGAGATGGCTGTCAATAAATGTCCTTTTAAATTCAATGCTTTGATTTTTTCCATAGTTTCCTTCCTCCTTCGGTTTGCTTAGACCGCCTGCTGTTGGACGACCTCTTTGGCTTTTTCCAACAATTTGCTTGGGGACTTGATGGCAACTTCGGTCGGCACTTGAATGATCCGTTTCCCTTCAAATCGTTCACGTCCTGCTACTTTGACGTCAACTGCTAAAATCACGACATCTGCAGCCGCAATCGCTTCAGGTGACAATTCATTTTCACGGCCGATCGTTCCTTGTGTTTCCACATGGATCTCGTAACCTGCCTTTTTAGCCGCATTTTCTAACTTTTCTTGCGCAATATAAGTGTGAGCGATCCCTACTGTACATGCACATACTCCGACAATTTTCATAATAATTCCTCCTTAAATTTTCTGTTATCCTTGAAATGCTTCAATCACTTGCTGCGGCTCTTTTGCTTTCAACAAGGCAGCCGTCACCTCGTCATTTCCTAATTTCCGAGCGAACAAAGAGAGTAGTTTCAAATGCTTTTGCGCCCCTTCCGTGTCATCACCGACGGCAAATAAGATAATTCCTTTCACTCCCTTGCCATCCAACGTTTCCCAAGGGATCTCTTCTTTTAAAACCCCGATTGCTACGCCGATCTCCTTCACATGAGCACTTTTTCCATGGGGAATGGCAATGTAATTGCCAATCCCTGTTTGACCGACTGCTTCCCGCTCATAGACATCTTTTAAAAATGCTGCCTGATCCGTCAAGTACTCATTGGTATATAAAAGCTGACTCAATTGCTGCAGGGCTTCTTCTTTAGAAGCTGCCTCCATGTTGGTTTTGATTATTTTTGGATCAATCACTGTTGAAATATCCATTCGTTTTCCTCCTCTAGTTGATTACCTTTTACCTTACTGAATTGACCATTCATTCCTATCAGCCACGTTGGTTGAGAAGGAAGGCTTCGATTTCTTCTTTTGATTTTTCTGCAATGAAGTGCAGATTTTCTTCATAGGCGAAACATTTCATTAAACGGATGACTGCTTGTTTCACCGCGGTTGTTTCGTTAGTCTTCATCAGGATCGCAAAAATCGTTTTTGCTTGCAGCGTTCCCTGCCAAAGGACTTCTTCACCTCTGACGAGGACGATTCCGCTTTTTTTCACCACAGCACTTTCAATGTGCGGTAGCGCAAAATCTTCAGCAATCATCGTATTGCCGCTCGCTTCTCGGGCTTGCAGAGCTTCAAATAGCAAGGTTTTGCTCTCCGTCAGCCCGATTGTTTGGCTAACTGCTGCAATCTTCCTTAAAACATCGACTTTCGTCTCTCCAGCTTCTGTTGAAACTAAAGTAAGGGACAAAGGGAATTTAGTCATTTCTCACCCTCCCAATCATCGCTTCAAGGCGTTTTTGGTCTTCCATCGTCAGCATGGCACTCACGATCACGACCGGAATCGGACTATCGATCGTTAATTGAACGGTTGAGATGATCATCTCCGTATCCGGGTGCTGCTTTAAAGCCGATTCCACATCACGAGAAGGTAGGACAGCCGTGATTGCCAACTCACGAAACTTCTTATGCACTTTTACTTTTAATAATTCGGAGGTCCCGATTCCCGTAGTACAGACGATCATGACCTTGAGTTGTTGGGGATGTTCTTCGATCGCTTGAGCAAAGTAAAGGGTGACAAAGCCGATTTCATCTTCTGTGAGCACTGGCAAATCATACACTTGACAGATTTCTCTTGCAGTCTCTTCGGTAGCAAAAAACAAATCTGTGTATTCTAATTTGATTTGCTCCAAAAGATTGTTTTTGACTTCGATCCCATGTCGCAACCGATTGATCATTGGTTTGATATGGCGAGCCAATTTACCGAATAACTCCTCGTCTTCAAATGACCGCTGCAGCTGAGTGCTCATTTTTTCTATAAATGCATTAGAAATTAGTTTTACTTGTTCTGACAGATCCTCTAATTCATCCGTGGCCTTTTGCATCCGTGAGGAGACGAGGTATTGATACATATAATAGCTTTCGTTTTCCGGTAATTTCGTATGCAAGTACTGTTCGCTATTGCCAATGATCTCTTTGGCGATGGTGGCTAATTCTGGGTTTTCTTGCATTTGCTGTTTCTCTTTCTCATCTAAAATATCCTCGTTAAACGAATTCCCTACTTTGCGAAACCGCCGCAATAAGATATACAGGTGAGAAAAAAGATTGATGTTGTATGGATGAGGAATTACTAAGCCTAGGTGATTTTCAATCAAATTCAGCTGTCGCAAAACAAACTCCGCATCATAGCGGTTGAACGCCTCATTCGTCACATGCAGATCATCCAAGCGGATATTGCGGGTTTGTTGGATATACTCCTGCAATGCACGACGGATATTTTTTTCTGCACCGTTCACCCCGATCATTTTATTTTTGCGGGAAACCGTCAGCTCAAAACGCTGCAAAGCTTCAGAAATTAATTTCTCATCACTGTTGATAACCGTTTCACTCACATAAAAAGGCTGATACAGGGAAAAAATATTCTTTCTTTTTGGGGAAATAAGCAATAGCTCCTCCATCACCTTGTTCCGGCGTTCCACTGGTGTCAGCGCATTCGGCATTTCCGCTTTCTGACTCTGGGACTTTTCTTGATGATGGAAACTTAAGCGGTAGCCTTTCCCTTTTTCTGAGAGAATCACATAGTCAATCGCGGCATCCTCATTGATTGCTTTTACGATGCGATAAATCGACTTTGTAGAAAGTCGAAGCGCTGCGGATAGTTCATCGGCCGTGACAAATTCTCTCGTATTGGAAAGAATATGGATGATTTTTCTCTTTCGTTGTTCCATAACAGTCATGTAACCGTTCTCCTTTCTACACACTTATCATAGCACTAGGAAATGTAAGCGTTCTATCATTCTTTGTCCCCTTCATGGGACAAAGATGATCAATAATAAGAATTACAATACAACGTTAAGGACAAAAAAAACAGCCATTTTTCAAAATGGCTGTAACAAAGTCAGTGTTATCATCAATGTTCATTATTCAACTGTTGGAATAAGAAAAGCTGCTAGTTCCCATGAAACGAGAAGGAAAACGCCGTTTATCGAAACCATTCAACCTTCGTTAAGGAGCAATCCAGGTTTGAGCGCCTATACAGCAAGCGAAATAAGCACGCTCATTGAAAGGAACGATTTGAGCTTTTACATCAACGAACGATAAAGCTCAATAATCTCTTCTAAAGTCGTTTCCCGCGGGTTGCCTGGTGTGCAGACATCGTTCAAGGCATCTTTGGCGATGGCTGGGATATCTTCTTCTTTGACGCCTAATTCAGAAATGGTCGCTGGAATGCCCACATCTTTGCTTAACTGATCGATTGCTTGGCAAGCAGCATCTCGGACGTCTTCAAGTGACATCGTTTCTGCCCCTTCAATGCCTAAAACGATCGCGATCTCACGGTATTTTTCACCCGTAAAGTCTTTGTTGTATTTCATGATGGTTGGCAACAAAGACGCGCACGCTACTCCGTGAGGAATGTTGTACCAAGCGGACAATGGATGTGCCATGCCGTGGACTAAGCCCAAGCCGACGTTTGAAAAGCCCATACCGGCAATGTATTGCCCTAGTGCCATCGCTTCTCGTCCTGCTTGATCGCCATTCACGGAATCTCTCAATGAGCGCCCGATGATCTCGATTGCTTTGATGTGCAGCATGTCAGTCATTTCCCAAGCGCCTTTGGTGATGAAGCCTTCGATGGCGTGGGTCATGGCATCCATCCCCGTTGCAGCTGCCAGGCTCTTCGGCATCCCCATCATCATATCGCTGTCCACAAAGGCTACTAGAGGAATATCGTGAGGATCTACACAAACAAATTTCCGATGATTTTCTTCATCTGTAATCACATAGTTAATCGTTACTTCGGCTGCAGTCCCAGAAGTTGTCGGTACCGCTAAAATCGGCAAGCATGGATGTTTCGTGTCTGCCACGCCTTCCAAACTAATCACATCTGAAAATTCAGGATTCGTAGCAATGATTGCGATCGCTTTTGCCGTATCGATCGGTGAACCACCGCCAATCGCAATGATACAATCGGCTTGGGCTTCTTTGACAAAGGCTAAGCCGTCTTTGACATTTTGGATCGTTGGGTTGGGCACGATCCCATCATATAACGCATAGTCGACACCTGCTTCATCCAATAATTTCGTCACTTTGGTTGCTACTTCAAATTCCACCAAATCTTTGTCGGTGATCACAGCCGCTTTTTTGAACCCTCGTGCTTTGAATTCGGTCGGTACGTTCTCGATCGCTCCTTTTCCAAAATACGATGTTTCATTCAAAATCATTCTATTTGCCATTCTTCCTACCTCCATTTGTTTGTTTATTCACAATATAGTTTAAATAGAAAAGACTGAGAGCCTTTTCTATTCTTCTACCATTACTTATACCTCAAGATAGCCTGCTCGGGGAGTGACTTTGAAAGCGTCAGCCAATTTTTTCAGATTTTCATCTGTAATGGTTTGTAAGATTGGGCCTTGCGCTTTAACATATGTGTACACTTCCGCAGCTTTCTCTGCCGTTTCAATCAAGCCAAAGACTTCATCCATATCTTTGCCAGCACCGTAGATGCCATGTTGCGGCCAAAGTACCAAACGGGTTTCTTTCATTTTAGCAGCTGTTGCTTCGCCGATCTCGTTCGTTCCTGGAACCATCCAAGGAATGATGGAAACACCTTCTGGGAAGACCACCAAGCACTCCGTACACATCTGCCACAGGGTCCTCGTGAAACTGCGTTCATCCAACTCATGGGTAAAACTCATGGCCAAAAGATGCGATGCGTGGTTATGCATGATGATTCGGTTTTCTGGATCGACCGACAAGCGAGCGATATGACTCATGAAATGACTTGGCAATTCACTCGTTGGCACCGCACCATTTTCCAAGCCCCAAAGCAATTCCAATGTTTGCCCATCTTCTTTGACCCGAATCACACCAAGGTTTTCCGCTGGATGTGCGGCTACATTTTTAAAGTATTTTCCTGAACCTGTCACAATAAAGTACTTGCCGGCTAGTGCCGTAGCATCAAAAATCATGGGAATTTCCCGCAAGACGCTTTGCGGATCGATGAAAGGCAAGATCTCTTCTTCTGTTAATAAGTAAGAAATATTGCCACCGTTGCGCTCATCCCACCCTAAACGGTAAAGATTTGCTGTCGTTTCCATCATTTCTTGTACAAAATTCGCTTGTAAAATATCAATTTTTTTCATCGTTCTCCTACTTTCTGGCTTTTAAGACGGTTTCTTCATAGGCTTTCACTTCTGATAGCCAATCCAGACCTGCTGGTACCCCTTGGCTTTCACAGAAGTAATTCCAAACATCTGCATACGGATAGTCTTTTAATTCTTCCGTCATGGCTAAACGAGTGGTGAAATCACCTGACAATTCGATTGCTTTTAGTTCTTCGATCGGTTCTAGCATCGCTTTTAGCAACGCTTTTTGAGTATTGCGCGTCCCGATCACCCACGCAGCGACCCGATTGATCGTTGCATCAAAGAAATCTAACCCAATGTTGGTTTTTGGCAATAAGTCATTGCGAACCAATTCGCGGCCAATCTCTTGCAATTCATCGTCCATGATCACGACATGATCACTATCCCAGCGTACAGGACGGCTGACATGCAGCAAAATGCCTTTGCTGAATAGTGCCAATGAAGACAATTTATTGGAGATCACTTCGGTTGGATGGAAATGTCCAGCATCCAAACAAATCAATTTATCGCGCGTCAAGCCATAGCCCATATAAAATTCATGAGAGCCGACGGTGTAGGCTTCGGCACCAAGACCAAACAGCTTGCTTTCCACGGCATCCACTGTGTATTCCGCTGGCAATTCTTCAGCAAAAATCTCATCTAATGCTGTCATCAAGCGTTCCCGTGGTGTAAAACGATCGATCGGGTTGTCTTTGTAGCCATCTGGCACCCAGAAATTATTGACACAGACTTGCCCAGTTTCTTTCCCCATATAGGCAGCGATTTGACGCGAACGTTTGCCGTGTTCGATCCAAAACTGACGAACTTCTTCATCTGGTGAAGCAAGGGTAAAGCCATCTTTGAACATGGGATGTGAGAAAAAGGTTGGATTGAAGTCTAAACCTAAGCCTTGTTCTTTCGCCCAAGCGACCCATTTTTCAAAATGCTTCGGCTCCAATTCATTTAGATCCACTGCTTCCTCGGTGTCTAAATAGATAGCGTGAAGGTTCAATTTGTGTTTTCCAGGAATCAAAGAGTAGGCTTTTTCTAAATCTTGGCGCAACTCCTCTGGGGTATGGGCAGCACCAGGATAATTCCCCGTTACAGAGATCCCACCAGATAATGCTTCATCACTCAAAAATCCTTGGACATCGTCCCCTTGCCAAACATGCATCGAGATTTTCACATTGGCTAATTTTTTCAAAACCGTATCCGTGTCGACGCCCAATTTGGCATATGCTGTCTTAGCTTCTTCATAACGCTGTTGAATCGTTGTCATTTTTTCCTTCTCCTTCTATAAAACGTTGATAGTCGCTTAAAATCTTGTGATCAAAAGGCTGTGGTTCATGAACACTGCAAGGAAATGAGTGTTTGACCGCGCGGCGTGCTTCAACCAGCGACGTGAAGATGCTAGCACTCATCATCTGCATTAAAAGATTGCCGATCGCCGTTGCTTCACTTGGGCCAGCTTCGATCGTCAGCTGCGCAGCATCAGCCGTCAGTTGATTTAAAAAGCGATTGTTGGAACCGCCCCCCACGATATGCAGTTTTTGCAGCTTGTTCGTCGTACCTGTCAGCTGTTCCAGCTTTTGCAATTCGCTGGCATAACAAAGCGCTAAGTTATCATACACACAGCGAGCCAGCTCCCCTGCGGTTTCTGGAACTTTCTGCTGGGTTTCTCGACAATACGCTTGCAGTTCAGTAATCATATTTTCTGGATTCAAAAAACGAGGATCATTGACATCGACAAACTGTTGAAAAGCAGGCGTTGCTTGCGCCAATTCCGCCAATTCTGCATAGGAATACTGATAATCTTGCTGCCGAGCCACTTCTTGGATCAGCCACATGCCCATGATATTTTTTAAAAAGCGAATCGTGTTGTGGGCACCCCATTCGTTCGTATAATTTTCATCGAAGGCGGCAAGGGAAACGTTGGGTACTTTGGTTTCGATCCCCAGCAATGACCATGTCCCGCTGCTGATGTAGCCCCACTCTGACCCTTCTCCGGGTGTACCGATGATCGCCGACGCCGTATCATGACTAGCGACAGTGACAAAGGTCGCTTGTGGCAAATCATAGGCTGGAAACTTCTGAGTTTGCAGTGTGCCTAAAACCGTTCCAGCATCAACCAATGGTGGGAACAGTCCTTCTGTTACGCCAATCTCAGCTAATAATTCTACATCCCATGTTTGGGTATTGGCATTTAGAAGCTGCATCGTCGAGGCATTGGTTTTTTCCGTGACCATCTTGCCGGTAAAAACGTAGCCCAAATAATCTGGAATCAACAGCAGTTTGTCGGCTTTTTGCAACAGTTGCGCTTCTTCTGTAGCTAATTGAAAAATCGTGTTGAAGGGCTGCAGCTGAATGCCTGTTTTCTCATACAGTTTTTGCAAAGAATAGCGCTGGCCAAAAGCCGCGATCGCATCATTGGTGCGACTATCTCGATAAGCGACTGGGTCGCCTAAACGTTCGCCTGCTTGATCGATCAAACAGTAGTCCACTGCCCAGGTGTCGATTCCGACGAAGCAGTCATTGATACCGGCTTGTTTCACTTTTTGCAGTCCTACTAAAATCTCTTGGATCAAATAATCGATCGCCCAGCGGTCAAAGCCTTCAAGGGGACGAAAGCCGTTTTTAAAGCGATGGATCTCTTCTAAAGTGATCTGCTCATTTTCCCAACGGCTCAACATCAGACGACCGCTTGATGCGCCGATATCGATTGCGATAAATGTGTTCACTGGTCTCCACCTTTCATTATCTTGGTTAAAAATAAATCGATTACAATTTACTGATTCATTCTTGTTGCCTCAATTTTAGCTTGACAATCAACGAGTTTCATCACACAATTTTGATAAAGACTTGCACAATCTTGGTAAAAAGGAGGATCCGATGGATTACTGGGAAAAAGCCAACCACTCATGGTCAACCGATTCACTGCGTTACATCAATACTTCAACCCAAAAGCAGCGTGAACTTTTCTATTACATTCAAGAAATCGGCTATTTCAAAGCCAGCAAACCTTACTTTACAGAACGAGAGAACCTGCCTTCTTATTTGATCAAATATACATTGTCCGGTTGCGGTGAATTGCGCTACAAAGGAAAAAGCTATCAATTAAAAGCAGGTGATGTGTTTTTTATCGACTGCCTAGACTATCAGTACTACCGCACCGTTAGTCAAGAGCCCTGGGAAATGGACTGGATCCATCTATATGGCGCCAACGTCACAGCGTTTTATGATGAATTTCTCAAAAATGGCAGTCCAGTTTTTCACACAAATCCTGCCAGCAGCCGCCAAAATCCGATCCATTTGGTCTTACAAGATTTATTGATGTTACAGCCAGAACCAAATGCGAAAACTGCCTTCCAAAGCTCTGTTTTGATCCATCAGCTACTCAATGAACTGCTCCTGCAAAAATATCATCTCGATTTTTCGGATAGTGAGATCCCGCCTTATATTTTGCAGATTCGTGACCAGCTAGAAGAGGATTTCCGTCAAGGGATCACCTTGGAATCTTTGGAGGAAAGGTACCATATCAATAAGTATCAAATCGTCAAGGAGTTTTCCAAATACATGGGCTTGCCCCCCATCGAGTACCAGATCAGCAAACGCATCTCTTACTCGAAAGACCTTTTGCGCTATTCTCGTCTTTCCATCAAAGAGATCTCATTGGCGATCGGCATCGAAAACACCGCCTATTTCAGCCGTTTATTCAAGAGAAAAGTCGGCATTTCACCTAGTGATTATCGACAAACGGAGAATGGACGGTAAAAAAGAAACATGAAATCATTCACTGATTTCATGTTTCTTTTCATTGAATCTAAGGTTTTAGTTGGCAACAATAAGTGACTCTTTTTCATTCATGATCTTCTCAAATGCTGACGCATTCGTTACCACAACTGGCGTAATGGTCGCATATCCCTCTGCTTGGATAGCTGCGAGATCGGCTTTTATCAGCGGCTGGCCCTTTTTGATTGCTTGATTTGCTTCAATAAGGGTCGTAAAGTGCCTTCCCTCTAGCTCTACTGTGTCAACACCGATATGGATCAAAAGTTCAACGCCTTGATCACTGGTCAAGCCGATCGCATGCTTTGTTGGAAATAAAGCAGTGACCACGCCATCAAAAGGGGCATAAAAGGTGTTTGATTGTGGTTTGATTGCTTTCCCTTGCCCCATCAAGCCTTCTGAAAAAACTTTGTCAGGAACCTCTGTTAAGGGAACGACTTCTCCTTGAACGACTTCTTGAAAATTGATTTTTGTATTCACTGGCTCTTTTGAATTGACTGCTTTCCTTTTTTCAGGTTCTACAATTCCCCAAAAATAGGTGATTAGAAATGCCGCAACAAGCCCTACTACCTGCGAAGCAATCCCACCATAAAATCCACCATCGATTCCTGCTGGATTGATAATCAAAGGAATACCCAACAATCCTGAACCACCAAAAGAATACTGCACTGTCTGCATAAATCCTGCAATAACACCACCTAAACTTCCACCGATGACAGCAGCGATCAACGGACGTTTATAAGGAAGTAATACTCCGTACAATGCTGGTTCACTGACACCAATCAGGGTTGTCAGACCTGTTGAGTATGCGAGTGCTTTCGTTTTATCGTTTTTCGTTCGTAGACCAACCGCCACGACAGCTCCAGCCATTGCCATTTGGTTCGCTAAGAGCAGACCCATCACAGGATCGAATCCTTGCATCGCCATGTTGTTAAGAAAAATTGGAATGAATGCCCAATGCAATCCGAACATGACCATCAAGATCCATGGTCCCCCAATCACCAGCCCGCCCAAAACCGGACTGAAGTGATAAACATTATTAACAAGCGTTGCCAGTAGACTTGATAAGTTGGATATAATTGGACCAACGACCAGCAAGGCAAGAGGGACAGAAACTAGTAACACGATAAGAGGCTGTACCATGAATCGCAAATCTTTCAACGGCCAATTCTGAACGAAGCCATTGATTTTGGCTGCCACCCAGACAGCAATGATTGCCGGAAAAACGGAAGAAGTATAGTCCATCATATTCACGGGAATCGACAAAAAGGTCAAACTACCTTCTGTCGCATACGGCAGCAAAGTAGGATAGATCAATGATGCCCCAATCAACATTCCGACATAGCTGTTTAATTTAAAATAATTTGCCGCCGAAGCACCTAATAAGATTGGCATGAAGTAAAAGAAAGCATTAGACAATGCATACAAAACGATATAGGTTCCCGAAGTTTCTGACAAAATACCTGCTACTGATAAAATCGTCAAGATCCCTTTGATCGTTCCTGACGCAGCCATAGCGCCTAAAGCTGGCGTGAAAACCCCTGAAATCGTGGAGGTAAACTGATCAAAAAGAGATTTTTTTGTTTTTTCATGGGTAGTGTCTTCTATTAATTCGCCGACTTGTTGCAGGACCGCTTCATAGACATCGTTTACACGATTTCCTAAAACGATCTGGTACTGTCCGCCCTGTTCAACGACTGAAATCACTCCGTCAAGACTAGCAATGGTCTCCTTACTTGGGGTATCTGTATCATGTAATACAAAACGCAGACGTGTGACGCAATGGGTCACCGATTCGATATTGGCTTTTCCACCAATTTCCTTTAAAACCTCTGTTGCCAACTGCTGGTTGTTCATTTTTGCTCCTCCTCAATAAAAAGTTTGATTTCGCCAGTGATCCCCAAAGGCTCGAACAGGACAAACTGTGAAAGATAATCCCGCATACTGCGACCTAAATTATTGATCACTTCAATCTGGATGGAATTATTCGTTTCTTGAAGCAGGTCCGTCAACTCAAATGTATACGGTGTACTGATTCTTGTGCCTACACAATGACCGTTCACTGAAACAGTCACAACTTCTGAAGCATCTTCAATACTTAATAAAACCTCTCCTGCTGCTTTAGGGAAGTCCACGGTATAAGTGATTTTCCCGCTAAACCGACTGAAGTCATCACCGACTCCCAGTAAAGGCAATGACGAATATTGTTTTTGACAGGCAACTACCGCTTGCTCTTTCCCGATTCCTTCGAAAGTGACTTGCCATGGCTGATCGTTTAGATGAACTTCTTTCACTGGTTTGCTTCTATCAATACGCAATGGTTGTTCCGAGGTAGCTTCAAAAAGAATCATACTCTCTGCTGGTGCTAAATGAATCTCATAGCTGCCATTTTTATATGACACAGGTTTCAGTTTATTTTCTACTGGATCATATTGAACTAAAGGCTTCTTAGCAGGAAAAACAGCCTGAAACTGCAGCGATTCACTGTCATTTTCATTGAAAAGCATGAATATTTCATCTGTCTGCTGCTGATAATGATAGTAGCGCAAATACGGCAGAGCTTTTGATGTTTCTAAACGATCCCGTACCTTCAAGCCAACGTTATCAGTGAGTGCTGTGAGCGGTGTTACTTCCGTAAGGCGAGCGAGAAGCCGCAGTTCATGGGTAAGCAGAGTTTGTTCAAGGGCTTCTTTCACCATTTCCTCAACAAAAATAATTTGAATTCCAGATTCTGCGAGAGCTGTCAGCTTTTTGATCAATGGACCAGACATTCGCTCAGTATATGGAATGACTAGTGTTTGAAAGGCATACTCATTGATGACAAACGTTTGATCCGTAAATTGCGCATCAAGCATCATCTCAACCGAAACGATTTCAAATTCGTATTGATGTTCCATCAGTTCACGAGCAACTTTTTGAATCGGCATATAAGCGCCTGCCCACTCCGCTTCAGCATGGTACAGCACAGCAATATCCGCTTGATGTTTCCCGTCGCTAAATAGATAACTCAAACGATTCATATACGTCATCAGCTGTTTGAAGCCCTCAAATTGTGGATTATGGCCTTGCGCATAAAAGTGTGGCGGGCAATCGGCATCAGGAAAGTCATTCATTGAAAAAGCATGAGGGACAAAATGATTGACCCCTCGCACCAGCATGTGATCGGTTAGCCATTTCATCAGTTTGGTTCCTTCTGACCAACCATATGCACCGAATACTTCGCACATCGTTCGACCTTGTTTCACAGGGTCTAAGTTTCCTAAAGATGCCCCCATTTTCCCTAATGCGTAATGGAAAAATTCGCCATCCCAGCCAGTAGATGTCATGGCTTCAAAGTATCCGTCATTTTGTTGCGGCATCAATTGATGCAAAACGACATCGATCCCTGCCATCGATTGTCCTTTCATCGATTGAAAGAAGTGACCTGCCCCATAGCCTAAACGTGCATGGGCATTGTTATCCTCAATCACATGTCCGATATAGTCGACCTTATGTTCCCGACACCAGCGTCCGATCCGCTGAGAAAAGTGTTGACTATATAGCTCAGAAACCAACGACATATAATTGTAACGAATCTTAACCGTCTGTTTTGATTCACCACGATAGAGAGCCGGCAACAGCCCTCGCAGCTCAGTTTCAGATATGGCTAGCTGGTTTGCTAACAAAGTCAACAAATCATACCGCCACGGCAATGGCATATCTACTTTTCCAAGGACTGCATCAGGACCCTTGATATTCCCAAACCGCGGTTCATCTGAGAAAAATCCTTGGATCGTTGTGCCAAATTTCTCTCCAAAGTGTTGATAATGACTTTGATAAACCGTTTCCAGCAAAACATCCGTTGCTTCTGGTACCAAAGGATTCAAGTACCCTTGTGTCGAAGCTTCCCCTCCTTCTTGTGTCGTGTAAAAGACAAAGATACTCCACTCTCCTTCAGGAATAGACCAATACAATGTCTCATCAATCATTGAGTCTGTAAGGTCGATCCACTCCTCCTCGCTGATCTGCTTAAATCCAGTTTTTTTGACCGCAACGGCGCTGATGATTTCAGCAGAAAAAAATGATTTGCCACTCTCGTTAACCGTTTCCCCTTCGGAATTCAAAATATTCGGTCGCTCTGCATTGAAACACCAATCCAACATAATTCCAGCATTCTTTTTTGGGCCTACAAAATCAAATTGTCGAAAATTCAAAAATTCTTTCTGCAAATGTCGATGATTCTTCTCAATTTCTCCTGCGGCGTAGCCTGTTGGAAAGTGCTTGTCATCCAAAATCCAAAGTGTCATTTGTCTTTTTTCACACTCTTCAATGATGATCGCCAACTCGTCCCACCATTGCGCTTTCAAAAATTCTTCATGGGGTCGTGATTCGATGCAGACAGATCGGATGCCGGCTTCGTAAATTTTATTGATGTAAGTTTGAATCGTCTCCTTCTCTTCTCCATGCATCCATAAAAACGGAAAAATATGATTATCATATTTTTCGTTCAATAAATTCGTTATCTTTTTCATACAAATTCCTCTTTCTTTCTCATTCAACTTCATTTAAAATCATAATAAATACGCTTTCAAATGTATCATAAGCAATTCTGCAGATTGAAACAATGTCATCTTCTTTGCAGATAATTATCACATTTTTAGATTTACGAAAGGAGGAGATCATAATGACAACCGAAGAAATGGAAAAAAAGCTTTTTCAGTTATCTGAGCGGGAATGCTATCACAGAGACCATCCAAACCACCTTTCTGACTATTATCAACAGCTGGAAAAAGTGATGATCAATGGCCGACAAGTTTACTTATTCGATAATCTGATGGAAGAACAAGAAAACTTTACTCTGTTAAAGCAAAGCCGCTTCAGTCCAGTTCCTTATCATAACCACAGTTTTATCGAATTAAATTATATCTACTCAGGAACATGCACCCAATTGATCGATGATCAGAAAGTTACGCTGACAAAAGGACAAATTTGTCTGATTGATACCGGAATTCCCCATTCGATTGAAATGACTGGTGAAGACGATGTTTTGATCAATCTTTTGATCAAGCGGGATTATTTCGCTCAATTGATTAGTCGAGAACAGTTTAATGAAGGGGTCGTGCTTGATTTTGTTCTGACTGCATTGTCAGACAAGCACGCGCATGACCAATATATTGTCTTTAAGAACAATAAAGATGATCGGATCCATGCTGTGATTCAAGAAATGCTGAAAGAAACTTATGAAAAAGCCATTGGTAGTAAACGAATCATCAGCAATCTAATAGCCATTCTTTTCACTTTTCTCGTACGTGAGTTCGACTATCAGACCAACAAGCAAGAAGCGGCAAAAAAACAGCACATTCTAGCGATCTTGACCTATATCGAAGAGAACTTCCAAACGGTTACTTTGCCAAAACTCGCCACCCTTTTTAACTATTCTCCTTCCTATTTAAGTGCATTGATCAAACGAGAAACTAGTAAAAATTTGACCGAATTGATTATCGAAAAGAAATTGAATCTCGCCCACAACTTAATTGCTTCCTCCACCAAACCAATCACCCAATGTGCGGCTGAAGCAGGTTTCACCAATATCACTTTTTTCTATAAAAAATACAAATTGTATTATGGGCATACGCCAAAAAAGAAAAAATGATTCTATGTCGCTACTTGCTTAAATAAAAAAATGTGGCATAAGTTAAATATTCATGTTCTAAACAAAAAAAAGAGTGGTTACCCACTCTTTGATTTTTAAGATAAGTTCTTTATTGGTTAAACTGTTATCTGCTACTTTAATGATCACTAACTAAAATTGCTCAGGTGCAAAGTTATTTCAACCAACTCATCCCTAATACACCAACAATATAGAGCAAGCTACCAAGAGCTACAAATTGCTTTTCTCTGCCAACTTTTTGTTCCTTTAAGAGGACAATACTTCCATAAGTAGCAACAAGTAAGCTCATTTGAGAAAATGAATAGGTTACGCCTACACCTAAAGAAGACGATACAGCGAATAACGAAGTATTCGCGATAACCCATGTGCTACCAGTACCTAAATTGTGGATTATTTTGCGGAAACGCAACTGTTGCTTACTTTTCAAGGAAATTACGCTTCCCCCGAGAAACATCCCTACTGCCTGAGGCAAGAAAATCTGTGCGCCACTTATCTGAAACAGACCAGTGACTGTCACATATAGCATCAAAAAAGCTGAAGAACAACATAGATAAAGAAGTACTTGCTGTGTTAAGCCTGTTTGCTGATGAGTTGTCTTAGTTACAAGGAAAACACCAGTTAGAATGACTCCTAATGCCATGATTGAGAAAATTACAGTCGTTAAATCTGTCCATTCTTTGAGAAAGAAGCCAGATGCTAATGTAACAAATAATAATTGGGTCCCGACGGAGACGGGCATTACTTTAGAAACCTCCGCTTTCTCCAAAGCGAGAAATTGGAAGTATTGTCCGCAAGCCCAAAAAAACCCAGATAATAAACTGATGAAAAATGGCACCATGGCATAACTCACTTGATTCAAGAAACCAAATACACTACCGAAAATCAAGGCTGCGATTGTTGTTCCTAGCAGTTGTTCCTCTGATTTTCCTCCCATCAATTTAGCGACGATTGGCATTAAGCCCCATCCTAGTGCAGGCAGTGAGGCAAGCAATAAAAGTTGTACGGACATAAAAACTCCTTCTAAATATTGTAAAAAAGCGAGAACACAAAATCTTGTAGAGGAAAACGTTACAGAAGCAATTCCTTCTCGACAAATTTTGTGTTCTTTATTCCTAGTTTTTAGTTAATAAATAGGTTGCTACTCCATAAGCGTGGATGATATGATCCGCTTCAAGCGGTTCTTCTAAGGCATTGATTCGCTGATATTCGTACCCATTAAATAATCTTTTGGGCTCAAGAGGACGTTCTTTGTTCGTTGAATTGACGAAACGGACAACGATTCCCTCAGAGTAATACGCATTATGGAGCGCACTGACTCCCACACCTGGTTCTAAGCTGCAAGACAACAAAGAAAGAGACATGTCGGTCAGAGATAATGGATCAATGCGCTTTTGAATTTTATTGTCTATACGATAAATAAAGTAATTCAAATCTTGCAATTGATAAGAAATCGATGGCTGTTCTTTAACAGTTTTCCAAGTAGCCAACAACTCTTCAGAAATAGCTGTTGATGCGACCCTTAGGGAAAAATCGAAGACCATCTCATAGTTTTCCATTTGAGCAAGAGGTGTTTCCATCATAATATGTCCCTTTTTGGTTGTATCGCCAGAAGCACGACCTGGTCGATACAACAAATCTGGTTTTCCTAGAGAGTCGGTTGTAGCTAGTACTGTTACATATAAGGAGTCATCGATATATTCATACTCTTTGCTCTGCTCGCTATAAAAAACGAGGGCGTTCTCTTGATCATAAACAACCACTTGTTTTTCAAATGGTTCAATATTGACAGGTTTTTCTGCATATTTTTCTTGCCAATTTTCCAGTGTTTGATTTCTTTTTTCAAGATAGCCAAATTGAATGGCCGCAACCGCTCTTTCTATCGGCTTGTTTAATCGAGCTTTCACTCGAATCCGATGATTTAAAAGCGTATTTTTAAAACGTAGCTTTGCGTTTACCTCACCATTTTTTGTCAGTTGGAGGGTCAATGTATAAGCGAATGTTTTGGTGGCGATTCCTTTCATCCGTTCTTCGATCGTATACGGTAGCTGTAAACTTCCTTCCAAAGCCAATGTTTCTTGCTTCCCTTTGCAGCTGGCAAAACGAAGCGTTATCGGTTGATCATTCAAAATAGGCGAATAGTCATACGTATCACCGGCATTACTATCATCGATGATCGACAAGAAATCCACGATCTGTTGTTTTCCATCTGAATAAATCAGATGGCCGTCTTCAAAGGAAAGCATGTATTTTCCATTTCTAATCCATGTGTTTTGATCTAAAGACGAATCGGGAGTTGTCTCTTGCTCTTCAAATGTAAGGACTTGATAACCAAGGCCTGAAAAGGCACAGGTCACTTGAACGGTTAACAGATAATACCCCTCTTCTTCAATAAAACGGTTGCCAGCCGGAGTTTCTTCCATAATATTTTTCCTGCTTGGGATATACACTGCTTCAAGTACAGATGAATCAGCTCCAATAACCTTGATATTGTTGGTTCTGGATACGATCTTAACTAATTTCTCTCCTTGAAATGGCACTGGTGTTGGATGAAGAATCAGAAATTGGTTGGCTTGTAAAGCGAGTCCTTCACTGATTCTTTTTAAAATCAAATTTTCAATGCTCTCACAAATCTCACTGATTTCTTTTACCCGATGACTGATATCTTGTGCAACACTATCTGATACACAGCCTGCCAAACTATCATGGGCTTGACATTCAAATAACTTTTTCCATGCTTTCATTAGCAAGCGATTGCTTAATTCGATCCCTAAATCTTTCGCAATAACTAACATTGGTTCAATTTCTAAAACTAATTTGTTTTCTAATCGAAAAATCTCACGTTTCAGATCCATTCGTACAGAACCAATCGTTTTGTGAACCCGTGCAAAAACCGGTGCACGAAACTCTCCTTGATAAACTTCCAGTTCTTTTTGACGGACGATCTCCATAAATGCTGGATAGGTGCTCAATTGATACTTGTATTTTCCAAGCTGATTGATTTTCGTTAGTTTTTCTTCTATGGCAGAAACAATGCCTAACTGATCATTTCCAGTTGGAATCAAGATTTCAGGTTCATTCGCGTAGCTCTTAATAAAATCAACACCTCTATCGAGTCTGCCATCTACATAACTGCTCGTTGGCTCCAATTGCTGCTGTGCACCATATCCTTGAGGAAAATTCACCGCATACAGTGAACCTCGCCCACTTAAACTCGTCCATTTAAAGTAAGGGGATTTGACCTGTTCCCCTAAATCGATGCCTCGCCAAAAGATAATGTTATCAAGTCCAACTTCGTTCAATATGGTTGGCATTTGAGCATTAAAACCAAATGTATCTGGCAAATAGCCGATCGGCATATAGCTGCCATATTTTTTGCTATCAAATATACCAATCATGGCATTTCGAATGATGGACTCACCAGAAGCGAAAAAGGCATCTGTTTGGGTGTACCAAGGACCGATGAACAATTGACCATTGGCGATCAACTCTTTGACCTCAGTCAAGCGCTCAGGATAGAGTTCTAAGTAATCGTCCAGAATAGACAGTTGTCCATCTAGCACGAAAGAAGCAGTCGGTTGCCTCTTTAGTTCTTTTAGTACATCACTAAATAATTGGTCACTCAAAACGACACAGTCCATCGAAGTAAAATACCATTCACGATCCCAATGGGTGTGGTTTACTATGTGTACATTTGTCATAGCTATGCTTCCCACTGCTCTTCCCAAGCCGCTTCGTCAAACTCTTCCATCGTGGCATCTGTTTCTTTCCCCGCATCTTTTGAACGTAGGAAGCTTGTACAAATCGCAATGAATAATGAGCCAGTAGCAATCGATAAAACATACAGTGGCCATTTTTCTACGGTGAACCAACCATAAAAACCAGAGATTGGCGCTGTATTGACCGCTCCTAGACCTACAGCCATTGCAGAACCAATCGCTGAACCAATCATATTCACTGGGATCACTTTTAGTGGATTTTCCACCGCAAATGGGATCGCTCCTTCTGAAATACCTACTAGTCCCATAATGATCGACGATTTTCCTGCTTCTTTTAGTTCGTTATTGTATTTATTCTTTGCAAAAACAGTCGCTAATCCTAAACCAATTGGCGGAATGATAATCGCCACTTGTGCTGCAGTGTTTGGTGCATAAACGTTACTTGTCAATAAAGCCATCGCGGTTGTCACAGCTGCCTTATTTACTGGCCCTCCAAGATCAAATCCAACCATTGCCCCTACAACTGCCGCCATCACGACCGCATTTCCGCCACTCAATCCGTTCAACCATGACTCTAAGCCCACATTGATAGCTGCAAATGGTGTACCGATCACATAGTTCACAAGTAGGACAGTGACTAAAGTACCTAAAACAGGAACTAAGAACACTGGAACTACCGATGCCATCGATTTTGGCAGTTTGATATGGTTTTTGATCCACAAGCAGATGTACCCAGCGATCAACCCTGAAACAATTGCGCCTAAGAAGCCTGCGTTAATGTCTTTTACTAACATACCTCCAACAAGACCAGGGGCAATCCCTAGCTTATCGGAAATCGAATAAGCAATAAATGCCGATATTACGGGAAACATCAGTCCTAACGCAATGCCACCGAATCCATCTAAACTATGGAGTAATCGGATAATCGTATTCGCACTTTCTCCATGAGAGGCGTCCCAAATATCAACAATCCCAAATATTGATCCACCTACTCGAGAAATCGCCATGATAACTGCTCCGGCAATCACTAGAGGAATCATATAAGATATTCCTGTTAAAACATGATTTTTCATTTCACTTGCCAACTTTTTCATCTGATTTTCCTCCTCTTTATTGATCAATCAGCTTTAATGCATCTTCAATTACTTTTTCTGCGTTTTTTATAGGGGCTGCTACCGGGACTTTGAGAATCATTTTGCCATTGAAACGCTCCTCATTTCTCACTTTCGTATCAACGGCAAAAATCACGACTTCCCCAATTTGACAATCCCGCTCGTTCAATTCATTTTCGATACCTGTTGCTCCTTGTGTCTCAACCTTGATTAAATCGCCACGTTTCGCTGCTGCTTTTTTTAGCGCCTGTGCCGCCATAAAGGTATGAGCAACTCCTGTGGCACACGCCGTTACTGCAATAATTTTTCTCTTCATTCGTCTTTCCCCTTTTCTCCATTTTATTCGCTTAATAATTTCGCGATAATCTCTTTATCTGTTTCGCTTTTCAGCGCTTCTGTGATGTCTTCATCCATCAATTTCATGGCAATTTCTGATAAAATCCGTAAATGGGTGTCTCCTTGATGTTCTTCAGGAATAGCAAGCATAATCACAACCGTTACCGGTTCATCATCTAAAGATTGCCATTCTAATGGTGCCTTTAACCGAGCAAAAACGATTGCGGGTTCAGAAACTGCACGACTTTTTCCATGAGGGATAGCTATATTATTGCCTATTCCTGTGGTCGAGTGATCTTCTCTTTCCATGACTGATTGAACATACTCATTTTCGGATTGAACGATTCCTTCAATTACTAATATTTTTGCTAATTGACGGACCACTTCTTCTTTAGTGGTTGCCTCTAGACCAAGAACAATATGTTCAAAAGGTAGTAGTGTTTCTATATTCATTTTATGTTCCCCCTTGTAAATACTTTTTTAATTCATCTTTCGTCCCTTTAAGGAGGAAGGTTCGTTCATCTGATTCCATCACATTAAGCATCGTGTCATAGATTTCCTCAAGGTCTTGTACAGTTTCATCCTTGATACAGATGAAAAAGACATATTTCACCTTTGTTTCTCCCCAGTGGATCTCATTATTAAGACGTAAAAATACAATCGCTGATTTTTTCACGTATTCTGGCGTCCCATGAGGCGTTGCGAATCGTCCAAAAGAAGTAAAGGAAAGCTGTTCCCTTTTTAGGGAAGAATCAATCATTTCCTCGATCACATACCCACGAGTAACCAACTGCTCTCCAATAAATGTAATCACCTCTTGATAATTTTCAAAATGATGATCTAAAAAAATCAAGTCCTCGTGAATCAGTTTCGCAAACTGACTGAAAGAACCATTTTGCTTTTCTTCGACATTTTTTAAAAAGGTTTCTATTTTTCGCTGCTCATCTTTATTCAGTACAGGTGAAACATTGATTGTTGGAATCGAATCGATTTTTAAATCCACTGTCGATAAAATCAAGTCCTCATAAATATTGGTCTGAATCAACTCTTGAATAGAAAGAATTCTGGAAATATCGATTTGCTCATAATTTCTCCGAATGCGAGCAGCTAATAGTTGTGAAGTGCCTTTCCCACTGCTACAAACTAATAAGACACTCACTTTCTGCGGTTGTTTTTCTTCTCGCTGTTCTTTCATCACTTGGATGTGTACGGCCAGAAAAGCAACCTCATCTTCGGGGATCGAAATCGAAAACTGCCAATTTAAGGCATGAGCTAATCGAAGCGCTTCCTCAAAAGACAAAGGGAAATTCTTCTTCACATCATTTAGAAACGGGTTATGAATGACTAATCCTTTTTGAATGCGATAAATAGCTTCTTTGATATGTGATACCAATCCTAACAAAAGACTTTCATTGCGTAGGGAGATCGTCTCATGAATCAATTTTCGTATCGTTTCATCAAGCAAATCATCGGAGTCATTCTTCTTCATCAACGAATCCCCATAGATATGAAGCGAAATATAATGAACTTCCGAAACTGGCAACGACAGAGAAAACGTTTCTTCTATTGATGCGATAAATCGATAAAAAGCTCTATTCTCCATCAAAGGATGGCTTCTTTCTTCGAAAGTCAGATAATTCTTCTCTTTGACCCGATCAATCATGATGATTAGATGAAGCAATAGTGAGTGATAGGCAGCATCATTAAGCGTAATTTGTTCTTTTTTCAAATACTCTTGTAAGAGCGTATCAACTAAAGAAATTTTTGTCAGGTCAATAAAATCATTAACAAACTGAGGAATTCCTTGAATCGAATGCAAATAGCGTTGCTGCTCTTGTGTTATTTTCCAATTTCCACCCCAGAAATAGTAGATCAAATCAAATGCTAAACGACGTTTTTCTTGTTCTGACAAATTCAAAAAGGAACCCTTCCCCGGTAAAACTTCAATCGTAACGTTAAAATGACGAAAGATCTCGCTTACCTGCCCCATGTCATTTTCTAAAGTTGATTTACTGATGTAGAGTGCATCTTGCAGTTGTTGACGCGTAAAATACGTTTTTTGTTTCAGTATTTCAAAGCAAAGAAACTGAATACGATCTTTTTTGCTCGTCGGTAAGTTTGATTCCTCGTTCCCATCAAGATACTTTAGAATTTCAGCTGAATCGCCATCAAGAAATACACCTACTCTAGGTTTGCGAACAAGCCTTATTGCTGTTTCCTGCAAAAATTCATCAATTCTCTTTAGCGATTGCGAAACTGTCTTTTGCGAAAGCGACATATGCAACCCAATTTTAGCAACCGTTGTTGGTCCATTCTCTAAGAGATATCGAATAATTGCTTTTTCCCGTTCACTGATCATGAAACTTTCACCTCGTCTACATTTCTAATGGTAGCTTTTTCTCAAAAAAATGAAAACACTTACTTTTACTGCATTGATTACAGTAAATCATAGGCACTGAAAATATTGCGCCGTTTTTTTATTCATGTGTACCCTTTCGTTTAATCCAGATTATTTACATATCTTTTGGTATTTTCATAGTATAGAGGATATTACTCAGTGGGAACAGAAAAAAAATACCAATGAACAAACGATACGTCTGTTTCATTGGTATTTTAACTTTTGATTCTCTAATAACGAGACACGCTTGAGCAATTCCTTCCCTTAACGCCCCAAAATCTCCGCCACCGAATATACGCCTGGGGCAAAGGTCTTGCCTGTTAGCTTCTTCGTCATGGCATTAAAGGTATAGTGCTCTTCTAAGACGACGACTTCATCGTATTGTTTTAGTAGCGTTCGAAAATCTGCATCTGATAAGAGGAAATTCTCTCGGCCATCGACATTGGGTGAAAACAAGTAATATTTGCCGACATAGCCAACTAAGTAGCTATCTACTGCTTCTTTGTTAGTACTGACCACCAAATATTTTTTCTCGTTTAGGTCAAAGTGATCGCCAGTAACGGCTGAAACTTGTGCTGGAATCGAAGCAGCATATTCACGATTGGTATAACGCATGCCATTATTTTCTGAAAGGATCAGCAATGTCGCAAAAAATAACAGAATCAAGGTGCTGTACTGATAGATTTTTTTCGTGGTCAAGCTGGCAAAACTACGGTAGTTTCGCCGGTCGATTGCTTGTTCATGATACAAATGATCAATGCCTCGGACCATGAAAAAGGTCATTAAGCCAAGTGCTAAAATCACGATGCTTGAGGCATAGCGATCGAACCCTGCCAAAGACAGTGCTTCATCAGTGGGCATCGAGAACAAGAACATGGCATAGATTCCTAAATAATATCCCACAATGATACCATCGATCAACAGCAGTTCTTTTAAAAATGGATTGCGTTTTTTCATGATAAATCGGACAAATAGCCAACTGCCCAACAGGATGACCTGGATCAAGAGAATCCCTTGCGTGGAGATCGTCGCAATATCCGTGATGGTTTTGACAAAAACATCCGTAATCTGCTGCAGTATCTGCGAATCCTTTTCACCAAAAATCTGTTTATAAGCGGTCACGCTGACTTCATGCTTCGATTTTGGAAAATTCGCTTTGACATGCAAGTTCCAAAGAATCGCCGGCAGGACAGATAGCCCAATGGTAGCTAACCCTACAATCATCAATCCTAGTCGTTGTCGCCAACGAATCGAAGCTTGCCATAAGCAGACTAGTAAATAGCCGCCTAAAATCAGCAGAAAAAAGACGGCGCTATTTTTGACCAAATCAAGAGAGGCACCAATCAAAAGAAAGTAGCTGATTGAAGGCAGCACTTTGCCTTTTAAGGAAAATAACCCGGCGATGCCTGCCAAAGTTAAAACGGGAAGAATGAAGTCTACCAGCAAATTATTCATTCGAATCGCAATATTAAAATAATTGAATACGGCCATGCTGGTGAAGACCAAGACAAAAGCCAGCTTTCTTTTCGGATCACGAATAATCGCAAAAAAACTATACAGACTACAGAAAATCAAAATCAATTGACCAATCAGCAAGACATTCTCATGATAGCCAACGATGATCGCTGTATAAGTAACAAATAGCGAGCTGCCTAAAGGATAGGAAGTAAAACTGATGATGGCATCGGCTGCCGTTGGCAATTGTCCCTGCGTATAAAGGAATTTAACGATCGTCGCCCAATGGGAGAAGTTGTCATAGTGGGTCAAATGACTGTGAAGCAATGTTAAAACGAACAAAGCAAAATAGCCGTAAAACCACAGCATGATGGGCTCTTGCAAGCCCCAATGCACCTGATAGCGCTCCTGCCAAAAACGCCAAACGCATAATAGTAAGCCAAGACCAAATAAAACCCAGGCCCCCCAGAACAACCATCCTTTGGGACCATATGCGACAAAGGAAAGAACGAGGATCGGCAAACAGCAAGCAGCGATCCAGCTGATGTGTTTAGGAAAATGGCAAACTCGTACAAAAAGATAGGCATAGCCAGCTAATGATAAACCAAATAGACTAAATCGCAGCAGGATCTCGATCATCGTCTGCCTCCTTTCTCAGCAAGCTGTCTACCCATTCTTGGAGGGCTACTGTGGAACGCAGCTCTGAAAGATTGCTTACTTGATATATCACTTGATTTTCTTTTGGCTGAAGCGTCGCTTTTTCAGCGTGAAGCACAAGATTACTGATCGGTAAGTTTAGATGGACCGGCATCTCGACCTCCTCTGTTTTTGCCAACGTGAACTGATCAAAACCAAATATTGTGACCGCATAGGTTCCTTCATCAAAGTGCCATTTTTGATCAATGGTCAGTATGGGCACTCGTTGAGGCGGCAATGGCTTTTGTTTGGCTTGCAGCAGATGCTTACCGAGATTTTCAAAAAGACTGTCAAAGAAGGTCATCCACGGATCCCGCAGAACCGGCAGGCTTTGATTGAAGCCATCATAAATGATCTGCAGATAGGCTAAGTAATCTTTTTCTGTCAACTGGTTTAAAGCAACGCCATAGACCCAACGATCCTTGCCTGAAAAGACGCGGACAATATTTCCAGTCATCTCTGCTTGGTAGCCATTACGGGTGATTTTAAAAGTCAGCGGCGCATCTGGCGGAAAATAAAGAGGAACGTCAGAAACGAAGGACAAGCCATTTTCTGAGATATTTTCTGTCATCAAAGAATAGCTGGCGTCTTGGTCGGAAACTTCAACAGGATAATGGGCTCTGAACCGTTCCGTCGTTCGATAAATCGGACGACCGAGATAAAATAAGACCGCAAAGGTTAAGTTAAAGAAATGGGTCAGCAGCCAAAAGGTCAACACACTGCCGTAGAAAATCTCTGAGCCGAATTTGCCGTAATTAAACTTCACTAAGCCGATAATCGTCAAAATCAACAGCAACAAATGCGGCACCACAAACAACAAGTCTTTTTTAGACTGAGTTGCTGCTTTATTAGTCACCTTGAAGCGGGTCTCTTTGATGCCAATGGCTTGCAAAAAGACAGGAATCACTAGGTAAGGTGCAAAAATCGTTTCCTGGATCTCGCCCCAACGCTGCGTTCGAATATCACTGCTCAAATCCTGCATCGCCAAATGCAAGAACGTATAGCTTGGCAGCCAAAACAGCAGCAAGACCCAAAAGTTTGTCTCTACGACCCTTACATTAAAGACGGTGTACAAAATCGGCGCGAAAATAAATAGTAGCCGTCGTAGAAACGACCACCAATACAAATAGCTGTTTAAGAAAACCATTTTTTGCGCCAAAGACAACGTCTTATTCTTAAAAAGATGGAGATTGTGGACACTTTGGACCACTCCTCTTCCCCAGCGAATCCGCTGCTTTAAGGCACTTGGGATATCAATTGGAGACAGACCGCTGGCCATTGGCTGCAGTGTTGATAAACTGCGATAACCTTGGCAATTGATCAAGGCGCCTAATTCAAAATCTTCCGTGATCGTGTCCGTCGGAAATCCGCCAGCGGCTTCGATCGCTTCTCGTGCAATCACCGTATTAGAACCTGTATAAATAGCGGTATCATGGGCGTTGTTCAAAACATTGACTTCTCTGGAAAAGAAGTCCTGCTCGTTAGGGATCGCCGCTTCTGAAAAAAGATTGTACTGAAAAAGATCCGCGTTGTAAAAACTTTGCGGTGTTTGAACAAAGCCCAACGGTTTGATGGTCTGGTCATTGCGGCGTTCCTGCTGATTTGCCACAAAATATGGCACTGTTTCCAGCAAAAAATCTGAGTAAGGAATCATATCTGCATCAAAGGTCGCCACTAGCGGCGAATTGGTTTTTGATAATGCATGATTGAGATTGCCTGACTTGGCATGCTGATTGCCGATCAATCCGATATAGCCGATGCCAAATTTATCTGCCAGTGCTTTGACCTCTGGACGGTTGGTGTCATCTGACAAATAGATGTGAACTTTTTTGGGATCGGGGTATTTCATATGAACTGCCGCATTGACCGTTTTTAATAAAAGCGGCACTTCTTCATTATGAGTAGCAATCAACACATCGATCGCCGGATAGTCGGCTTCTGGCACGACCGGTTTTTCAAAGGGCTTTGCTTTGTTTTTGTTCCAAATCAACAGCAAGCCCGTAAAGTTCGATACGATCTCACTGCCCCAAAGCAGCAAACCAAACAGCAAGGCAAACCAAGACTCGTGCCATGGCAATGTATACAGCCCCCGCCATGATAAATAGATCAGCGAAAAGACAAACGCCAGAAAGTAAACGACTTTTTTCGCCCAAGGCAAACGTTTTTGTTCCATCTCAATCACTCCTTAAAGATGACATTTTTTTGCACATGGTAACTAAAGAAAAAGAGCAGGCAATCGACGCCTATTTTTAACAACACAGAATCTCCGATCGGTAGGATCAAATAAATCAGGTAGACGAGAAAAGAGGACAGCAAAATCTGTACGATCACCAATAAAAAATACTGCAGCATACTGTTCTTTGTCCGTTGACCAAAAACAAGCTCGCGATTGATGTAGTAATTGACGATCGCCGAAATCAATCGGGCACCCAACGAAGCGATCACGATGGAGGACAGATTGATGACAGACAAGAAATGGATCAATAACGCATAAGCGATCACATCGACAAAAAAGGAGACCACAGATGAAAACAAATACTTCAAAAAGACGCTATAGATAGCGACGGAATCTGCCAAGACCCGAAAATGGGAAGAGGCATTTTCTTCAATATAGATGGTGGCGATCGGTTGCGAGAGAATCGGCCACCCCCGTTTCTGGGCTTCGATCAGCATCCGCGTTTCATATTCAAAGCGCTCACCTGAGATCGCCAACAAATCTGTCATGAATTTCCGAGGGAAAACCCTTAAGCCCGTCTGCGAATCCTCGATGGCAAGACCAGTCGCTAAACGTAGGATATTTCGGGTCAAAATGTTGCCGAACTTACTCCGCAAAGGCACTTCTTTGCCAAAGGATCGGGTCCCTAAAATAATACTGTCCGGATGGGCTTGGGCCTTTGCTAAGCAAGCCATCATATCGGTATACTCATGTTGGCCGTCCGAATCAATGGTCACCATAAATTCAACAGCTGGCTGGTTTGTCAGCACTTCAATGAGAGCGGTTTTGATGGCTGCGCCTTTTCCCTGATTCTTTGGATGGGTCAAAACCTGACAACCAAACTTCTGTTCCAATGCCGAAAAGACGGGCTGATAAGCTGCCCCACTGCCATCATCCACGACCAAAATCGGCAGGTGCTGGTTATGCAAACGAATTTTCTCCACCAGAGCCAGCAGTTTGTGGTCCGGTTCTAGCGAAGGAATCATGATTAAACTATTTTCCATATGCGCCCCTCATTTAAGGTAGTATTTTTGAAAATAAAAAAAGAAAAGAAGCCAACCCCATCAGTAAAGACAGAGTTGGTCGCGACCGCTGCGCTTGGCTCGATACAATGCTTGATCGGCACGTTCTTGCGTTTGCTGTAGCAACTCACCCCTTTGCCGTTGTGCGATCCCAATCGACAACGTGATGCTGACCGAATCACCGGCATCCAAGATGATTTCTTGGTAACGGATGCGCTTTTGAATTTTTTCAAGGAGATAAGCAGCAGCCTGTGCGTCTCCTTGGATCAAGATCGCAAACTCTTCCCCACCGATGCGATAGACCGGATTGCTCGCCGTACAGTAGGTCGAAAAAATACGAGCGATTTCTTGCAAAATCACATCCCCGGCACGGTGTCCGTAACGGTCATTGTAATTTTTGAAATGATCGATATCGATCAAAGCGATCGATAAGTCCACATCGGTCGTATCTAGGCGTTGGCGGTCATCTTGAAACTTACGGAAGTTATTCAACTGCGTAAGATCATCGATTTTGACCAATGCCAAAATGCGCTGCATATCATTTACTATCGAGTAAAGGAAAAACGCCAACGTATAGGCGAGAATGCCATAAACTATATAAATTAGGGTCGTTTTTTGAATATCACCCGTCAAATAAAAACCAAAAAGAAAGGAGATAGCGATCAAGTAGGTTATTGATAGGAACAACTCTTGTTTGTCAGTAAATCGCCGTTTGGCCCAGGCATGCAGAAATGTCAGTGTCACCATCAAAAAAAACGTAAGATATAAGTTCAGCCAAGAAGATTTTGATACTTCAAACAAGAAACGCCCTAACGCTAGATTGACCATCGTCGGTACGGTCACCTTCCACCCCAGATATTTCATGGAAAAAGCGTAAAGTAAAAAGCGCAGGTCAAATCGCGTTTCGTATACGACGTAAGAGAAATTCATCATCAGCATCCCCACCACGGTTTCACAAGCAATCGCCGCTGCGATCTGTTTCGCTTTGAATGTCCCTTGACCTACGAAGCCATCACTGATTTTGAATAACAAATAAATATTGATGATAATTGCGCCTAAATTTGCGAGTGTATTGACAACCAGCGTATTTGCCATTTCCTGTGCTTCCTTTCTAAAAAAAAGAACCCTTACTTGCTGATTCGACGGGACAATTCCAGAGACATTTCATTGGAAAAGCGGACAAAGCATCAAGTAAGGATCACTATTTATTATTGACAGTTTTTATCACTCTTGATTTAGAATAATTTACCAGAAATTATACATAGTTTCAATCTTTTTGTTGATATGCGAAGATTCTCAAGATAAATAAAATAATCAAAATGTATATTTTGTAAATAAATAACATTATTTCTTTATTATTACTAACTTTTTGTGCATAAAAATTTAATTCTTTGTGAATTTGTGTAAATTATTTTTCCATTATTTTTTTACGTCTCAGGCAAGGTGCACACCCGATTTCGGCCACTTTGTTTTGCGAGATAGAGTGCTTGATCGGCTCTTTCGACGGCTGCCAAGATATCCCCATGACAAACGGTGCTCGCTTCAACGCCGCAAGACAAAGACATCGTCCCTTTTTCAAAATTAGCCACAGGAAACATACTGCTGGAAATGGTTTGACACAGCGTCGTCATTGCAGCTACGGTCCGTTCTTTGACATCCCCTTCGATCACGAGACAGAACTCTTCGCCGCCATAACGATAAAAGGAATAGGTCTCGGCAAAATGCGCCTCTAAAAAAGTAGTCGTCCGTGAGGCAAAGGTTCTCAACAACTCATTTCCGGCGATATGACCATAACGGTCGTTGACCTTTTTGAAGTGATCGAGATCAATCATGGCGATCGTCACAGTCTTTTTCTGTGAAACGGCTTGAAGCAGATCCTGGTTATAGGTCCCATAGTTGAAGCAGCCGGTCAACGCATCGATCTTACTATTCGCCAGCTCTGCCAGTACTTGGTATTCTTGCCCCTCAATCAATCGATGCAACCACATAAAACTTCCTAGCAGCACGAAAGAACCAACAAATACTGCCAGCATAGCTTCCCAGTCATAGGTCGTCGTATGATGGACTAGCATCGAAAAACGCGGTGAGAGCAGGCAGGTCAAAAAATACATCATATAAAATTGCTGTTGCGGACGGATCAGCTTGACTTTTGATAAAAGAAAATCAAGGACAAAGATCCCCACTCCGAATAATGGAAGATAAAAAGCTTTACCCACATCAGAAAAACCGACAAACCACAAATAAAAGACGACCATACACGGCGTTATCAAAATCAAGATCTTGCCACGATCACCATAGAAAAAATGACTCGCAATAAAAGCAGTTGTGTATTGATAACAGATAAACCCAACTGAATTCATTGAAAAAGAAAGAATAAAATACAAATGCGTAAACGTCAGAATACCAATAATAAAATACTTAAATGGACGAGAAACCGATATTTTTTGCACACTTCGTACAAAAACATCTGCGGTCACCAGTAAACTGGCAATCATCAGCGGCAAACCAAACGCCAAAAGCACGCCTCGTTCTAACATTCCATCACAATCGCTCTCCTTTAGACCATAAATATCCTTGTTGCAAATGCACCCCCATCTCAAGCAACTGGACCATTTTTTCGCGGTTCTCGATCCCTTCAACGATCAGCTCAAGCTGATATTTTTGGGCAACCTTCAACCAACAAGCCAAAAAGCTGAAGCCAATCTCCTCATCAAGCTGAATAAACGGTAACAACGAAAATTTCAAACAATCAACGCTGGCAAGATTGGCAAAGACCAACGAGAGGGTATTTTGTCCGCAACCGATATCATCGACCGCAATCACATAACCATAAGCTTTAATTTTTGCAATGGCTACAGACAAATCAAATGACTCTTGCTGTATGCGTACGGGGTGTTCCGTCAATTCAATCTGCAACTGCGCCTTATAAACAGCCATCGTTTCAAAAAAGGACCACGTAGACTGCCACAGCAGCTGTTGTGGATGTATATTGACACTAAAGCGGGTTTCCGGCTTTTTTTTGCATAAACGCCGCAATTCCTTGGCATACCATCTCATCAATTGCTGATTGCCACTTTCAGTTTGAATCATTGTGCTGAATTCTTGCTGTGGAAATCGGTTGTTCTTCTCGCTACGTAGCAAGACTTCATAGCCATTCACCTCTTGCTGACTTAGCGATTTTACCTGCATGATTGGTTGACACAACAGATAAAGGCGGTCTGTGTTCTCCCAAGTCGTTTCATTTCCCATCTTCGTTAAGCCCCCATCTAGTAAAGTTATCACTTCCGAAAATCGGCAATATTCCTGTCATCGCTCGTTTCTCATGCTATAAAATGGTTCTCTCAAAGGAACTGATTTGCCTAAGTATACCAAACAGAACCAAAAATGCCCAAATATTTTAAATTCTCTGAAAGAAATTTCTGTGAAAGAATCGACTGTGATTTTCCGTTCCACTCCATACCTGTTTCATAGAAATGCCCCAAAGCAACCATTGCTTTTTTCAATTTCGTAGAAACTAGCTTGTTGAAAGTGGCTTCTTCCATATCAGCCTCCTGTTTCTTTAAGTACTTATAAAAAAACACGATTCTTTTTAAATAACAAAAAAACAGCAAGAGTGCTTGCTGTTTTTTTCTACGTATCTCTTTGACTGGGGTAGCTGGATTCGAACCAACGCATGACGGAGTCAAAGTCCGTTGCCTTACCGCTTGGCTATACCCCAATAATGGTGGAGGAGAGTGGATTCGAACCACTGAACCCTAAGGAACGGATTTACAGTCCGTCGCGTTTAGCCACTTCGCTACTCCTCCAAAAGGTTTTTCTCAAACCTGACAATAGTTATAATACCGAAAAAGATAACAAATTGCAAGAGCAAAAAGTAAATTTTTCTAGAAATTATTCATGTAAATTCCATTGACGAATAATCATCTCGATTGCAGCTTCTAAGCTTCTGCTCGAACCTAGATCTTCATCCCCTAAAAAGCTTTGAAATTCTTTTGGTCCAGTTGTTAAAATCTCACCAATGCGTTTTTTTCCGATGAATAATTCATTGACGGTATAGTCTTTGCCATGAATGGCTTTTGTTGTTTCTTCAATACGTACTTCGATATCTTTATTTTTCTTAGACATGGTTGCACCTCTTTCTTTACAGCACCTTCCTATTTTAACAGAAAAGCAACAAAAGAAAAAGAAAATCTCTTCTGGAAATAAAAAAAGTAGCCAATCTTTACGATCAGCTACTTTTTCTTAGATCACTTCTGGTTCGTCAAGACAGCACTCGTCACGGTATAGCCTGCATCGCTTAAAATTTTCTCGATTGCTGCGACTTGCCGTGATTCTACTTGGATCTCAACAACTGTTTTTAGTGCCATCCGATTTACCACAATCGTCAAAATACTCATCTGATGATCCGCAAGGAGTTTCGTCACGTCTGCTAAAACACCCACATGGTCATCCGTGATCTCAATGGACACTCGTGTTCCACCATCGTGGTACCCAGTGATTTTCAAAAAGGCATCGAAAATATCATTGTTGGTAATGATTCCCACTAAGGCATCATCATCCATGACTGGTAAAACCCCCACGTTCTCACTACGCATGACGGAAATGGCGTCCTCTAATAGTGCATCTGGTTCAATCGTAGTCACTTTTTTCAACATGATATCAGCGACTGTCGTTTTATTTAAGAGATAGTTCATTTCATAAACACTTAAACTTGTCGCTTTTGAGGGGGTTGCTTCAGCGATCGTTCCTTCCGTGATCAACCCTACTAATTTGCCATCATCAACGACAGGTAGACGATGGATATCGTGCTGCTTCATCACATCTATTGCATCAAAGATCGGTGTTTGTGAATCGACGGTGATGACCGTCTTCGTCATAAAATCACTTACGCTCATTGTTTAACCTCCTAGATACGCTTTTCTAACTTCATCACTTGCTAGTAATTCTTCTCCGGTACCTTCTAAAACGATTTTCCCGGTTTCTAATACATAGCCGCGATCGGCAATCGATAAAGCCATTTTCGCATTTTGTTCGATCAGCAGCACAGTCGTTCCTTGCTGCTTGATTTCTTGAATGATGGAAAAAATTTCTTTGATAAAAATTGGCGCCAAGCCCATCGATGGCTCATCCAGCAAAAGCAAGCGCGGTTTTGACATCAATGCCCGCCCCATTGCCAACATCTGCTGCTCACCGCCAGATAATGTCGACGCATCTTGCGAGAGGCGTTCTTTCAATACAGGAAACTTGCGGTAAACTTGTTCATAGTCTTCTTTGACACCACTGTCTTTACGCAAGAAGGCGCCCATCTCTAAGTTTTCTTGAACCGTCAAACCGGAAAAGACGTGCCGCCCTTCTGGCACCTGCGACAAACCGTTTGCGACGATTTTTTGCGGTGCTTCTTTCTCAATTTGCTTTCCTTCAAAAGTGACGGAGCCTTTTGAAGGACGGATCAATCCAGAAATCGTCCGTAAAATCGTGGTTTTTCCGGCACCATTGGCACCAATCAGCGAAACGATCTCTCCTTGATTGACGTGGAAGGAAACATCATGAACTGCTTGGATCATGCCGTAGTGAACACTTAAATTTTGAATTTCCAGCATCAGATTTCCCCTCCTAGATAGGCTTCGATTACCCGTGGATTGTTTTTGATCTCTTCTGGTTCACCGTGGGCGATGACTTGCCCGTATTCCAGTACATAGATCCGTTCGCACACTTCCATGACCAAACTCATATCATGCTCGATCAAGAGGATCGTCAATTGAAAATCTTTTTGGATCTTATAGATCAGCTTTGTCAGTTCTGTTGTTTCCTGAGGATTCATCCCCGCTGCCGGCTCGTCAAGAAACAAAATTTTTGGCTCTGTAGCCAATGCGCGTACAATCTCTAAACGGCGTTGCTCGCCATAAGGCAAATTTTTCGCTAACGTTTGGCTTTTGCCATCCATATCAAAGATCCGTAACAGCTCTAAGGCTTTTTTCTTCATGGATTCTTCGTTTTTGTAATACTTTGGCAAACGCAAGATGCTCGTCAGTAGTCCTTCTTTATGCTTACTGTTCATAGCGATCAAGACGTTATCCATTACGGTCAAGTTTTTAAACAAGCGAATATTTTGGAAGGTTCTTGAAAGGCCTAAATCCGCGATTTTATAAGGCTTCACGCCATTTAAACGTTTTGGCTTACCTTGGGTCTCAAAAAGCACTTCGCCTTCACTAGGCTCATAAACACCTGTCAGGAGGTTAAAGAGCGTTGTCTTGCCGGCACCGTTTGGTCCAATCAACCCGACCAGCTCATTGGTATCTAGATGGAGGTCTACATGAGAAACAGCAGCTAAACCACCGAAGTTTTTCGTTAAGCTTTTAACTTCTAATAGAGGCATCGTTGTCATCCCCCTTTTTTCTAAATTTGTCCAACAGTCCTTTTACGGAGAATTCCCAGGTCCCTAAAAGTCCGCTTGGTTTAAAGATCATGATGATGATCAAAGCCAATGCATAAATGATCATGCGCAAATCAGAGAAGCCTTGCAAGTACATGTTTAAGATTCCTAGCACTACTGCCGAAACAACCGCTCCTGTGGTACTCCCAAGCCCTCCAAAAACGACGATGATCAACACATCGATCGATTTCATAAAACCGTAATCTCGTGGGAAAACCGACTGCTGATAGCTGGCATAAAGGGTACCAGCAATGCTTGCCATCACTGCCCCCATCACAAATGCAATTACCTTGTATTTCGTTGTGTTGACCCCCATCGATTCTGCAGCGATCTCATCTTCCCGAATCGCTAAAGTCGCTCTGCCTGGTCCGCTATGGATAAAGTTTGAAACGACAAGAATCGATAGAACGGCAAAGAGAAAGACGATCTGCCAATTACTGAATTGGGGCAATCCGAAAATTCCAGCAGGACCATTGGTCAAGCCTCGTAGGTTCACCAACAAGATCCGAATGATCTCTGCCACACCTAGGGTAGCGATCGCTAGATAGTCGCCTTTTAAACGGAGGGTCGGAATCCCAACCACTAATGCGACTGCACCTGAAACCAGCATCCCCACCAGTAAACCAGTTAAAAAGCCGCCAAAGGTTGGATTGCTTGCCGACAGGATCGCGCCAGCATAAGCACCGATTGCCATAAACCCAGCATGTCCTAAGGAGAATTGCCCTGAAAAGCCGATGATTAGATTCAAACTGACTGCCAAGATGATATTGATTCCGATATTGACGATGATCGCATCAGAGAACAAATTAATCATTCCGCCATTGTAGGCTGCAAATAATCCAAAATAAAGAATAGCTGCCAGAGCGAGCCAGATTAAGTTGTAACGTAAATTCTTTTTCATTTCTGCCACCTACACTTTCTCTTTGATATTTTTGCCGAGGATCCCAGCTGGACGAACCAACAATATAATTATTAAAATGACATACACTAAAGCATCCTTGTAATCAGAAAAACCAAGCGCTGTCGCTGCTGTCTCCACTAAACCGATCACAAAGCCGCCTAAAGCTGCACCAGGAATGATCCCGATCCCGCCGAGAACCGCCGCAACAAAAGACTTCAGACCAGGAACGACCCCCATTGATGGATCAATGGAATTATAATACAAACCGATCAGCATCCCGCCAGCTGCAGCTAAAGCCGAGCCTAAGGCAAAGGTAAAGGAAATCGTTCGATTAACATTGATCCCCATCAAACGCGCTGCATCTGCATCAACACTTACTGCACGCATCGCTTTTCCCATACGGGTCTTTTTCACGATCAATTGCAAGAGAATCATTAAGGTAACCGAAACAGCCAAAATCAATAACTGGACATTACTTACTTGAACAAACCCGATGGAATAGGTTTTTCGTTCGATTGCTTGCGGAAACGGGCGCACATTGGCAGAAAAGAAAAAAATCATGACATTTTGCAAAAAATAAGAAACCCCGATTGCCGTAATCAATGCCGAAATTCGCGTGGAATTTCTCAAAGGACGATAGGCTAAAAATTCAATCGTTACCCCAAGTGCTGCACTGGCGATCATCGAAATGAATAACGCTGGGAAAAAGCCCAATTGCCATTGATTGATCAAAAAGTAACCGATAAAACTACCAATCATATAAACTTCTCCGTGGGCGAAGTTGATCAGCTTGATGATGCCATACACCATCGTATAACCCAACGCTAACAAGGCGTAGATACTGCCTAGAAACAAGCCGTTGATCAATTGTTGGATCATCATTTCCATATACTCACTTCCAATATCATTTATTATGGTTCTTCTCATTAGAGAAAAGAAACTGAGACAAACACATCAGGTCTGTCCCAGTTTTCACTGCCAAACAACTACAGGTTTTTAAGGTTCCACAGTGTCTGCTGAGGTTTCCTTCCCGTCAGTCAATCCTAAAACAACTGCTGATTTCTCAGGGTTATGATTTTCATCCATTGTGATTTCACCTGTCACGCCGACAAAGTCTTTCAGTTCAGACAAACCAGCTGCAATTGCCAATGAATCTGCTGAGTTTTGATCTTCGATTGCTTGTTTGATCATGTAAACTGCATCATAGGCTAACGCATTAAAAGCAGAAGGTTCTTTGCCATACTTTTCATTGAAAGCTGCCACAAAGGGCTCAACTTTGTCGTTTGCTGGTGCTTTGGTAGAGAAGTGACCGGTATAGTAAACATTGCTGACATTTTCTGCACCAGCTGTTTGAACCATTTTTTCATCACCGAATCCATCGGCACCAATGATTGCTTGATCAATTCCTAATTCTCGCGCTTGCTTGATGATCAAACCAGCTTCTGTGTAGTAGCCTGGAATGAACAAGACATCGAAGTCGACATCTTTGATTCTTGTAAGAACTGCTTGGAAATCTTTGTCGCCTTCAGTAAAGTTATCTTCTAAGACAATTTCGCCTGGGTAACTTTCTTTAAATGCTTCCGTCAATCCAATTGCGTAATCACTTGAGTTGTCTCCCAAGATCACGGCTTTTGATGCATCCAAATTTTCAGCCGCATATTTCGCTAAGATCGTTCCTTGGAAGCTATCTTGGAAACAAGAACGGAAGGCAAATTCTTGCACTTTCCCACTAGTATAAGTAATCGCATCGTCAGTACCTGAAGGTGTAACCATTGATACTTGTGCTCTGGTCACGTTAGGCAAAGCCGCTTTCGTAGCACCAGAAGTTGCTGGACCAATGATGGCTACAACTTTATCATTTGTAGCTAAGTTGGCTGCTACCGTTGCAGCTTCATTGTTATCTGATTTGTTATCTTTCGAAATAATTTCAATTTGTTTTCCAAGAATACCGCCGGCAGCATTGATTTCTTCTACTGCTAAGTCGATTCCTTCTTTTTCAGCCGTCCCATAAGCAGCTACGGCTCCTGACAACTCTAAGTTGGTTCCGATCTTGATGGTATCTCCCTCTTGTTTATTGCCACCTTCAGCAGCCCCGCTGCCATCCGTTGATCCACCTGTTGGTCCAGCGCTACATGCTGTCAACAAAAACAAACTCGCAAACAAAAACGCAAATTTCTTTTTCATAATTTTCCTCTCCTTCACTTCCCCTGAATATGTTATCCAATATACTGAAAAATCTGGAAAATGTCAACGAATTATCAGAATATTTCATCTATTCAGAATTTATTTTTTTTACTAGGAAAAAATGGTGTTTTTAAAACACTGTTCCATCAATAATGGAATCGCTTTTCATTTTTTTGAACAAAAAGAAAAGCAAGCAAAGTTTTTTTCCTTTGCTTACTTTTTGATCGTTTCGAATTGCTTCATTTTTTGTCAAAAGGACGTTTGAAAACATTACATCAAGATGTTAGCGGCTATTTCGTGGATACAATGCTTGAAAATTGGCTGCCGCCCCAACTAGATTGGCATCGTTGCGATAGTCACATAGCTTGATCAGTGGGACAAAATCATTTAAAGCTTGATCTGCCAACATTTTTTTCAACCGTTGATTCACTTCTTCTAACAAGCCATTTTTGGCACTGACACCGCCACCGATAATGATCACTTCAGGATCAAAAGCAAATTGAATACTGAATAGTCCTTGCGCTAAATAGCGGTAAAATTTATTGACTTCCTCGATCGCAATGGCATCCCCATCTTCTGCACGTTGAAAGACCTCTTCGCCGGTAATTGTGGTTCGATCTACACCAATTCGATCACAATAACGCCAAGCCATCTGAACCGCTGTCCCTAGTTGCGAAAATGTTTTGCCTTGATCCAAAATCATCAACCCAAATTCACCGCCGTATAAATGTGCCCCACGGACTAGCTCACCATTTTGAAACAGGGTACCGCCAACGCCTGTTCCGATCACAACGAAAGCTGCTTGCTGATACTCTTTGCCCGCTCCTTGATAGAATTCAGCCATCCCAGCGCAATTAGCATCATTTTCGATGGTTACTGGTACCCCAAACACTCCTTCGAGTTCAGAGTAGATGTCAAACCCATGGATATAAGGAATCGCACTGATACCGTCGATTCGACGTTCTTGGGCATTGACTGCACCTGGAGCACTGATCCCGACCCCTTCGATCTCTTCGTTTACGCTTGATCTTACTTGCTGCAACTGGGCTTTCATTTCTTGCCACGTGCTTGGTGTAGTAAATTTGCCTTTACTCACCAAAGAATCCTGTGCCCAGACGCCATATTTTACTGCTGAACCACCCATATCAAAGACTAAAATCGCCATTTATTTCCCTCAATCCTTTATTATTCTGATACTATCTATTTTACCGTAAGTCCCCGCTTGAAGAAAGCGATTTCCGAGAACAATAAAAAAAACAGCCTAAAATCGCCATAGACTGTCTCTATGGGATTAGAGCTGCTTTTCCAAAATAACTTGATCGATCAACTGCTGCCCATTTTCGAAAATCGGTTCAGCATAGTGAGTGGTGAAATAATTTTCCATCCGGTCTTTTTCAACATAGCCTTGCGTTTGGTACAAAGTCAGGGCTGCAGAGGGCAGACTACCAGTTTTGATCACTACAATCGGCCGTTTTGCCCCAAGGTGTTGACTGAGGATCGCTTCTTCGGCAGCTTGCAGCAATTGACGACCAATGCCCATTCCTTGCTTTTCTGGAGAAACGGCCACATTCATAATCTCCCAGTTGTTGCCTTGATTTTGATAAACTAGCACACCAATCATTTCTCCAGCTTCTTCATAAACAAGTGTTTGGCTATTATATAGATAGCTTTCTACGACTGCTTTTTCAGGATCTGCATCCAGCAGCAACGCCCAAGGATACGCTTCATTAGAGTCGATTGGACGAATCATGGCTTTTTGGCTCCTTTTTTACATTTTTGTTGATTCCTTTTAACTTTTCCGATAACGGTACGTTGGTTTGACTTTGTCTTGCGTATTTCGTTTTAAAGTAAACGTCTGGGGTACGTAATCTATACCGCCTTTTACAAAGGGATGGCAGCGTAAGATACGAGCTACCCCCATCAAACCTCCTTTGGCTGCGCCATGGACTTGGATCGCTTGGATCATGTATCCTGAGCAAGTCGGATAATAACGACAGCTAGGAGGAAATAATGGGGAAATAAAACGTTGATAGAAACGAACAAAGCCAATCAAAAGTTTACTCATTTCTTGCCAACCTTTCTTTTTATGATCACGATTCAGTGAAGATAGATAGAAAAAACTAGGACTCAGCACGAGGCATAAGTCCTAGTTTGGGGTTACTTCATAAACTCAAAGATATGATTCCAAAGACTTGGAGAGAAGACTTTAAAAGGACTACCGTCGCCAATCACCCCATAGCCAATCATCGTTCCGGCTAAGAACAATAAAATAGCTAATAATATGACGATTAGAATTTTTATCAAGCTAGTTAGAATGTAACGGTTCAACTTCACTTTATTCTCTCCTACTCCTACTATGCGTTTACTGGTACGGTTTCTTCAACTGCTTCAGAAACTCGTTCCACAGAAGCACCTAATTGCTGCAATTTTTCATGGAATTTGTAATAGCCACGATCCAAATATTTTAGATTGCGGACACGTGTCCGACCAGTTGAACGTAGACCTAATAAAATTAACGCTGCTGCTGCACGTAAATCCGTTGCATAGACCAGCGCACCTTGCAATTCATGGCCGCCTTCGATCACTGCTACGTTGCCGTCGATTTTGACATGAGCATTCATCCGACGCATTTCTTCTAAATGTTGGAAACGGTTCTCAAATACAGTTTCGTTCACAACACTCGTTCCAGCTGCTAAAAGTTGAATAGCAGACATTTGCGCTTGCATGTCCGTAGGAAAACCTGGATGAGGCATTGTTTTCACATCTGTTGCCTTCAATTGTTCAGGTCCAACGACACGAATCCCTTCAGCTACTTCAGTCACTTCTGCGCCCATTTCGATCAATTTTGAGATCAATGGACGATTGTGTTCTGAGATCGCATCTTTAATAATGACGTCTCCTTGGGTCATCGCTGCTGCAACCATAAAGGTTCCTGCTTCGATACGGTCTTGGACGATCGAATGTTCCACCGCATGAAGGTGATCGACCCCTTCGATACGCATCGTTTCGGTTCCTGCACCAAAGACTTTGGCACCCATTTTGTTTAAAATGTTTGCTAAATCGACGATTTCAGGTTCACGAGCGACGTTTTCAATGATGGTGATACCTTTAGCTTTTACGGCAGCCATCATGATATTTTGCGTTGCGCCGACACTTGGGAAATCCAAGTAAATGCTATTGCCTTTTAACTCATCGGCGATCGCTTCTATGTATCCATCTTTTTGGATGATTTGAGCGCCTAGTGCTTGAAATCCCTTCAAATGCAAATCAATTGGTCGTTTGCCGATTGCACAGCCGCCAGGCATTGCCACTTTGGCATGACCATTACGGGCTAACAAAGGCCCCATGACTACGATTGAAGCGCGCATTTGGCTTACATACTCATAAGGTGCTTCGATCGCTAACTCTTGTGATGCATCGATCGTCATCGTATTGTTTTCTTCTTCAAAATCGATTGCGACATTTAAATGCCGAATCACTTCTTTCATTGTTAATACATCGGAAAGGATCGGTACATTTGTTAATGTCGTTGTTCCTTCTTCCGCTAATAAGCTTGCCGCTAAGATAGGTAGAACAGCATTTTTTGCCCCTTCGATCTTCACTGTTCCAGTTAATCGATTACCACCTTGAACGATCATCTCTTCCATTTATGTTCCCTCCAAATAATGCAGTGACTCACACAAATCTTGCCAATTATAGCATAATATTCGGTGTTTTTGCATATATTAATGAAATTCTTAAAAACCTGTTAAAAATAAATTACGACATAACGCAATCAACTCAAGGAAAAAAGTACTGGCGGTGTAGCCTAATGCAATCGCAAGAAACACCATGATCATTCGTATCTGAGTCGTTCGTAAGGCTTTAAAAAAAGCATCGATCCGCACAGATTGCAATGCCCAAAATGCTAAATAGATGAACGCTAAATGACTCACGATTCGAATGATTGCATCAATTCCATACACTTGCATACTTCCTGCTCCTTTTTCATAATTGAACATTCCTATCATACCACAAAGATGTCAAGATAAAAAATAATCTTTCTTGAAACCTTCATGAAAAGACTTTAAAAAGTTTTTAAAACGTTTTCTCGAATAAAAAAAAACAAAGGCAAGATGCCCTTGTTTTTTTAGGAATGTTTTGACACGTTGATTCGATTAATGGCGCGGTGCAAAGCAACCGTTGCGCGACGAAGCTGGTCGATATCTTCGACTTGTTTGGCCTCTTCGATTTGACGTTCTGCACGTTGTTTTGCTCTTTCTGCCCGTGAAACGTCGATATCACGATCACGTTCCGCACTATCGGCTACGATGGAGACAACATTGTCCCGCACTTCAAGGATACCGCCATTAACGGCGACCCAGTCGACGTGAGTATCTGAATCGATCCGTTTGACCCGGACTTCATCAATCGTCAAAGGAACGATGATTGGGGCATGATGCGGCAAAATACCGATCTCACCATCTGTCGTACGTGCAACCACGATTTTCGCGTGATGATCGTAAACCAAACCAGCAGGTGTCACCACATTGACTGTTAAAAATTGATCCATGAGGTTCCCCTCTTTCTTCAAGGCTGGTTAATTAATAGCCAATTTTTTTCGCTTTTTCAATGACGTCTTCAATTCGTCCTACACTACGGAAGGCTTCTTCTGGAAGATCATCATATTTTCCTTCAAGAATCTCAGCAAAGCCTTTGATCGTTTCTTCAACTGGTACATAAGAACCAGGTTGTCCAGTAAACTGTTCCGCTACGTGGAAGTTTTGCGACAAGAAGAATTGGATCCGACGCGCACGAGCCACTAACGTTTTTTCTTCATCAGACAACTCATCCATCCCTAAGATAGCGATGATGTCTTGTAGTTCGCGATAACGTTGCAACGCATGCTGTACTTCAGTCGCTACTTCATAGTGTTTTTCACCAACGATTTCAGGTGCTAACGCACTAGAAGAAGAAGCTAGCGGATCAACAGCTGGATAGATCCCTTGTTCAGTCAATTTACGTTCCAAGTTGGTTGTTGCATCTAAATGGGCAAAAGCAGTCGCTGGTGCCGGGTCCGTGTAGTCATCGGCAGGAACATAGATTGCTTGAATAGAAGTAACCGATCCTTTTTTTGTTGAAGTGATCCGTTCTTGCAATTGTCCCATTTCGGTTGCTAGTGTCGGTTGATATCCAACGGCAGAAGGCATCCGACCTAGTAAGGCAGATACTTCAGAACCAGCTTGAGTAAATCGGAAGATATTATCGATAAACAAGAGCACGTCTTGTCCTTCTACATCGCGGAAGTACTCCGCTAAGGTCAACCCAGTCAAGGCAACCCGCATCCGGGCACCTGGTGGTTCGTTCATTTGTCCAAACACCATGGCTGTTTTTTCGATAACGCCAGATTCTTTCATTTCATTATAAAGGTCGTTTCCTTCACGTGTCCGTTCACCAACACCTGTGAAGACAGAGATCCCCCCATGCTCTTGGGCAATGTTGTGGATCAGTTCTTGGATCAAGACAGTTTTACCAACACCGGCACCACCGAAAAGACCAACTTTCCCCCCTTTTAAATAAGGGGCTAATAAGTCGATAACTTTGATCCCAGTCTCAAGGATCTCGGTACTTGTTGACAATTCATCAAAGTCAGGAGCTTTTTTGTGGATCCCACTGCGGGGTGCTTCTTCAGGAAACGGTGCTTCTAAATCGATAGTGTCCCCTAAGACATTAAACACCCGTCCTAAGGTTTCTGTCCCAACTGGAACAGAAATGGAGGCGCCTGTATCGATTACTTCCATTCCTCGTTGTAAGCCATCTGTTGATTCCATGGCAATCGTACGGATAACGCCGTCGCCAAGTTCTAAGGCAGCTTCTAACACAACTTTTGTTTTCTGCTCATCTTTTTTGTAAACAATCAACGCATTGTTGATATCTGGTAATGATTGGTCTAGAGAGAATTCCACGTCAACAACGGGACCAATGACTTGAACAATCTTGCCTGAACTCATTCGTATTCCTCCATTCGTTCTTGAAACTATTCTAACGCGGATGCCCCCGCCACAATTTCAGTAATTTCTTGGGTGATCGCTCCTTGGCGCGCTCGGTTATAAGAGATCGTCAAGTCCCCAATAATATTTTTGGCATTATCTGTTGCTGTTTTCATCGCTGTCATTCCGGCAGCATGCTCGGCTGTTTTTGCGTCAACAATCGCACCATAAATCAAGCTTTCAGCGTATTGAGGCAGTAATTGATTCAAAATTGCTTCTCTGGAAGGTTCAAACAAGTATTCTTGTTCATAACTTTCGGCTTCTTCAGGATCTAGATCGGAAATCGGCAACATTTTCTCCACACGAAATTGGCTAGTCAATGAGTTGATGTGATGGTTATAACACACATATAATTCATCGAAGACTTCGTTTTGGTACATCGTTGTCGCCAATGTTACGATTTTACGCACCTCGTCAAAGCTTGGTTGATCCGAAAGGTTTCTTAGCTCGTACGCCAAATTGATGCCCCGTGCTTTGAAAAAGTCAGCGCCAGTTGCACCAATGGCAATCATGACATACTCTTCTTCTTTTGCATGGTCTTCATCCAGCATGGTCATCATTTGCTTCAAGATGGAACTATTGTAGCCGCCCACTAGACCGCCATCAGAAGTGATGACGATGTAGCCTGTGCGTTTGACCGGACGACTAACCAACATACTGTTATAGTTCACACCATCTTTTGGACCAGAACCTGCAAGATCGGAAAGCTGCTGCGCAGTTAAATGCGTAACGATTTCACGTACTTTGTTGGCATACACTTGAAACTGTTTCGAATGAGCTTCAGATTTTGTTAATTTTGCAGCTGAAACCATTTGCATGGCCTTTGTGATTTGGCTGGTTTTTTTTGTTGAGGCAATTCGTTGCTTGATTTCATTTAATGAAGCAGCCATTTTCTCTCACCTCTTTTTATGCGTTTTGCATTGTCGATATTTTATCTTGGGGTGTCACCCGAGAACCGTTGGATGCCATGAAAATATCTTTGAATGCTTTAATGGTGTCATCTAACAAGCTTTCTTCTGGCAAGTCTTTCGTTGTCCGAATGGTTTCAAAAATCGTCGCTGCATTTGCTTCGATATATTCAAATAATTCTGCTTCAAAGTCCAATAGTTTATTGACTGGTACACTATCAATGAATCCATGCGTCAAGGCATAAAGAATCACGACTTGTTTTTCTACTGCCAGTGGTTCATGCAGTTTTTGCTTCAAGATTTCAACGGTTCGACGACCGCGGTTTAATTTGGCTTGTGTTGCAGCATCTAGATCAGACCCAAACTGCGTAAAGGCCTCTAGTTCGCGATAGCTAGCCAAGTCCAAACGCAAGGTACCGGCAACTTTTTTCATTGCTTTGATCTGCGCAGAACCACCAACCCGTGAAACGGATAATCCAGCCGCTACGGCAGGACGAACACCAGAATAGAAAAGGTCGTTTTCTAAGAAAATTTGTCCATCTGTGATAGAAATCACGTTGGTTGGGATATAGGCTGAAATATCCCCTGCTTGTGTTTCAACAAACGGCAATGCCGTCATCGATCCACCACCTAGTTCATCACTTAATTTCGCTGCACGTTCCAATAAACGAGAATGCAAGTAGAAGACATCCCCTGGGTATGCTTCACGACCTGGCGGACGACGTAGAAGTAGAGAAAGTTCACGATAAGCGACCGCTTGTTTTGATAAGTCATCAAAGACGATCAAAACATGTTTGCCGTTATACATGAATTCTTCCCCCATCGCAGCCCCCGCATAAGGTGCGATATAAAGCAGTGGTGCTGGTTGTGAAGCACCTGCTGAGACCACGATCGTGTAATCAAGGGCCCCGTAACGACGCAATGTTTCCACTTGTGCACGAACAGTTGAATCTTTTTGGCCAATTGCGACATAAATACAGATCATGTCTTGCCCTTTTTGGTTGATGATCGCATCAATAGCGATCGTTGTTTTTCCGGTTTTCCGGTCACCGATGACTAATTCCCGTTGGCCACGACCGATTGGTACTAAAGCATCAATAGCTTTCAACCCTGTTTGCATTGGTTCCGAAACGGATTTCCGTTGCATAACACCTGGTGCAGCTGCTTCGACTGGGCGTGATTTATCTGTTTCGATCGGACCTAAACCATCGATTGGTTGCCCTAATGGATTTACTACCCGGCCAATTAATGCATCGCCGACAGGAACTTCCATGATTTTACCGGTTCGTTTTACTTTGTCCCCTTCACGAATGGTTTCAAAATCACCTAGGATGATGATTCCGACATCGTTTGACTCTAAGTTTTGTGCCATCCCATAAGAACCGTTTGAAAACTCAAGCAGTTCTCCACTCATGGCATTTTCTAAACCGTGGGCGCGGGCGATCCCGTCCCCAACATATGTGACAGTACCGATTTCTTCTACAGAAAGTTCGTTCTGATAATTTTTAATTTGCTCTTTGATCAAGGCACTAATTTCTTCTGCTTTGATGGCCATCCGATTCACCTCTTATCTCTTGTTTATCTGCCGATTTTTTGTCGCAGATAATCCAGTTGACTCTTAATACTACCGTCGATCACTTGATGATTTGCTTCAACGATGACACCGCCTAAAATCGTTGGATCGATCGTTTCTTTCAATTGTGCCTGCTTGTACCCAAGCTTATCGGCGATTTGCTTTTCGATTTTGCTTTTTTGTTCTGCTGACAAAGCAACAGCCGTTGTGATCGTTCCGAGAACAAGACCTTGATATTCATCGTAACGACGTTCGTATTCATCAATGATCAGCAATAAATCATCCATGCGATCATATTCGTAAACGATCTCCAAGAAATTTCTGACTAAACCTTCAAAGCCCTTCAGCAATTGATCGACTAATTGTCTTTTCTCATGAAGATCCAAACGGTTATCGGTCACGATTTGGCCGAATGTTGGAATTTCCTGATAAATCTGACGCAAGGTCAATAATTCTTGGTAAACTTCTGTCAAGCGCTGTTCTTCCATCGCCAATTCGAACAACGCTTTTCCATAACGTTTTCCCACTGTGAATTTATCGAGTTTCATTAACTGAACCCAATCCTTCGATATATTGATTGATTAGGGATTCATGATTTTCGGGAGTCAATTCGCGGCCTAAGATTTTTTCTGCGATTTGAAGCGAAAGTTCTGCAACATCATCTTTCACTTCTTTTAACGCAGTTTCTTTTTCAAGGGTGATATCTGAGTTTGCTTTTTCTTTCAAACGAGCCACTTCTTCTTTGGTCTCGCTCAAAATATTTTGCCGACTCAATTCCCCGCTATCTTTGGCGCTCTTGATGATCTCCGCAGCTTCAGAATGAGAACGTGCCAATTTTTCTTGGCGTTCTTTTTCTAATTTTGCTGCATTCAAGCGTGATTGTTCCGCTGAATCCAAATCATTGGCGATTTTATCTTCCCGTTTTTGCATCATGCTGCTGATGGCATCCCATGCAAAATGTTTCAATAAGAATAGCAAAAGAAGAATTGATCCGCTGACAACGATAATATTGCCAAGCATTGGATTTTGAACTTCCGCTATAACCAACTGATTTAGCATAACGATTCTTCCTTTCTGAAAGTCATTGTTTCATTAGAAAAAAGCAAAAACGAGTGCAATTGTTCGTTTCTGCCTTTTCGTGCTTGTCTTATCGGAAGACTAATAACAGCGCGATAACTACCCCTAGAATCGGTACAGCTTCGACTAACGCTACCCCGATAAACATTGTTGAACGTAGTTGACCTGACATTTCAGGTTGGCGTGCCATTGATTCGATCGTTTTTGCGATTACTTGTCCGTTACCATACCCTGCACCAATTGCTGCTCCGATAATTGCTAATCCTGCTCCAATAAAGTTCATTCTTTTTTCCTCCTAATTGTATGTCGATTCGATTAATGTTCTGCCACGATTTTGTGGCTCATAAATACCATGGTCAATGTAACAAATACATAAGCTTGGATCGCTCCAATAAAGAGCGAGAAGCCAATCCAGATCATTTCTAGCGGCATCACGATCGGCAATGACCACCAACCAAGACTAATAAACATGTTGGCAATCAATCCTAATAACACTTCTCCCGCGAATATATTCCCATATAAACGTAAGCCTAACGTGATGACATTCGTAAATTCTTCGATGATTTTTAGCGGCAATAAGAACCCCACCGGTTTTAAGTACGAATTGATCAAGTAATTTTTGAAGCCCAACGACTTGATCCCAAAGAAATGTGTCAAGGAAATAACCATAAGTGCAAGTGTCAATGTAACAAACGGGTCTGCTGTCGGACTTTTCCACAAGGTAATGTCATCTGTCGTCACAATTTTTGTGACTAACCCGATCTCATTTGCCACAAACACAAAAAGAAACATTGTTACACCGAGCAAATGAAAGTTGTTCACTTGAGATCCTGGTAGATTGTCCGCTACGATACCACGAACAAAGTCAATGACCCATTCAATGAAGTTCTGCTTCCCTTTCGGTTTCATTTGCAGATTACGTGTACAAATAAAGACCACCAAAAAAACAATAATACAAGAAATGATTGTCATCATAGCTACAGTTCCATCAAACCATATAGGACCGATATGAAACATAAGCGATTTATCTTCCAATCTTTCTCACCTCTTTTCCTGTCATCTCCAGAAAAAAATCTGGTGTTACAATGCGTTTCCTCTCATAACAATCGGTATCATACCACCACGAATGGAAAATTTCAAAGCATTTTCAAGAAAATTAGACAAAAAACTCACAATGCCAAAAATCCTAAATTAAATGAAAAATCCCCGTGTCGCTATGTGGAAGAAAAAGCCTGTTATATCAACAGCTTTCCCTTAAATGCTACCAAATTTAGCGTGATTTTCAAAGCAATAACCTCTATCGGATTCTAAAAGAAGTTCTTAGAAAATTAGAAATTTCTAAGAACTCGGTCAATTTGTCTTTCTTGATCTTTGCGTTTCAAGGATTCCCGCTTGTCATATTCGCGTTTTCCTTTCGCTAAACCAATCAAAACTTTGGCATAACCATCCTTGATATACACCTTTAACGGAACGATCGTCATGCCGGTATTTTTTGTTTCGCCAATCAGACGAGCAATCTGCTTTTTATGCAGTAACAGTTTTCTTGTCCGTAGTGGATCATGATTAAAAATGTTTCCTTGCTCGTAAGGGCTGATATGCACATTGACTAAGAATGCCTCACCGTTACGAATACGTACAAAGCCGTCTTTCAAATTGATCCGACTGTTACGGATCGCCTTGATCTCGGTTCCCTGTAAGACGATCCCCGCTTCGATCGTATCGAGGATCGTGTAATCATGGCGGGCCTTTTTGTTTTGGGCGATTAATTTCCCTTCTCCTTTAGGCACGGGCCATCCCTCCAATTATTTTTTCTTGATTCCTTTGTAAAAAGGTTTTTTCTTTTTCACTTTGCCAGCTTTTTTCGGCTTGCCTTTGCCTGATTGCTCAAAGCGTTTCCCTTGGTTTTTCTCAGGGTTTCGTTGTTTTTTTCCACGGCGGCTAGCTTCATTTTTTTGATTGTTGTTACGTTTGTTGGCTTTTGGTGCTTGCAGTTTTTCAACTTCTTCTGCTGCTACCAGTTCGAAATCGATCTCTCTTGTTTCTGGATCAGCCTTTACGACTTTGATGCGAACTTTCTGACCAATTTTAAAGGTCAGGCCTGTCCGTTCACCCACAAGTGCCAGATGGTTTTCCAAATAATGGAAGTAATCTTGCTTCAGATTATTGATATGGATCAACCCTTCAATCGTGTTAGGCAATTCAATAAACAAACCAAACTTAACGACGGAACTGATGATACCGTCAAACTCTTCTCCTACTTTATCGGCCATATACTCAGCTTTTTTAAGCGCATCGACTTCTCTTTCTGCATCGACTGCTCGTCGTTCCATTTGGGAGCTGTGCAGCGCGATGTCCGGCAAGATTTCAGCCCATTTGTTTTGGTTGGCTTCTGAGACATCTTCACTGTAAGATCGAATCAAACGATGCACGATCAAGTCGGGATAACGACGGATCGGTGACGTGAAGTGGGTATAATCTTCCGCTGCCAAACCATAGTGACCGACGTTTTCTTCAGAATACTTCGCTTGTTGCATACTTCTTAGTAGCATCGTATTGACAACCATTGCCTCTGGCTTATCTGCGACATCTTCAACAACTTTTTGCAATTGTTTTGGTGAGATCGAGCCATTGGTCTGCTTGACTACGATCCCTAAAGCAGATGCAAAATCAAAGAAGCGGCGCATTTTCTCTTCTTTTGGTTCCTCATGGATCCGGTAAATAAATGGTAAATGCTTCTGATTGAAATGACGCGCCACGGTTTCATTGGCTGCCAACATGAATGATTCGATCAATCGTTCGCCGACGCCCCGTGCTCGTAGAACGATTTCTTGCGGGTGTCCTTCTCCATCGACCAAGACTTTTGCTTCTCGGTCTTCAAAAGAAACTGCCCCACGTTTGATGCGCATCGCTTCTAACACGTGATGCAAGGCGCCCATATCATGAAACATCGGTACTAGTTCCGCATACTCTTTGGTGGTTTTCGGATCATTCTCTTCAATAATTTGATTGACTGCCTGATAGGTCATACGGGCACTTGTTTGAATAATACTTTGGAAAATATTGTAATCCGTGACGATCCCCTCTTGGTTGATCCACATTTCACAGCTCATAGTCAACCTTGGGACATTCGGATTCAACGAACAGATCCCGTTTGATAAACGCTGTGGGATCATCGGAATCACACGATCCGTAAGATAGACACTCGTTCCCCGATCAAACGCTTCTTTATCCAATGCGCTGTTTTCGGTCACATAATAAGAAACATCGGCGATATGCACGCCCAAATAGAAGCTACCGTCAGGCAATGCTTTTACGGTCACCGCATCATCCAAATCTTTGGCATCCGCTCCATCGATTGTTACAATCTGTTGATCTCGTAAATCCCGCCGTTCCGGAAAGTCGGCAGGATCGATCGTATCTGGTACTGCATCTGCCGCTGCTAAGGTTTCTTCCTCGAATTTTGTTGGAATCCCGTTCGCCACGACGATCGATAATATATCCATTCCAGGATCGTTTTTATGTCCTACAACTTTCGTGATCAACCCCTCTAAGCTTTTCGAATAACCTTTTTCTGGGTAATGGCTGATTTCAACGATCACAATGCTCCCATCTACAGGTCGAATCCCTTGAGCACCAATAAACACCTTTAATTCACTTAGTTTTTTATCTTTAGGCTGAACAACGCCATATAGATCCGACTCTTCGATCTCTTTTTCATCAAATAATGTAAACTCGCCGACCAACTGACTGATGGCCCGTTGTTTGATCTCAACGACTTTCCCCTCTGCACCACGATCTGAGAAAGGATCCGCAACGTGCACGATGTCCACAGCAACGGTATCGCCGTCCATGGCATAGCCTGTTGCTTCTTTAGGGATATAAATATCGTCTTCTTCTTCATCCAACGTGACAAAGCCGAAGCCCCGCTCGTTGGCACGGAAGGTTCCTTCCACAAACACTCGTTTCATCGGTAATTTCACTTTGCCTTTTTTGTTAAAAATCACGCTGCCTTCTCGTTCCATCGCCGCTACTGTCTGGACAAGATTCTTAAAGTCTGTACTTTTTTGAAGTCCTAGACCTTCAGCAATTTCTTCCATTGAAAAACTTTTTTTGCGGCTTTCTTCGAGAAACTGAATAATTTTTGTTTTAATCGTTTCTGTCATAACTCACTCTTTCCAAGCAAGTGTTTCTAAGAAAGCAAACACATCCTGCTCTAATTTTTTCCGTTCTGGTCCAACGGTCACCACATGACCGCTTTCGGGATACCATTGAAGCGTATAGGGAACATGGGACAGTGCCCCTGCTGTTTTGAAAACCGTCTGTGGATCGATCATTTGATCCTTTCCTGCTTGTGCTAGAAAGACTGGGCGCTCGATTTTCCCTAAATGCCCAGCTGTGGTTTGTCCGACTGTTTCGATCCCTTGCAGTTGCTCTCTGACCTTACGAGGGACTTCTGCCAATATTTCTTTTTGGGTCGCCTCGTCTAAATCAGCATAGGGTATGACCATTTCAGCATACTTTTCAAAATTGACTGGCACTTCATTCTTGGTTTCAAATAGTGGCGAACAAAACAGTCCGCCCCCCATCAATGTTGGATCTTGTGTCAAACGATCCATCGCTAAAATCCCGCCCATCGAAAGTCCAAGAACGGCAACTTCTTCATAGCCTTTTTCTCTTACATAAGTAACTGCATCTGCAGCATCCTGCTGCCAAACAGCCATCCCTTGATTTAAGATATCATCTGGATTGGGCGTACCATGTCCAGTAAACATCGGCGTATAAACCGTGTAGTCTTTTTGTTCTAACGAACGACAAAGCATACGCACATCGTTAGGACTACCTGAATAGGCATGGAACAAAATGACTGCTCGCTTGCCGTGTTCAGCAAAAACCGGTTTTGGTTGATTAAATGTTTTCATGTTTCCTTTCACCTCACGTCCAATTCTACCATAGTTAAGAAGAATACTTCGACAAATGCGATCAAAATCTTACCCTTAAAAAGAAAAAAACCTCTCTTTACGAGAGGTTCGCTAGCAAAATGATTAGTTTGATGAAAGAAAAGCCAAAATAAAGAGCAAGACCATCCAAACAAAACCTAAAATGGCCGTTGAGCGCTGCATCACTGCTTCAAATCCACGGGCTTTTTGCTTACCAAACAATTGATCCGCACCGCCAGTAAAGGCACTAGCTGCACTATTTTGCTTGCTAGGCTGCATCATGATCGTAATGACCATTAAAATCGAAATAACAATTACAGCAGTTAATAAGATATTATACACGTTAGCTCCTCCTTGCTTGCTAAAGTCGTCCTTTCTATTTTAGCATTTTCCGCTAGAAATTACTACTCCCTTTTTGTCATTGCTCGTTGCGTGACGGTTTAAAAAAAAGACTGTCCTTTCTGACAGCCTTTTTCTCATAGATCGCTTTCGTTCAAATCAGCGAACGAGTACGTCATCATATTCTGGTTTTTCTTTGAACTCTTTAACCGCAAAGGAGCAGACAGGCATAATTTTTTTCTCTTCCCGTCGTGCTTTTTCAACAACTGCTTTGAGCAATTTTTGCGCCAATTGCTGTCCACGATAATCAGGGTTGAGGAAGGTGTGATCAACTTCAAGTACATCATCTGGTGTTTCTTGCCATGTAATCTCACCAATTTCTGTTTCTCCATCATATAAAGCAAAACGCTTGTTTTCTTCTTTTATTTCCATTGTTTTCGCCCTTTCTATCAGACAATGTCTGTTTTTTGTTTGATATTCTCAATAAATTGCAAAACGGTTGGCCAATATTCTGGGGCATCTTTAACTGCCTGTAAATGTCCCATATTGGGAAAAAGGACTTTTTGTTTCGGCCCAGCCGTTGCTTCCATTAAAGTATTGATTTCTTTTTCAGAAAGAAACGTATCCTTTTCTCCTTGTAAAAACAGCACAGGTAAATGGTTGCTGCCGACTTGTCGGGTCACTGAGATTTGTAGGAAGGGGTAGCCGACTAAGTGTTTACTGTAACGATTGGCTAATCGCAAAAAGCGCTTGACGGGTAACCGAGAAAATTGTGGTAGACTTGCCCGAATGGCACTATAAACGGACGTATAACTGCTGTCTGAGATCAAACCCGCAACTTGCACCGGCATGACTTCTCCACTGGCCAGCAGCAAAGTCGCCGCTCCCATCCCTAAACCATAGAGGAAGATTTGGGTTTGTGGGTCTTTTTCCAAAATCTTATCGATCCACAAAAGCAGATCCATCCGATCTAGCCACCCTAAGCCGATCTCTTTGCCTTCACTACGGCCATGTCCACGCAAATCAGGAACTAAAACATTGTAACCCGCAGCCCAGAATTTCTCGGCCGCATCTTGACAGTCTGCTTGCCCATCACTGCGATACCCATGCAAGCAGATCACCCACGTTTTAGCACACTGATCAAAGACTTCTGCTCTCAGGATCAGATCATCGGTGGTCGTTACCGTACATTCCGAACCTTGTGACCAAAAAGCCGAACTGCTTTTCGCGATCCGCTCTTTGTATGGAATCCCCAGTTTCTTTCTGCCTTCTTTTTCATACCATTCATTGTTACGCATAATAATTGCCGAAACAAAATAGCGTACGCCCTTTTTCATCACAGACGTGCGATATACATAGTACACCAAAAAAATAAAAATTAGCAGTAGTAGCAATAGCCAAACCATAGGATCCCCCCTTCATTTTAGTTTACCATTTACACCGGTTTTCAGCCAAAGTTTTGTCGCAAGTCTTAAATAAGTCCTATACTTTTTTAAGAAAAAATCTTTGTACTGACTTCTAGCAGAGAAGCAGGACAAAGTTTTGATTGGTTAACTATGTTTTCGTCGATAAAGTATCCCAACGCTTGTAACGAGTAAAATACTTCCAAGGATACTCCACACATAAGAAGAGCGCTCGTTTGTCTTAGGCAATCGTTTTTCAGTAGTCGCATGGTTTGCGTCATTCTTGTTGTCATCTTCCGGTTGTTTAGATGTATCTGGCTTTTTAGGTGATAACGGGACCTGCGGCTTTTTAGGATCACTCGGGGTTTTCGGTGTCTCTGGCCCTGTATAAGTGTTGACTAAGTTATAGCCATTTATTTTGGTGGTGTAATCTGGAATTTTTACTTCTTGGATCGTGTAGGTATAGGCTTTTCCTTCGGCATCGTATTTTGGCAGCTTATCAAAGCGATAGGTCCAGTTGCCTTTTTTATCGGCTTTTACGATTTTTTCTGCGTATTTTTCGCCGTTTTGCATCAGCTTGACAGTGATGCTTTCAGGGCGGGTGTTGAATTGGTTGTCGTTGTCATTCCAAGTTTTTCTGCCTGAAACTGTGGTTGTTTCCGTATTGACTAGGTCATAGCCGTTTACTTCACTGATATATCCAGAAACGGTTGCTTCTTGAAACGTGTAGACATAGGCTTTTCCCTTGGAATCATACTTAGGCAGATTCTCGAAGTGATAAGTCCAGTTCCCTTCTTTATCGGCTTTTACGATTTGATTGTCGATCTTTTTACCATTTTGCATCAATTCGACAGTGATACTTTCTGGTCGGATGTTGAGCTGATTGTTGTTATCATTCCATGTTTTCGTTCCTGAAACTGTTGTTGTTTCCGTATTACGGTAGGTGTTGACTAGGTCATAGCCATTTACTTTGGTGGTGTATTCTGGAACATTTTCTTCTTGGATCGTGTAAGTGTACACTTTTCCTTCGGCATCATACTTAGGCAGATTGTCAAAGCGATAGGTCCAGTTGCCGTGGTTATCTGATTTTACGACTTGCTTGTCGATTTCCTTATCATTTTGAATCAGTTTGACAGTGATGCTTTCAGGACGGGTATTGAACTTATTGTCATAGTCATTCCATGTCTTTGTTCCTGATACTTCTGTCGTTTCGGTATTACGGTAGGTGTTGATTAGGTCATAGCCATTTACTTTGGTGGTATACCCATCAACGGGTGTTTCTTGAATTGCGTAGTCATAGGTCTGACCAGATTCGTCGGTTGTTGGTAGATCGGTAAATTCATAATGCCATTCCCCCTCTTTATTTGGGGTAACCGTTTTTGTTTGGAACACTTCACCGTTTTGCAGTAATTGAACCGTAATGCTTGTCGGACGGGTATTAAATTTGTTGTCATAATCGTCCCACGTTTTGGTTCCGCTGATTGTCGTTGTATCAAGAGACAGCAGGTGATTCATTGCAGCTAGTTTGATTATCGGTACAACCGTTTCATTGGCTTGAAGATCCCAGCGGTGGGTTTCCGCATTGACCAATACCGTATCAGCAATGATACTACCGTCAACATTTTGGTGGACATCAACTGTATCACCAACAGCCAAAATCGTTCCTTGGAAGGGACTATTAATCGAAAGCATTTGATTTTCTGGCTGATTAATAAAATTCCATAGGATAACGGCATCATCAAACACTTCTGTTTCATGACTATTGCGCGTCGTGCCATCTGTATATTCTAGTTTGATTTGCGACTTGATATTGACGGTACTTGCTCCTTCGGTATCCACATTGATGAGTACAGGAGACGTGCCTTTTGTTAGCCCTTTGATGGTAATTGGTGTATCTTTTTCTAATTCTGTTTTTGAAAGTGTAACGACTACCTTTTGATCTTCTTCATCAATAGTATCTGCCGAAAAGGAAATTGGTTTCTTGTCGATTAGATAACCATCTGGCGCTTCTGTTTCAACAAAGGAATAGTCCCCTTCTGGAAGATCCGTTTCGATTACTTGTCCATCATCATTTGTGACCTCTTCATCAACCTCTTTATGTGTCTTTTTATTTTGAAGTTCGTAAACACCGTCATCAAGCGGGTTTCCTTGTTCATCCGTTAAGGTCAACACCACCTCTTGCGTATCATTTTCAGCACGGGCGGTATTGATGACCCGCTGATTATTATCAGTAAAATCTTTGGTTACACCGGGTGTTTGCGGATAGGCTCCTAGCCTTTCTGACGTCGCCTGTAACCTTGAAAATACCTTTTTAAAATCTATATACGGTTCACTTGCAGATTGATCTTGGAAAACTTCGGAAGTCTTCAAGTGATCCATTCTCTGACCATTTACAAAAACGGCAGGTTGCTGATTTTGATCTGCTAAATCTACTGTGACTGATGGGCCAAAAACAACTTTGTTTTTTCTACTATCAGTTCCTGATACAAAAGAAGAGTTTGCGATGGAATTGATCTTTTGAATATAATTGATTTCTGTTGGCAAAGAACCATCCTGAATACTGGTCCCAAAATTGACATTTCCGTTTAATTCACCAACGGCCAAATTTCCGTTCGTGTGTGTATTTAGCGTCGCATGGTTAGCAAAAATATGAAAATATTGCGCTTCTCCTAGAAGTGCGTCATCAACTTCAGGAACATCATTTTTAAAAATGCCCCCACTTGAAAGTTGTGAAGCTGCTGGCGCACTTGCTTGGGTATCAGGCGTTGATTCTATGGTTTTTGATGCAGTATTTGACGCCGTTTGTTGTTGTGACTCGCTGCTTGTTGTTACAACCTGTTTTTCAGAAGCCACTGTTTGATCCTGAGTCTCAGAAAGTACGGCTTCTGTACTCGTTGCTTCTGTGGATTCATTTTCAGGTAGAACAACTGCTACATCTGTTGAGTTGATGAGGTCTTCTTTCACTTGTTCATTTCCTTCATCTGTTTGAAGGAAGGCGGAATTGATTGTCAATGTTTGAAGACTTTTTGTTTGAAACGTTAGCGTCATTTGGCTAAAAGAACTGCTAGTAGTTTCTTCTATCAACTGCTGTCTTTGCGAATCATATGTAAATGGCGTGCCGCTACTTTGAATCGAGTTCGGCAGAACCGTTTGTTCCCCTTCACTCAAGCTGAATGCCAGTTGATTTGCTGCTTGTTGATTCTTTTCTACTTGGATCGTCCAAGTGATCTCCCCTGTGGTAGGATCTGGTAATGAGGTCACTTGCGCTGTGCCTTTTTCGTTCTGAAATAGGACTGTTTTGGTGCTTCCCTCGGTGTTTGCATGAGCTGTAACGACTGGTAACAATGGCGTCACATACGACATGACAAGCAAGGACAACATGAAAATTGGGTAAGCTATTTTTTTCACATAAGTAAGCATTTTTCTTCCTCCAAACAACAAATTTTACTCAGGTGATTATCCTAATCGGAAAAAAGACAAAATGCAAAATACCTCAAAGTTTGTTTATGTGAAAAAAATGAAAGCAAGAACCATAAAATGATTCTTGCTCTCAGGAGAACTTGTGAAAATGAAATAGAATTTCTTTAGTTTTAAAAAACAGCAGAACAATTTCTTCATGATAAATACTCAAAATCAAGAAAGAATCTTTTGTTTGTGATAAAAGTTCTTTCCTTGAAAACTCTTGAGCAACAGCAGTGATTGGCAACTCGTTAAAATTTCACTAGTCAAAAAATAATAATTGTAAATAAAAAATGAAAATTTTCATAAACAATCATATTATTTTCATTTTCGGTTACAAAAATTTTAGCAGATTCTTTAAAATCTTACTGTTATTTTCCCTTTATTTATAAGTTCTCTTAACTTTTTCAACTTACTTACTATAGAAAAAACCTGTTCCTTATTCATCCACTAGAAACAGATTTTTTCTATATAGCTTTCATTCACTATTAATTACTAAAAGTTTGAACAATCTCATCTTGATCAAAGCCACAAGCCACATCCAAGGACAAAGAATCCTCAGTATTCAACGCCCCCCATGACAAACAAAATCTTAAATCAGTTGGCTTTTGATTCCCCTCAATAAAATAAGCTGGGAGCCCCGAGTCAGATCTGTCAAGAAGATACACACCACAGGATTTTTTCAGGAAACATTCATCGTCATAATATTGAGCTACAGCAAAATTAAGGTTATTGGCCGATTCTTTTAACAAATATTGCGCTCCATAGTATCGCTCCCCACTAACGATTTCAAAATCACGGAAAGAGTGTCGAGGAAGATTCGTTTTTATCTCAAGTTTTCCCTTTCCTTTGATCATTTTTAAATTAGGCAATAAGATAAATCGACCGATTATTTCGTTGACCCAATCTGGATGAGTTTCACCGTAGTCACTCGAAAAATTGCTATGACCATCGATTACTTTAAAAGAAATCGGCTCCCCGTTAAAGGTTAACCACCAGTTGCCAATAGTTGTGGGTAGCAACTGTTGACTATAAAGATCGCCAAACGATCTGTCTGGTCTTTCATCACATGAATCAGACACAGCTATATCCTTACAATGCTTTTCTATATATACCAATAGATCTGTATCGTCTGTAACGACAGAATATGAGCTACCATCATCAATGATTAATTCTAAGCTGCCTAATGGATGCTGAATGTACGGAAGATCTACATCACGATTCCACCCTTCCCACTCAGTGTAAGAATCAAAGAACAAAAGATCATCTAAAGTAATACTGGGTAAAAAACCAGTTAACACCCCTTCATAAAGATACGTGTCTTTGATTGTATCCAATAAATTATGGCCGGTCAGCCAAATAAGCGACTTTCCATTCTTCTTCTTTTCAATCGAACGAAAAATACTTGTGTCACCTGAATAATCTGTAATCAGCCAATTATACTGGAGGATCACTTCTTTGGGAAATAGGTCAATAATCCCTGCAGCCGAAACAATATGTTCTGCTTCCTTTGATACAACATTATTTATGTACAATTTTTTCATCAGCATTCTCTCCCAAAACACCAAGTTTTCCTATAGTCTATCATACAATTAGCATACCGAAAAAACTCTTTTTCCACTTTGATTCCTGTGAAAATTTTATCAGATTAAAAGTTAATCAAAAAGTAAGTGTTCACGAAATTTGAATGAAGCAAAACCAATCCACGGTTTTTACTTAAATAAATCTACCAACCAGTTTTGTTGACCTGTTTCAGCTAAACTCCCTGATCCGTGAATTGTAAGTAAAAAAGTCCCCTCATGTCATTTACACATGAGGGGACTTTACCATCATTTCAGTTCAGCCAAACGACAACGTTTGATTAAGCTAAGATTATTTATTTTTTAAGTTGTAGAAAGCTTGCAAGCCTTTGTATTCAGCAACTTCACCAAGTTGGTCTTCGATACGTAGTAATTGGTTGTATTTTGCAATACGGTCAGTACGTGAAAGAGAACCAGTTTTGATTTGGCCAGCGTTTGTTGCAACAGCGATATCAGAGATTGTTGAATCTTCTGTTTCACCTGAACGGTGAGAAACGACTGCAGTGTAACCAGCTTCTTTCGCCATTTCGATAGCATTGAATGTTTCAGTCAATGTACCGATTTGGTTAACTTTGATAAGGATTGAGTTACCGATACCGTTTTTGATTCCTTTTTCAAGGATTTCAGTATTTGTAACAAACAAGTCATCCCCTACTAATTGAACTTTGTCGCCTAAGCGTTCAGTTAATAGTTTCCAACCATCCCAATCGTTTTCATCCATACCGTCTTCGATAGTGATGATTGGGTATTTGTTAACTAATTCTTCTAAGTAGTCAACTTGTTCAGCAGCAGTACGTTTTACGCCGTTTTCGCCTTCAAATTTAGAGTAGTCGTAAACACCGTTTTCGTAGAATTCTGATGATGCACAGTCAAATCCTAGGTATACATCTTTACCTGGTTCTAAACCAGCAGCTTTGATTGCTTCTAAGATTGTTTCAACACCGTCTTCAGTTCCTTCAAAACGAGGAGCGAAACCACCTTCGTCACCTACTGAAGTTTCTAAACCACGTTTAGACAAGATTGATTTCAAAGCGTGGAATACTTCAGTACCCCAACGTAAGCCTTCTTTGAATGTAGGTGCGCCTACAGGCAAGATCATGAATTCTTGGAAAGCGATTGGTGCGTCAGAGTGAGAACCACCGTTGATGATGTTCATCATAGGAGTTGGCAATACTTTTGTATTGAATCCGCCTAAGTAGTGGTATAAAGGTACTTCTAGGTAATCAGCAGCTGCACGAGCAACAGCGATAGAAACACCAAGAATCGCGTTTGCGCCTAATTTGCCTTTGTTAGGAGTTCCGTCTAAAGCGATCATTGCTTTATCGATAGCCATTTGGTCACGTACATCGTAGCCGATGATAGCTTCTGCAATGATGTTATTTACATTGTCAACTGCTTTCGTTACACCTTTACCGCCATAACGAGCTTTGTCGCCATCACGTAATTCAACTGCTTCGTGTTCACCTGTTGAAGCTCCTGAAGGAACCATTCCGCGGCCGAAAGCACCTGATTCTGTGTAGACTTCTACTTCGATAGTTGGGTTACCACGTGAGTCTAAGACTTCGCGTGCGTAAACATCAGTAATAATTGACATGTTTTGTCTCTCCTTTGAGTTTGTTTTATCTTAAGGGGAATACCCCTTGCGAACAACTTAATTGTAGTGAAAAAATCACGATTCTGCAAATGTTATTTTCATGAAAATGAAATTATTTTACAGCATCTAATAATGCTAGGAATGAATCAGCTTGCAAGCTTGCGCCGCCAACTAATGCTCCGTCAACATTTTCTTTTGCCATGTATTCAGCAATGTTTTCAGGTTTTACAGAACCGCCGTATTGGATACGCACGCTATCTGAAACTTCTTTGCCGTATAATTTTTCAACGGTTTTGCGGACAACGCCACAAATTTCGTCTGCGATGTTTGCATCCGCTGATTTACCAGTACCGATCGCCCAGATTGGTTCGTAAGCAATCACAAGATTACTTACTTGACCGTCTGTTAAACCGTCTAAGCCAGCAGTGATTTGTCCTTCGATCCACTCCGCTGTTTTGCCAGCTTCATAGGTTTCTAAAGATTCACCACAGCATAGGATTGGGATCATGCCGTTTGCAAAGATTGCTTTGGCTTTTTTGTTGATGTCTTCATCTGTCTCATGGAAGTATTCACGACGTTCTGAATGACCAATGATGACATAGTCAACACCTAGATCTGCTAAAGCTGCTGGTGAAGTTTCGCCAGTAAAGGCACCTTCATTTTCCCAGTAGCTGTTTTGAGCAGCAATTTTTAATTCTGTTCCTTCAGCAGCATTCACTAATGTTTCTAAGAATAAAGCTGGCGAACCGATCACAGAGTCAACTGTCTCGTTGCTAGGAATTTTTGTTTTGACTGCTTCAGCAAATTCTTTTGCTTCTTTCGCAGTTTTGTTCATTTTCCAGTTTCCGGCAATAATTGGTTTGCGCATGTTCTGGCACTCCTTTTCGTTATCAAGCGTGCAAAGAAAGTTCTTTGCACGGCTTGTCATTGATTATTTATCGTTGATCGCAGCTAGGCCAGGAAGTGTTTTTCCTTCTAGCAATTCAAGGCTGGCACCGCCACCTGTTGAGATGTGGGTAAATTTGTCAGCAAACCCTAATTGTTCTGCTGCAGCTGCAGAGTCACCGCCACCGATGATCGTTGTTGCATCTTCAAGGTTGGCAATTGCTTCACAAACACCAATCGTACCGTTTGCGAAGTTAGACATTTCAAACACACCCATAGGTCCGTTCCAAACGACTGTTTTTGCGCCTTTTAATGTTTCAGCAAACAAAGCGATGGTTTCAGGTCCGATATCTAAGCCCATTTGTCCTTCAGGAACATCACCAGTATGTTCTTCTGTTGGGACATCATTTGAAAATTCAGCAGCAGTGATTGAATCAACTGGTAATACTAATTTATCGCCAGCTTTTTCGATCAATTCTTTTGCTAATTCTACTTTATCTGCTTCCACAAGAGAATTACCGATTTCCATGCCTTTTGCTTTGTAGAACGTATACGTCATTCCGCCGCCGATCAAGATTTTGTCTGCTTTAGGAATCAAGTTTTCGATTACGCCGATTTTATCAGATACTTTTGCTCCACCAAGAATCGCGATCATTGGACGTTTTGGTTCTTCGACTGCTTCCCCGATGAATTTGATTTCTTTTTCCATTAAGAAACCAGCAACTGTTGGGATACCTGTTGAAGCGATCCCTACGTTTGAAGCGTGTGCGCGGTGTGCGGTACCAAAGGCATCATTTACAAAAACATCGCCTAAAGAAGCCCAGTATTTGCCTAGTTCAGGATCGTTTTTGCTTTCTTTTTTGCCATCGATGTCTTCAAAACGAGTGTTTTCAAAAACAACGACATCGCCATCTTGCATGTTGTTGATCGCTGCTTCTAATTTTTCGCCGCGGGTTTCATCAACGAATGTTACTTCTTTGCCTAACAATTCGCCAAGACGTTTCGCAACTGGCGCTAAAGATTTTCCAACTTTATCTGCTTCTTCTTTCACACGACCTAAGTGTGAGAAAAGAATTGCTTTTCCGCCGTTTTCGATCACATAATTGATTGTTGGTAATGCTGCTTTGATCCGTGTATCATCTCCGATCACTCCATCTTTCAATGGAACGTTGAAGTCCACACGTACAAGAACTTTTTTATCTTTTAAATCGATATCTTGAACTGTCATTTTAGCCATGAACAGATTCCTCCTAGCATAATTGTTAAAAAAAGCGGAGAAGCGCGATGCTTCCCCGCTTTCTCTTGCGATGGTTTAAATTAAAGTCGTTCGCAACTCTTATAGGTTAGCGAAGTATTCTAAAGTACGTACTAATTGTGCAGTGTATGACATTTCATTGTCGTACCAAGCAACAGTTTTAACTAATTGTTTGTCGCCAACAGTCATAACTTTTGTTTGAGTTGCATCAAATAATGAACCGTAAGTCATACCAACGATATCAGAAGAAACGATTTCGTCTGTGTTGTAACCGTAAGATTCGTTTGAAGCTTCTTTCATTGCTGCATTGATTTCATCAACAGTTACTTCTTTGTCAAGAACAGTAACTAATTCAGTTAATGAACCAGTTGCAACAGGAACACGTTGAGCAGCACCATCTAATTTGCCGTTCAATTCTGGGATTACTAAGCCGATCGCTTTAGCAGCACCAGTTGAGTTAGGCACGATGTTTGCAGCAGCAGCACGGGCACGGCGGAAGTCACCTTTAGGGTGTGGTCCGTCTAGAGTCATTTGGTCACCTGTGTAAGCATGGATTGTAGTCATTAATCCTTCAATCACACCAAATTTGTCGTTCAATGTTTTCGCCATAGGAGCTAAACAGTTTGTTGTACATGAAGCACCAGAGATAACTGTTTCTTCACCTGTTAAAGTTTCATGGTTTGTGTTGTAAACGATTGTTGGAACATCGTTTCCACCAGGAGCTGAGATAACTACACGTTTTGCACCAGCTGTTAAATGTTTTTCAGCAGCTGCTTTAGAAGTGAAGAATCCAGTACATTCTAACACGATTTCAACACCTAGTTCGCCCCAAGGCAATTCTTCAGGGTTGCGGTTAGCTAAAACTTTGATTTCGTTTCCGTTCACATTGAATGAACCTTCGTGAACTTCAACTGTACCGTTGAAACGTCCTTGTGTTGTATCATATTTTAACAAGTGAGCTAACATTTTAGCGTCTGTTAAGTCATTGATAGCCACAACTTCGATTCCTTCTACTTCTTGGATACGACGAAATGCTAAGCGTCCGATACGTCCAAATCCATTAATACCTACTTTAACTGTCATTTAAGATTTCCTCCTTATGAAAATCATAAAAATATTTATTTTAAAGGGTTGCCCCTTTTAAAATCTCATTTGCGCAAGCTTCATCGGTGATGAGCCAGGTTTGTTTTGGTGCATTTTTCATGTATGCATTGACCGCTTTGGCTTTTGATTGTCCGCCAGCGACCGCAAAAATGATTGGGACTTTTTGTAAATCTTTTAATTGAAGTCCGATTCGAGGAACTTTGTAAACGACCTCGCCTGCTTCGTTAAAGAAATACCCAAAGGATTCTGCAACTGCATTTTTTTGTTTCAACATCAGAATTTCTTGTTCTGACATTTTTCTTCGAGCCGCCATATGCAACGCCCGTCCAATACTATGAATAACACAATTTGCTTGACTTATCAAGTTTAAGACATCAACGATGGCGGGTTCTTTCAAGAGAAACTCGTAGGTGTTCATGCTTAATTGTTCTGGTACAAACAAGGAGCGATAATCGCCATTTGTCTGCATTGCCATCACCGAGCTGACAGAGTTTGCTTGCACGTTGACTGATTCTCCGATACCACCACGGGCTGGAACAAACAAGTTATGACGTTTGGCGGTTTCCAAATTACCCAATTCCTCGGCAACTTTCGCCATTGTCGTCCCTCCCATTACTGCGATGGTGTTTTTGCCTTCTGGCAATAAGAGATCCAACGATTCATTCAGCAACTGGCCAAATTCAGCAATAACTTTCGGTTGTCGATCACCATCGCCGCTCGCAATCAAACAACGTTCGATGCCAAAGGTCTCTGATAATCGTTTCTCGATTTGGTGCATTCCGAACAGCTGATCCATCAGTGCACCAATCTTCGTGTACACTTCTTCTCCGTAGGCGGTCAATTGCATGCCGCTTTTTGAAGAGTCGATCAGTTTCAGCTTTTTAAGGATATCTGTTTCCGTCCTCAACACGCGTTCCGTCATTGATAAACTTTCCGAAAGTGTCCGGCGGCCAACGGGCTGCATCCAATAAATATTTCTTAAGATACGGTAACGTTCCTGGAGTACAGCGAGAATATCCGGGGTGATTGCCTCAATCAATTTTAATTCATCGAGCATTTTATATCCTCCCGTTGGACAATTTTCGTCCTACAATGACTTAAAATGACCCATCGATTGCAAAAAAAATTTAAATCTGTTTCCTACACCAATAATAGTAGCACTTATCGCCTTGATACGCAACTATTTCAGTCACAAAATCTTGCTTTTCATAAAATCGTCATAATTTGAAAAAGAGGAAAGGATCGATAAAAAAAGGAAAGGCTTTGCTGCCTTCCCTACTCATCGTTAATAGTAAGTTTTGCTTTACTCGAATCGTTTCCGCTTGGAAGAACCAGGGATATTCATGGCTTCACGATACTTTGCCACCGTTCGTCTAGAAATATCGATGCCTTGGGCTTTGAGGGCATCTGTCAACTTTTGGTCTGACAATGGTTTGTTTTTATTTTCTTCATTGATCAGTGCTTTTAGCTGCTGTTTGATCGATGCCGTCGTCAGGTCATCACCGCTTTCTTGCGTCGAAACTTTCTGTCCAAAGAATAGTTTTAATTCAAACACCCCAAAGGAGGTCTCCAAGTATTTCCCATTGACTGCCCGGCTGACCGTTGATTCATGAATTCCTAATTCTTCGGCAACTTCTCTTAAAACCAATGGCTTTAATGGTCGATCTGGTTGAGTGAAAAACTCCTTTTGCCGCGCAACGATCTGCACCCCGACACGATAGATGGTATCCCCTCGTTGCAGCAAGGTCTTCTTTAACCACTCGAACTCTTGGGCTTTATTGTCTAAATAACTTAAGACTTCTGGATCACCGCTTTGCTTCAATTGGTCAAAGTACTGCTGCTGAAAGCGAACCTCTGGTAAGGCGCGTTTGTTTGATTTCACGATCGGTTGTCCTTTTTCAACCGTCACTCGCAGGTCAGGAACGATGTAAAGCCCATCGGTCGACCCAAACGCCGCCCCTGGTGTGGGGGTCAATGTTTGAACATAATCAAAGACCTTTTGAATCTCAGTTAATGGAATCTGCAGCGCTTTGCTGATTTTGTCCCACTTGCGCTCTGCCATTTCCGTGAAGAATTCTTCTAAAATGAGATAAGCCATTGGCGGCGCATAGTCATCTCTTTCCGTTTGCAGCATCAAACACTCTCTTAGATCACGAGCACCGACTCCTGCCGGATCCAGTTGCTGGATCAAGGTTAAAGCATCAAGCATTTGGATCGGCGTCCCCCCGACAAGCTTCCCAGCTTCTTCCAAATCAATCGTCAAAAAGCCGTTTAAATCAATGTACTCGACTAAAAATAAAACGATCGTCCGCAAAAAGGTGTCGCGGTAATTTAAATGAACTTGATCAATGAGGTGTTCGAATAAAGACGTGTGCTGATCAGGGATCTGGCTTAAGTAATCCATTATTTGTTCTGACGAGCCGCTGCTCTTGCTTGGTGTGATGGGCGAATCATATTCCCCCAGATCAATCAACGGATTTTCTAATGCCTGGTTATCTATGAAGGACAATAATTCATCTGCAGAAAATTGCAGCACTTGGATCGATTGCTGTAATTTCTGCGTCATAGCAAGCTTTTGCGTCTGTTTTTGTTGTTGTGAAAATTGCTGTTGAAATTTCATCATTCTACCTCTTGTTTTTTTCACTGAAATTGGTTAAACTAATATTTGTGCTTCGCGCCTTTAGTGTAGTGGATATCACGTAAGATTCCGGTTCTTGAGACGGGGGTTCGATTCCCTCAAGGCGCGTTTTTTCTTTTCGTTACAAGTATACTCGATTCAAATCAATAATTCAAAAGCACTTAGGGACCGCTGATGCGGTTCCTTTTTTATTTGTATCTATGTAAGAAGGCGAACTCGTCCTTCAACGATTAAAAGCTGCTTGCAGCCATAAGGCGAAAAAAAGAAGAGGATTACTCCTCTTCTCAGACTGTAGACAAAGTACTAGTTTTTAGTGCTTTGTTTTTTTTTATCCGTTAAAATAAGAGTATCAATTGGAGGTGTATCCAGATGCTCTCAAAACAAGATATGAGTAAACGCGCACAAATCGGTTTCTTTTCTCTTGAAGACTTGGTCCCACAGGACCATTTATTGCGGCAAATAGATCATTGTATTGATTTCTTCTTTATTTATGAATTGGTTAAAGAGAAATACGATGAAATCCAAGGACGTCCTAGCTTGGATCCTATTCTTCTAATTAAATTACCAATGATTCAATATCTATTTGGCATTAAAAGTATGAGACAAACAATAAAAGAAATTGAAGTGAATATCGCTTATCGCTGGTTTTTGGGTTTGAGTTTAGAAGATCCTGTTCCTCATTTTTCAACATTTGGTAAAAACTATACGCGACGGTTCAAAGGAACAGATCTCTTTGAAAAAATTTTTTATGAAATTCTAGAACAATGTATCGCTGAAGGTATCGTAGATACTTCCGAAGTATTTATTGATAGTACGCATATTAAAGCACATGCGAATCGTAACAAAAAAGAATCTGTCGAAGTAATGGAACAAGCTGTTTTTTATACAGATAAGCTGACAAAAGAAATCACCAAGAATCGAGAAAAACATTTAAAAAAGCCCTTAAAAGAAACAAACGCAGAAAGTAAAACTTCCTTGAAAAAAAGAAGTACGACTGATCCTGAAAGTGGTTGGTTTCATAAAGGTGAACACAAAGAAGTTTTTGCCTATAGCTCACAAGTGGCGTGTGATAAACATGGATGGATATTAGGTTATACTACACACCCAGGGAACTTTCATGACAGTCGTACGTTTGTTTCTTTATTTAACAAGCTCAAAGGAGCTTTTCCCCTAGAAAAATTAATTATGGATGCTGGGTATAAGACACCAGCAATTGCACATTTACTACTCGAACATAAATTGACCCCAATTTTCCCATACAAACGTCCTATGACTAAAAAAGGCTATTTCAAGAAACATGAATATGTTTATGACGATTACTATAATTGTTATATCTGTCCCAATAATAAAATACTCTCTTATGCCACTACCAATCGCAAAGGATATATCGAATACAAAAGCAATCCAAAGGATTGTAAAAATTGTCCTTTCTTGTCTAAGTGTACCAACTCAAAAAATCATACCAAAGTAATCACTAGACACATTTGGGCTGAAGCTATAGAGACCTGTGAAGAGATACGCCATCAAAGTTGGTTCAAAGAACTTTATAAAAAGAGAAAAGAAACCATTGAACGAATTTTTGGGACAGCAAAAGAATTTCACGGATTACGTTATACCAATCAAATAGGAATTGAAAAAATGCACATGAAAATTGGGCTTACTTTTGCGTGTCTTAATATGAAAAAGCTAGCAAAAATAAAAAGGATCAGAGCGCAAAAGAGGCGTTTTCCAAAAGGAAAACTGCCTAATCTATCGATTATTCATAGAATATTACATAGAAAAAAGACAAACCTCATATTTGTATAAGGTTTGTCTACAGTCTGAGAAGAGGATTACTCCTCTTCTTCCTCTTCATCCGCAAAATCATCTTCATCATCGTCATCGATAATGGTTAGATCTTCCTCAATGCTGTCAGGTAATTCTTCTTCATCATCGGTGCTATTGTCGGCGCCGATTTCTTGCAAGTCTGAATTGTATGCCGAGATTTCTTCATCCTCGTCATCATCATCATCAAAGAGATCATCTTCTTCGTCATCTGACAAATCAGTATCCTCAGGATCATCATCGTTATAATCGATTGCATCTTCATCATCGTTGATAAAGGCATTGACTTTTTTACGTTTGCGACGACGTGGTGTATCTTCATCCTCGTCTTCGATGCCATGGTTGACTTCTTCATCGATCGAATCAATGGCGTACCATGAACGTAAGCCCCAACGATTGTCGCCTAAAGAAATAAAACTACCGTCGATATTCAAGTCTGTATAAAACTGCGCCAATGAATCACGAATCTCGCTGTCTGAAGTTTCAAGATAGTTTTGAATTTGGTTGACCAAATCAGAAAAATCCATCACGTCACCGCGCTGCTCTAAAATCGCATGGGCAACTTCAATCATCGACAATTCGTTTTTATTTACACCTTCAAATACATTAATTTCCAAACGGGACACGTCCTTTCACAGTCTACTCCTAATCATACAAAATTACGTCTGAAATTGCAATTTTTTCTTTCAATTTCCCTTTGATTAAGCGGTAAATTCTAAAGACAGTTTGTATTCGCCGACTTTGTCAGCAGCCATGAACAAGTCATAATCGATATCGATCTTTCCCGAGTATGGACGGTCTTTCAAGCTAACGTGCAAGTGATTGGTGAAGGTGTGGAACATCATCAAGCCATACGGGGTTTGATAACTCGTCTCTAAACGTTCCTTATAAGAAAATTTCAAGCGCATGCGCATTTCCCCTGAGCGAATCAATTGAATCAATCCGTCTGGCATAATTTTCATCGTAACGGGAATGTCGGTGCCGTCTGGCTGGATCTCTTTGTAACGGAGATATAAGGTATCACCGATCTTGACTGCTTGTCCTTGCAGATCAAACAGAAAGTTCTCTGTTTCCCCTGCTTGACGTACATTGGTTGTTAAATGAATCGAGATTGGGATTCCTTTTGATAATTCTTGCATGTACGTGTGCCTCCTTTGAAGATTTCAGTTTCATTCTTGCTTTTTTTCATTCGTTTGTCAATCATTTCAGTTGATTCTCCTTGGTCTATTTCTTCATTGAAAATAAAAAACGAAAACAATAGCAAGTTTTCATTCTTTTCTCCAAGTAATTTTCCAAGAATCGTATATAATAAGGATAACAGGTATTTTAAAGGAGTTTAACCGATTTGACTATCTATGTAATGGATCAAACCTTACCACGTATCCACAATCCTTATGAGCCGTTTGCCTTCACCGATGTTGCCACCGAAGTTGCTGGCAAACAGGAACAAGTTTATTGTCATTTTTGGCAGTTGTCCGATACGATGATTTTAGGCATGAAAGATACCCGGCTGCCTTTTTTGACAGATGGTCTGCAGGTTTTGAAAGAAGCTGGCTATGCCTCGATCATCCGCAACTCAGGGGGGCTTGGTGTAATTAATGATGCCGGTATTTTGAATGTCTCCCTCATCTTCCCTAAACATTTGGCTGCCACCACAGATGCAGCCTATGAAATGATGGCGACATTGCTGCAAACCGCCTTTCCTGAGCGGACAATTTTGGCTTATGAAATTGCTGACTCGTATTGCCCAGGCACCTATGACCTGAGTATTGATGGGAAAAAAATTGCTGGTACAGCACAACGACGAATCAAAGACGGCGTGGCTGTCATGATGTATCTGAGTGTCAACGGCGACCAACCAGCCCGCGGCTCTCTCGTTCGTCGTTTTTACCAAGCAGGTTTGAAAGAGCGCTTTGGTACAGATGGCTATCCAGTCGTCAATCCTGCGAGCATGACCACTTTAGAAGCGGCCCTCGGCCGTAAGTTTACCACACACGAGGTGACTGACCGCTTGCAAAAAGCCCTGCTTTCCTTGATCACAGACCAATCCCTATATCCGCTTGAATCACTGGATCAATGGCTGACAGAAAATAACCTTAGCGAACAAATGCAGCAACGCTTAGCTGGCATGGAAAAGCGAAACCAACCAATAAAGGAGTTTAGCGATGAGCCTACCATATAAATATCAAACCTTAGCGATAGAAAAAGTATTTCGTGATCCTGTTCATAACTATGTCCATGTACAGCACCAAGTGATTTTAGATTTGATCAATTCCAAAGAAGTGCAGCGTTTGCGGCGCATCAAACAGCTGGGAACTGCTTCCTTTACCTTTCACGGAGCAGAACATAGCCGCTTTTCTCACTCCTTGGGCGTTTATGAAATCAGCCGTCGCATTTGCGATATTTTCCAACGCAATTATTCCCTTGAAAAAGTCGGACCAAACGGCTGGGATGATAAAGAGCGTTTAGTGACCTTGTGTGCAGCATTGCTTCATGATGTGGGCCACGGACCATACTCCCACACCTTTGAGCACATTTTCCATACAGACCATGAAGCCATCACAGTGGCGATCATTACTTCTCCTGAAACGGAAGTTCATCAGATATTGAACCGAGTGGAAGCTGGATTTCCTGAGAAAGTCGCAAGTGTTATCACTAAAACTTATCCAAATCCTCAAGTCGTTCAAATGATTTCTAGTCAAATCGATGCTGATCGGATGGACTACTTGCTGCGCGATGCTTATTTTACCGGCACTGAATACGGCACGTTTGATCTGACCCGAATTTTACGAGTGATTCGTCCGTACGAAGGCGGTATTGCTTTTTCTATGAATGGCATGCACGCTGTGGAGGACTACATCGTCAGTCGTTACCAGATGTATGTGCAAGTTTATTTCCATGCGAGTTCTCGAGGGATGGAAGTGATCTTAGCCCATTTGCTGGATCGAGCTGCAGAACTGTATCAAATGGATTCAGAATTGTTTCAAGGCCATTCGCAGCTGCTTCTCCCATTTTTAAAACAAGAATTCACCTTAGATGAATACTTGAAACTCGACGATGGCGTTCTGAATACCTACTTTACCCAATGGACGGAAGAAAATGATCCGATCCTCAGCGATTTGGCCAAGCGGTTCTTAAATCGTAAACCGTTGAAATCCGCCCGCTTTGACGATGAGACGCAGTTGCCGATGATTGAAGAAATGCAGGGACTGGTGGAAAAAGTCGGCTTCAATCCCCGCTATTATACTGCCATCAATTCAAGCTTCGATCTGCCTTATGATTTTTATCGGCCGACTTCAGGCAAACATCGGACACAAATCGAATTACAGGAAAAAGATGGTTCCCTTGTGGAATTATCCCAAGCCAGTCAGCTAGTTGCAGCTTTAGCGGGACAAACCCAAGGTGACCAACGCTTTTATTTTCCAAAAGAAATGATTGACCCCAACATCCAAAATCACTATGATTTATTTGGAGAGACGTATCAAGAGTTTGCCAAGCACATTCGCAATGGTGCTTTGATCAAACCAAGCCACTAGGAGGAACTTATGAGTATCAAATTGATCGCCATCGATATCGATGGTACCCTGTTGAACAACGACCGCAAGATCACCCCAGCCGTTTACAAGGCATTGAAAGACGCTGAAAAGCAAGGTGTACGCATCGTTTTGTGTACGGGACGCCCTTTAACTGGTGTCCAAGATTTATTAAAGGAACTAGACTTATTTACGGACAATGATTTCGTTATTACTTATAATGGCTCTTTGGTTCAAAAAACCAAAAACCAAGAGATCATCTCTGAATTCGGCTTGTCCCAAGATGACTATCTCTTTGTTGAGATGACTGCGAGAAAATTAGGGGTTCATCTTCATGTAGAAACCGAAGATACCATGTATACCGCTAACCGCGATATCAGTCCTTATACGATTTATGAAGCCTTCTTAGTCAACATGCCATTGAAATATCGGACACCAGAAGAAATGACTGCTGACTTGAATATCATCAAAATGATGATGATCGATGATCCCGAAATACTTGATCAGATCATCCCACAATTGCCGAGCAGTTTGACGGACAATTACAATGTGGTCAAAAGTGCTCCTTACTTCTTGGAAGTTCTAAATAAACAAGCCCATAAAGGGGCTGCTGTCAAAAAATTGGCGGAGCACTTAGGCATCAAACAAGAAGAAGTCATGGCGATCGGCGATAACGAAAATGATTTAACCATGGTGGAATACGCTGGTATCGGTGTGGCGATGGCCAATGCCACTGAAAACGTGAAAAATGCCGCAGATGTCCTAACTGCATCAAACGAAGAAGACGGTGTGGCAGAAGTAATCAACAAGTATGTTTTAGCAAATAACTAAGTGTAAAAGGCAGGTTTCCTTTTTATCGGAAGCCTGCCTTTTTTATTTTGCCAACCATTGTTCAACTGCCCATTTATGGCTGCCGCGTTTCAATCGCTGAATCGCTTCTTCTGGCGTATGCCATGACAACTGATTGGTTTCTTCTGTAGGTTCACAGACTTTTTTCCATTTGGTCATTAAATAGAAATAGCCGGGATGATGGTAAAATGTATCGCGATGGCGTGAATAGAAGTATTCAACTGCCTCCCCTAAATAGGCAGCGATCTCCCCTTCAAATCCAAGTTCTTCTATTAATTCTCGCTGGATCGCTTCTTCTTTGGTCTCATTTGGTTCAATTTCACCGCCTGGTAAAAAATAGGCGCCATTGGGTGCTTGTACCAAGATCACTTCATTTTTTTCATTTGGAAGAACGACATACGCGCCATATCTTGATTTGTATGGTTTCCCCGCTTCTTTTTCCCCGAACACAATTTCCTTTTCTGGCATGATTCCCTCCACCAACACTTTCTTTCCATTTTACCCTATGCCAATAGTCTGGACAAGCTGGAAATAACGCTCTGTTGTTTTTTATTCGTTATAAAATGAGAAAATATGTTATCATACAACTATCAAGATCGAAAGGATGATTTACCCATGAAAATGGCTCACACTTGTGTCCGCGTCAAAGACTTAACGGCTTCTCTAGATTTTTATCAAACTGCCTTTGGTTTTGAAGAATCTCGCCGTCGTGATTTTCCTGAACATCAATTTACTTTGGTTTACTTAACATTGCCTGGAGATGACTACGAGCTAGAGTTGACATATAACTATGACCATCCTGGCTATGAGTTAGGCGACGGCTATGGCCACATCGCCATCAGTACCGATGATCTAGAAGCGCTTCATGAGAAGCACCAAGCTGCCGGATTTGACGTCACTGACTTGAAAGGACTACCAGGGACTTCTCCATCTTACTATTTTGTGAAAGATCCTGATGGTTATAAAATCGAAGTTATTCGCGAAAAATAAAGCGAAGATGCTCGAAAAAAGGACCTCGTGTCCTTTTTTCTTTTCGTTCCATTTACTTATAGAAAGGTTTGATCAAATGAAACCCATTATCGGCATCGCTGCTAATGAACGGCCAATGATTGAAGAAGCAGAACATTGGTTGTCCTATACACCCAAAAATTTTGTCACCCATATCCAACAAGCCCAAGGCATTCCCCTAATATTACCAATGGGTGTCGTGGAAGATGCTGCGACTTACATCAGCAAAATCGATAAACTCTTGTTAGCCGGTGGTCATGATGTCTCCCCTGATCATTATGGCGAAGATCCTCATCCTTTGATTCAAGGCATTCATCCTGATCGTGATGTCTTTGAATTGGCATTGATCAAAGAAGCAGTGGCTCAAAACAAACCCATCTTTGGAATCTGCCGCGGCATGCAGTTACTCAATGTCGCATTTGGTGGGAGTTTGTACCAAGATCTCTCTTTGATCGATCACCCAACGATCAAACACGTGCAATTACCAACGTTCTTTCAATTCCCTACACATCGGGTGGAAATCAAGGCAGACAGTCGTTTGGCTGCTCTTTTAGGCACAACCTATCAAGTCAATTCTTTTCATCACCAAGCAGTCAAAACAGTTGCAGATGATTTCAATGTGACCGCCACCGCTCCTGATGGTGTTGTTGAAGCCATAGAATCCACCGCCTATGGCGCACCGATCTTAGGCATTCAGTGGCATCCTGAGCTAGCCGCTCACAAGCTGCCTTCTGAGCAATCGATCTTCGACTTTTTTGTGCAGGAATTCTAAAGGCCTGCACCTTGTTTTCTAGATTCTAGCCAATAAAAAACGCCCGATCACAAAAAGGATCGGGCGTTTTTTTTATTTCTCATTTTTCATTAACACCAGTGATTGTTTCAACGTTGCCAAGATGCCATTGTCGTTATAGATCAAGACATTTGATTTGTACATTTTTGCAGAAACCAGCATCAGGACGATCGTGGTAACAGCAAGGATCCCTACTGAAATCAACGCTCCGCCAATCCCCACTGTATCATTAGCAAGCCGTACTGGCATAATATACGAGGACAAGAATGGGATATAAGAAGTTACTCGTAAAACAACGTTATGCGGATCCATACCGCCTAGTACGATTCCTAGCATATACCCGCCCAACGAAAGATACGTCACTGGAATAATGGCTTTCGCCGTATCTTCTGCTTTGTTCACTAACGACCCGCAAAGGGCTGACAAGACAGAATAGATCAAGATTCCTAAGAAGACGAAAACGATCGCAAACACGAGGAAAGGACCAAAAATGCCATCTGATGAAAAACTTGCCAATAAGTCTTTTACCATGGAGTTGTCCTTGATCCAGAAATAACTCCCGCCAAAAATCGCAACATACGCAACTAGCTGGGTCGCTGCAACCATGATCACCCCAGTTAATTTGGCGTAGTAATGGGTTTGTGCACGCGTACTAGACAAAATGACTTCCATAATGCGCGTTCCTTTTTCAGAAGCAATTTCTTGCGCAATGATTTGTGCGTAAGTGATGATAAAGAAAAAGAGAACGATTGTTGCGATGGTACTAACTGCTGCTTGCATCGCGGTATTATCTTCTCCATAGGTCATTTCGCCACCTTCACTGAAGGAAACTTTTTGCCGGTCAAGCGGTGCAACTTCACTAAGAACTGCCACTTGCTCAGCAGTCAAACCAAGCTCGCTAGCTCGAAAGGATGACTGCAAGCCCGTCAATAATTGTTGGATCGTCAGCTCTAAAGCTTGCCCCATTGAGGACTCGCTTAATAATTCCCCTTGCAGCGTATCCCCTGAAGCAGTAATAACTAACAAGGCATCAGCATCTTTGTCAGCCAACTGTTGTTGTCCTTGTTCTTCGCTTTCCACAACTTCAAATTCATAATCATCGCTACTTTGCTCCACAAAGGTCTGCGCAATGGCTGGTTCATTCGCATAAACGACAATTTTATCCACACTGCTCATACCATCGGCAAAGTAACTAATCAGATAAAATCCGCCCATTGCAATGAATGGAACCAATATCATAATCAAAAACGAAATTGATTTGATATTTTTCTTATAAACATCTAATGCGATTACCCAAAACTTATTCATTTGTTTTTCCTGCCTTCCGCTTAAAGATTTCTTCTAACGTTGGCGGTTGTTGATTGAACATAGGGATATAACCATCCGCCGTCGCTAAATCAAATAAGGTTTTTCCTACTGCAGGATCAGCGATCGTAATATCATAGCTGCCGTCTTCTCTGGCAATGACTTCCTCAACACCTGCCACTGCCAAAAGCTGTTCTTTCGTCAAATTAGACTCCAAATAAACTTTCGTTCGTCCAAAGGATTCACGAATTTCATGGACCTTTCCGTTTAAGACAGTTTGACCATCCCTTAGCATAATCAAGTGGTCACAGATTTTTTCTACGTTATCCATATTATGACTGGAGAAGATGACACAAGAGCCATTTTTTTTCAGTTCAATGATCCCGTTTTTCAACAGTTCCGCGTTGACTGGGTCTAAGCCACTAAACGGTTCATCTAGAATCACTAATTTTGGTTCATGGATCAACGTTGAAATTAGCTGAACTTTTTGCTGATTTCCTTTTGATAAAGATTTGACTTTATCAGTTTTCTTGCCTTTGACTTTAAACTTGTCCATCCAATAGTCGATTTTGGGTACGATGTCTTCTTTCTTTTTGCCACGTAAACGCGCGAAGTAGATCAATTGATCTTCAATCGTGACTTTTGGATACAAGCCGCGTTCTTCTGGCAGATAGCCAATAAGATTGTATTCTTTTTCACTAATTTTGTGACCATCCCATAATACTTCTCCTTGATCGGCTTTCAAAAAATCCAAGATCAATCGGAATGTCGTCGTTTTTCCTGCTCCGTTTTGACCAATTAATCCCATAATCTGACCATCATTGATGGTAAAAGACAATTGATCGACTGCTGTATAATCCCCAAATGTTTTTACTAGCTGTTTTGCTTCTAACACATGCTCACCTTCCCTGTCTAATAAAATATGTCACTAAAGAAAAAACCGATAATGGCACCAACGATTGCTCCTGCAACCATCAAGATGATAGAGTCGCGGATCACCCGTTGACGTTTCGCCAGTTTCTCTGGTTCATTGTAATAACTTGCTCGATTTTTGTATAAAAATTTCATCAAAATCGTGGTCAATCCTACCCCTATCGGAATAAATACTAGCCCAGTAATCAATCCTAGCCCAAAGGACCAAAAGGGATTTGTACGAATATTGAAATAACGAATGGAAAAATAAATCACTGCTAAAATTGCTAAACTGACCACTGAAAACAGAATCGATTTTTTCATCAAATAGCGCGTCTCATTATCGATTCGTTCTTGATAGCTTTCTTGATCGCTGAAAATCGCTGGTGTATCCGGAGATGCTTTAAAATAAAAATACCGATCTTTATAATTGCTGATATAGGTCCAGCCCCCAGCTTGATACATCGCTAGGTAATCAACGATCTCAGAAGGATCTCCTTCGAAAAAGTCCACTGCATATTTGGTCGTTTCCGATTTTCCTTTGATAAACTTCAAAAACCCTAACCGATTCATCTTCACAAAATGCCAGCCCATTGACGCTTGTTTTTGTAAACGAACCATTTCCTTTTCCGGATAATAGGCGACTCCAAGAGAAAGAAGATATTTCTTATTGATGCCCATCTTGTTCCCCTCCTAACGCTTCGAAGACCTGTTCTCCGATTTGATAAAATAGTTTGCGTCGCTGAATATCTTTCTCCAGAACCTGTCTTCCTTCTGGTGTAATCTGATAGATTTTTTTTCGATCGACGCTTTCTTCTAAATCGATCCACCCCTTTTTCGTCAGCTTTTTCAAAATCGTATACATCGTCGCGGGGCCAATCTCAAATGTTCCTTGGCTTAGCTCATGGATTTGTTTCATAATGACATACCCATGTTTTGGCTTTAAAAGCGCTAATAAAATCAAATAGGTTGAATCTGTCAATGCCTCATCCATTTGATTCCTCCATCCCACTAACTATATCACTTAATGATATATTATCTAATGATATAGCCAGCGTCAATCTTTTTTTTCTGATCTGCTAACATTGCTGGAGAATGCCTGCTTTCTTAATTTTCATTCTCACTTTTCTCATTAGTAATTGAGTGAACACCAATAAAAGTGCATACAACAAAGAGTAAAAGCTAGAAATGTCAAAGGCATTTTTCAAAGACTTTGTCCCAAAAACAAAAAAGCAATAGCCTCTTTCGGCTATTGCTTCAAAAACACTTCTTCTATTACATATGTTCCGCAACTAAAGCTTTCAATTGATCTTTTGTATGCACCCCAATTGCTTTATCAACGACTTGTCCGTCTTTTTTCAACAACAAAGTAGGAATAGACATGATCCCGAATGAAGCAGGTGTTTCAGGATTTTCATCCACATCCATTTTCACGATCTTCAATTCGTCTTCCTCATATTCATTCGCTAATTGTTCCAAGATCGGTGCTTGCATACGACAAGGGCCACACCAAGTTGCCCAAAAATCAATAAGGACTAAGCCTTTATCGGTTTCTTCTGAAAAAGTTTTATCGGTAATTTCTTTTGCCATCGTACTTCCCCTCCATTTTTAAAACTAAAAAAAGTATACCACGTATCGTAAGTTTTTTAAAATCGTCTGCTTACAAAAGGTAAGGGTTCTTAACGTTTAGTTAAACTTCACAATGGTCGCTCCATTGCCCCCTTGGTTTGCTGGCGCAAATTCAAAACTTTTCACCGAGCGATGATTTTTTAGGTAGTCAGTGATCCCTTGACGCAATGCGCCAGTTCCTTTACCGTGAACGATCGTCACCTGCGGATAGCCTGCCAAAATTGCTGCATCCAAATACTGATCCACTTCATTGAGGGCTTCTTCGTACCGCTTGCCGCGTAAATCCAACTGATTGACCACTGGACTGCTGTCAGCAGAACGAATCGTATTAACGATACGCTGTGTAGGCTCCTTCACTGGCGCTGCTGGTTGGAGATCTGTTTCTGGCAAATTCATTTTCAGAATGCCGATTTGGACTTGCCACTGATTTTTACCGGCTTTTTTCAACAGTACCCCACGCTGCCCATAAGAAGTTACGAGTACCTCGTCTCCTTCTTTCAGCGTCTTGGCTGCTTTGGCTTTTTGCAGAACCTTGTTTTTTTGCAGATGTTCTTCTTGCTGCAGTCCTGATAGCTTGGTGCGCGCGTCGATCAGTTCGTGTTCTTTGACCTTCGTTTGACCGCCGGCTAACTGCATTTTACGAATATCGGCAATGATTTTTTCAGATTCCTCTTTGGCTTCTTCTACGATTTGATTGGCTTTTTGACGGGCTTTTGCCAATTCTTTTTCGCGTTCTTCAAAGAAATAACTGTAAGCTGCTTCCAATTCTTGGTGCAAGCGGGCTGCTTCTTTTACATGATGACGAACTTCCAGATACTCGGTTTCCGTCATTTTTCTTCGATTTTCTAAATCAGCGATCATTTCATTCAGGTCTTGGCTTTCTCCGTCCATGATCTCTTTGGCTTGATCAATGATCGTCTCTGGCAAGCCAAGTCTTTTCGAAATCTCAAACGCATTGCTTCGTCCCGGAACCCCGATCAACAAGCGATAGGTCGGACTTAAGGTATCGACATCAAACTCCATAGAGGCGTTGATCGTATTGGATCGGTTATAGCCATAAACTTTCAATTCTGGATAATGGGTCGTCGCCATGACATAAGCCGACTTAGCCCCAAGTTCGTCCAAAATCGCAATTGCTAGTGCTGCCCCTTCTTGGGGATCGGTCCCAGCACCTAGTTCATCAAAAAGCACCAGACTTGTTTCGTCGACTTTTTTCAACACATCAACGATCGTTGTCATATGTGAAGAAAAGGTCGATAGACTTTGCTCAATGGATTGTTCATCACCAATGTCCGCAAAAATTTCATTGAAGATCCCCATTTGGCTTTCTTCTTCTGCCAAGATTGGTAAGCCGGCTTGGCCCATGATCTGCAATAGCCCTAATGTTTTTAAGGTGATGGTTTTCCCGCCGGTATTCGGCCCAGTAATGACAACAGCTTGATAGTCTTTTCCAATCGTAATATCGTTAGGAACGACTTTTTCTTGATCGATCAATGGATGACGTGCTTGTTTAAAAAAGACATGGTTATCTTGATTGATCGCTGGTACGATTGCATTCATCTCTTTCCCCAAACGAGCCTTGGCATTCATGAAATCCATGATTCCGATCACATATGCATTATGGAGGATCTCTCTTTGGTACGGAGCTAACTCTGCTGATAATTCCGCCAAAATACGAGTGATTTCGTCCCGTTCCGCAATTTGATGCTGACGCAAGCGGTTATTTTGTTCCACTACTTGTTTCGGTTCGATAAACAAGGTTTGACCAGATGAACTTTGGTCGTGAACCACGCCGCCGAAAACACCTCGGTATTCTTGTTTGACTGGAATCACATAACGCTCATTTCGCATGGTTACGATCGTATCACTTAGATACTTTGCATTGCCACCTCGGACGATGCCATCCAATGTCTCACGGATCGTCCGTTCTGCTCGTCGGATCGATTGACGAATTCCCCGAAGTGCTGGAGAGGCATCGTCTGTGACTCGGCCATCCTCATCGATAGCTTCTTTCAAGCGACGATTCAAGGTTGGTAAAGAAACCAACTGTTCTTCCCAGTGATACAAGCGGGAAAATTCAATCTCACTTTCAGACAAATCAGCAAAAAAGCGTTTCAATTCCTGCGTAGTTGATAAGACGCGGGCAACTTGTGCCAATTCAACGCCGTTTAAATCTGCGCCGATTTCGATCCGTTTCATTTGGGGACGAATATTCTCAATTTTTGGTACAGGGATTCCGCCTCTTAAACGCTGGATCTTGATCGCGTCTTCTGTTTCTGCTAGCCAAGAGGAAATGACTTGCGCATCACTTGATGGCACAAGCTTTGCTAAGGCTTCTTTTCCTTGGGCTGTTACGATATACTGACCGATTTGACTCTTTACTTGTTCAAATCCTAAAACATCAAGGATCTTAGTATTCATTCTTTTCTCACCTGCTTTGTTTTAACTTTTTGTTCCTAAGAAAAAGGCAGAATGGCTCTGCAACCATCTGCCTGCTTTTTACCCAATCACATCTGTGATCCACAATCGATAGAAATAATCTGTGAGAATCGGTGACCGATCAACGATGAAATTCGCAGTTCCGCTCGTTTCAAACAGATTTTGAATCGTGGCAAACGGGATCATTGAGAGAATCATAAAAAACATATATAAATTGATATACATCAAGATGACATTCAAAACACCCGCAACTGCCCAGTCATAGCCACCTAAAAAACGTAGGCGTTTGTAACGCAAACTGTCTGCAAAAATCACTAATAGTTTTGTGATCAGCCAACCAGCAAAGAGTACCATCACAAAAGCGATAGCCGCATAATAGGCTTTGTCTAAATCTAAAGCCAGTTCCATATCGTAGTATTTTAACTTTGAATCCGCCGTTACTGACATATAAGGAACATAGAGCTCAATTTTTTTCGCAATTTCTTGGTAATTCGCAACTGCAAAGAAAAAAGAGATCAAATAGCCCAAAACTGAGACCAATTGTAAACTGGTTCCGCGCCGCGCGCCGCCGTAAAAGGCTGCCAACAACAAAACCAAGACAAATAATCCAATCATTTAGGAATCCTTTCTACGCCGCACTACCCATGGGCTGTCTTTTCTTGAATTTTTCGTTTCCTTTGTTCATTTAAGATCTGTTGTGCTTCCACATGATTATGGATCTCCACATCACTGCGACCTGTCTCATCGAGAACTTTCCGTGCTTCGGATTCGATTGCTTCGATCCGCTTGATGCGATTCTCAAGCTCCGTTGCTTTAATGGCTTGTCCCCGCAACTCGTCCACTTTTTTTTGTAGGACCAAAAGCTGTTCTTGTTTTTTCAGCTGGTCGGAAACAGCGTTGATCGCTAATAAGATCGACGCTTGTTCTTGATCGGTTTGTGGCGATAATTGCATGATCTCAAGCAGTTGGTCATTGACCAATCTTGTCACCATATCCATGTGTTCTTTGCTTTCGCGTCCAATAATCGTGTAACTTTGATTCGCGATAACTGCTTTATAGCGTTTCTTTTGCTCCGTCATAGGAATATTTCCTCCCATTGCTTACATTCTGCTCTATTCTATCACTTATTGAACATGTGTCGCAAACTCTTAACTATTATACGTGATTTTCTTATGAATTTCCATGCCAATCGTTTGTTTGCTGATCGTCTTAGTAAAAAAGAATAAGAAGTATGGTAAAATCTTAAAGTATCCTTTTGTCTACCTAAGAAAAGACAAAAAAACAGGAGGAATCAAATGAGTACGATCGTTATCAAAGTACCAACTTCAACTATCAAAAAGATGCAGCAATTTTACCAACGAGAACTGCTGGCTAAGAAAGTTCCTTATACAGCGTTTGTCGCCAAAAAAGGGCCAACGACGATCACTGCTTATACGTCTGGAAAAGTCATGTTTCAAGGAGCGACTGCTGAAAAAGAAGCTTCCTTATGGGGCGATACGGCAAGTGCTGTACCGGATAAGAAAAAAGCGACTGTTTCAACCACTGCGTTGCCAGCAGGATTTAGCGAAAAAAGCGTCGTCGGCAGTGACGAGGTCGGCAACGGCAGTTATTTCGGTCCTTTGGTGGTCTGTGCCGTCTATGCCAAAAAAGAGCAATTGCCACAGCTGAAAGCCTTAGGTGTCAAGGACTCAAAAATGCTGACAGATCCAGAGATCCGTAAGATGGCGCCGAAAATCAAAGAATTGGTTCCTTACCAATTGCTCACTGTTACACCCAGCAAATACAACGAGATCCAACCAAAATACAACACGGTCCGAATGAAAGTTGCTTTGCATAATCAAGCCATTCGTTTGCTTTTGCAAAAGATTGCTCCTGAGACACCAGATGCCATTTTGATCGATCAGTTCACAAGCGAAAAAAATTATCGCACTTATTTAAAATCGGAACAAGCAGCGGTTACCGAAAAGCTCTATTTTGCGACGAAAGGTGAACAATATCATCTAGCAGTAGCGGCAGCCTCTATTTTATGTCGTACAGTCTTTTTGGATGAATTAGAGGCAGCCTCCAAAGAAGTCGGTATGCGCTTGCCTTCTGGCGCCCACGCAGCTGCTGACCAAGTTGCCGCAAAATTACTGCAGCAAGGTGGCATAGCACTATTGGGCAAATATGCCAAACTGCATTTTGCGAATACCGAAAAAGCACAGAAACTCGCTAAACTGTGAGTTCTCGTATTTTCAAAAAAACTGCCACTGCTTCTGATAAAGGAAGCAGCGGCAGTTTTTGTCCTCAGTACCAGTTAAATGCTGCGAATCAAAGCCCTAAGCCCGCTGCTTCGATTCCCATCGTGATCAACCCAGCCAAATAGTTTTCTGAAAACCGATCTGAAAAGTGTAACTTTGGTAAGACGCCATAATGAAACACTGCTGCCAGCTGCTTTTCCAAAAAAGAGCGCGGCACAAGCGCCTGCCACTCAGAGGGCAAAAACAAAATGACTTGATGCGGGTCCGTGACTGCCACGATCGCTTGAAGAGTGGCAGTCACTTGCTCTTGGATCGCCTCTGTTGCCAAAGGGTAAGAAACTTTGTAAAGATGCGGCAAATGCTTGATTTCGCCACTTAAATGGTTGGCTCCTTTAAAGAGCTGTTGGTCGATGACCAGTCCCGCACCTGGTGGATAATTTTTTGGAAAATAAATGCCAGCCACGATTTTTTTCTCTTCTTTAAAATGAAATACCGCAGCATTCACGTCATTCTCAATAAGCGTTTTTACCGCGATCTCCTTTTCAATCAATTCCCCTAGCGCCATGTCCTTAAATGCTGGAGCATCCATGATCTTCAGTCTTCCAGCAATTTCCACACCAGGAATTCCCACGACTGCCAAGCTGATTTTCGGGTATTCCTGTTTTTTCTGACGAATCACTTGCAAGAACTGCGGCAATCGGCCCTCTGCTGACTGCTCATGATGCAAAATGTTCCCGACGAGATCGACGACTGAAAAACGAATCACGATCTGCTGGTCTTCTTCGATAAACTGAATGATCAACAACAGTGTCCGTTGCGCATTGTACTGGTAAGCCGCAGCTTGACGTCCTCCCGTTCGTTGCGGTTGATCCGTCGTCAAAAGCAACTGCTTTTCTATCAATTCAGGAAGCAGCTTGTTGATCGTTACCACGCTTAATTGAGAGGCATCTGCCAGTTGGCGCTTGGTCATAGGCGCTTGCTGCTGTTTTAGCAAATCCAGCAATACTGCCTGATTATGTAATTTAATGGTCGTTGGCTGATAAGCTTTCATTTTTCTCCCCCTCAACGCTCCTATTTTAACAGATAAAAAGCTGGGAATATACCTTTATTAATTTTGTTAACAAAGGTATAATAGAAGCAACTTATTAAACAAAGTTTACTAAGTTCAAAAAAAAACGATCTATGTTGCTTATTAAAGGAGTTGTCGATAATGAAAATTGAACACATCGCACTATATGTCAATGATTTGGAAAAAATGAGGACATTTTATGAAACCTACTTTCAGGCGGTCAGCAACCCAAAATACCATAATCCGAAAACAAGCTTTCAGTCCTATTTTTTGACCTTTGATTCTGGTAGTCGGTTAGAATTAACGACCAAGAAATTTTTAAGCCCTCGTTTCAGTGAGAGCTTAGGCTACACTCACCTTGCGATTGCAGTAGGTGATCAAGCTGCTGTTGATCGATACGCTCAACGGTTTGTTGAAGATGGCTACCCTCTTTTAAATGGTCCTCGTACGACAGGCGATGGCTATTATGAAGCAGTTGTCCAAGACCCCGAAGGCAATTTGATTGAATTAACCACCGACGATTTACCGTCTTAGAAAGGATTTTGCAATGAAAGAAGATTTTGATTATCAAGCGATGTTGGCTGGTCAACTGTATCAAGCTGCCGGTATTCTCCCTGAGAATGGCTCAGTGGAGGGGAAAAAACGTGCCCAGGAAATCAACCTTTTACCAGTCGATGACCGAGAAGGAATCATCGCCAAAGAAAAAGCACTCTTTGGCAAATTTGGGCAGCATTGCTTTGTCCAACCACCCCTTTTTGTCGACTATGGTCGCCATGTTGAGATTGGTGATCACTTTTATGCCAATATGGATTGCATTTTTTTAGATGTCAATAAGATTCTGATTGGTGATCATGTGATGGTGGGACCACGGGTCAGCTTCTATACAGCCGGCCATCCGATCGATTCTGTGATCCGCAGTCAAGATTTGGAATTTGGCCTACCGATCACCGTCGAAGATTACGTTTGGATCGGAGGCAATAGTACGATTTTACCAGGTGTCACGATCGGCAAACATGCCATCGTCGCTGCTGGTTCCGTCGTCACAAAAGATGTGCCGCCGAATACGATCGTCGGCGGCAATCCAGCCCGTCTGATCCGTGAGATTCAGCCGACTGACAAAGAGCATTGGGAAACGGCCGCCCAGCTTTATTATCAAAAACGAGCAGACTGGCAGAAGCAGCAAAAATAACGAAACAAAAGGAGACGCCATGATTTTTACAGACTATCACGTTCATAGTGATTACAGCGATGATTCTTGGTATTTGATGGAAGATGTAGTCAAAGACGCCATTAACCTAGGCTTAGCAGAAATCTGCTTTACCGATCATGTGGATTATGGGGTCAAAGAAGACTGGCAAGCGACGGATGCGTACCTCGTCGGAGCCAATAAAGTCGTAAAAAATGTCTACTACGACTTGTATTTTACCGAACTGGCATGCTTAAAGGAAACATACAGTGACCAAATCAAGCTAAAAACTGGGCTGGAATTTGGGATGCAAATGCACACGATCCCACAATTTACCCGTCTTTATCATTCGCATCCCTTTGACTTCATTTTACTTTCCGTTCATCAGGTAGACGATCAAGAATTTTGGACTGGAGAATTTCAAAAAGGACGCAGCCAACAGGAATGCTACGAGCGCTATTATGATGAAATGTATCAGCTGGTCACGACATATAAAGAGTATTCCGTCTTAGCCCATATGGATTTGATTCGTCGTTATTTAGATAAAGAGAAGGACGCTTTTGAACAAACGAAAGAACAAATCGCAGAGATCTTGAAAGTCGTGATCAAAGATGGCAAAGGCATCGAACTGAATACCTCTTCCCACCGTTACGGAATCAATGGGTATACGCCATCGATCGAGATCCTCAAGCTTTATCGTGACTTGGGGGGAAGCGTGCTAACCATCGGCAGCGACAGTCATAAACCAGAGCAGCTCGGGTTTCAAATCAAAGAGGGACAAGATCTTTTACGATCATTAGGATTTACTGAACTCTGTACGTTTGAACAGATGCAGCCGATTTTTCATCGTTTTGCTTAACCTGCACAAAAGCTCCGTCTTTTGCAAAAATCATCCCCTCGTCTTTCGTTATGAACCTAAGTATTTTAAACAACAAAAAGAACGACCGCTTCAATCTGCGGTCGTTCTTTTTTTAGACATTAGTTCGTCCATGCAGCAACTTCTTCTGGGTGATTGGCTACCCAATCTTTGGCTGCATCTTCGGCTGATGTTCCGTCATTGATTGCTAACATGACTTCTTCCATATCTTCTTGTGTCCAGTTGAAACGATCAAGTACTTCGTAAACTTCTGGCATGTCATCTGCTAATCCTTGGCGTACAACAGTGTTGATGCTTTCTGCTTCACCCATTGTTCCTTCTGGATCATCCAGATATTTCAGATCATATTTCGCAAACATCCAGTGTGGAGACCAACCAGTAATAACGATCTCATCTTGGTTCTTGATGGCTTGGCCCAATGCCACTGTCATCGCTCCAGAAGAAGAGGTAGCGACATTCCAATCTGAAAGGTTGTCATACGTCGCAACCGTATTCTCCGCTGCATTTACAACACCAGCGCCTGGTTCGATACCAGTGATGGTTTTTCCAGCTTCGTCAGAAAGGTCGGCGATGGAATCTACATCCATATAACTTGGGACAACGATCCCCAGTTTTGCCCCTTCTAAGTTAGGACCTAAGTTCTCGACTTGATCTTGGTACTGTTCATACTGGGATTGATGCGTAGATGGTAGCCAAGCAGCAACCATCCCGTCAACTTCCCCTTTTGCCACCGATTCCCACATGATGGCGTTATCCAAAGGCGTCGTATTGACTTCGTAGCCCATTTGCAACAAGACTTCTGCCACCACATGGGTAGATGCGACTTCCGTATCCCATTCGACATACGCCAAGTTCACCGTGCCTTTGCTGTCAGAAACATTTCCAAAGGCAAACGATGCGCCAATCAAAGCAACGACTGCCGCTGCCGCAATCCCGCCAAAAAGACGTTTTTGTTTGCGACTCGTCTTGCTGGCTGCTTTTTGATGTGCCGAACGGTTCAAATTCTGGGTAAAGCGATCCATGATGATCGCCAAAATAACTAAGGATACCCCACTGACAAATCCGTTACCGACTTGTGCTCGTTGCAAGGCAGACAAGACGCCGCGCCCTAACCCAGGAGCCCCGATCATTGACGCGATCACGACCATTGATAATGCTAGCATCGTCGTTTGGTTGACCCCAGCCAAAATAGTGCTTTTGGCTAGCGGCAATTCTAATTTGATCAGTTTTTGCCAGCCAGTCCCACCGAAGGAATCAGAGGCTTCTACCAATTCACGAGAAATTTGGCGAATCCCTAAGTTCGTCATGCGAACAGTTGGTGGTAGAGCAAAGATCACTGAGGCAAAGACCCCAGGAACCATCCCGATCCCAAAGAAAGCAACCGCAGGAATCAAATAAACGAAACCAGGCATCGTTTGCATAAAGTCTAAGATTGGCGTCACGATACTTTGCGCTTTTTCGCTTTTCGCCATTAAGATCCCTAGTGGAATCCCAATGATGATCGAAACCAAACTTGACAACAAGACCAACGTCACGGTGTTCATCAAGTCTGTCCATAACCCTTGGTTATAGATGAACAGCAACCCGACAAAAGTAAAGGCTGGCAAGCCGAATTTTTTGCGTGAAACGAAAAAGGCAGCAGCCGTCAATAAGACGATCATTAATAACGGTGGTACAAACAATAATACATTTGTAATAGCGTCCATGATAAATTGTCCGAAAGACTGTAAGGCTGAAAACAATCCACTGAAAGTTCCTGTTAGCCAATCAGTAAAGCTTTCGACCCAATCAGCTACCGGAATCGTATGTTGTAAGAAATTATCCATTTGTCACTACCCCTTCCTCTGCTTGAACGGCTGAATCGGTCTCAGCCAACGCTTCAATCACGCTTCCGCGGATCACGACTCCGATCAAACGATCGTTTTCTACCACGGCTAAAGGTGTAGGCGAATCATAGATCAAATTGAAGATATCCGTTACCAGCATATCTTTATCGATCTTTTTAACATTTTTATCAATAACTTCCTTCAAGGTCAGATTGTTTTTCCGTGCCTCACGAGCAGACTCGGCTGTCAAGCTTCCTTTTAGGTGACGACGTTTGTCGACGGCTAACAGCATGCTGACTTCTTCTTTCCGCATCCGGTTCAATGCTACGCTTGGTCCATCGATCTCGATGTTCGTCGTCAATGCTGGAACCATGATGTTTTGCGCAGTCAAGACTTTGGAACGATCGACATCTTCCACGAAATCACGCACGTATTGGTTGGCAGGATTCGTCAAAATATCTTCTCCTGTACCGATCTGCATGATCTGACCATCTTTCATTAAAGCGATCCGGTCACCGATCCGCAAGGCCTCGTTCAAATCATGGGTGATAAAGATGATCGTTTTTTGAACATTGGCTTGTAGTTCTAAAAGTTCATCTTGCATTTCACGGCGAATCAGCGGATCGAGTGCTGAAAAGGCTTCGTCCATCAAGAGGATCTCTGGATCATTGGCTAACGCACGGGCAAGTCCCACACGCTGTTGCATCCCTCCAGACAGCTGGTCAGGATATTGGTCTTTAAAAGAAAGCAATCCTGAGTTTTCTAACGCTTTTTCCGCTTTCGCTGTTCGTTCTTCTTTCGAGACCCCACGGACTTCTAGTCCATATTCGGTGTTCTCTAAAATCGTCCGATGAGGGAAAAGGCCAAAGCTTTGGAAAACCATGTTGATTTTGTGACGACGAACTTCTCGCAGTTCTTCTTTACTCATTTTGGCAACATCTACGCCATCTATGTAAATATCTCCGCCAGACGGCTCGATCAATCGATTCAATAGTCGAATCAATGTTGACTTCCCGCTTCCAGAAAGGCCCATGATGACGAAAATCTCGCCTTCGTTGACTTCAAAGTTCACATCATAGACCCCGACGGTGGCACCTGTTTTTTCTAAAATCTCGTTTTTGCTGCGTTGTTCTTTGACCATGGCAAGAGCTTGCTGCTTTTTCTTACCGAAGATTTTGGTTAAGTGTTCCACTTTAACTTTACTCAAATGATTAATACTCCTTTTTCTGAAAAATTTCACGAAAGTGACCATACTATCTTAACAAGATGTGGTCACTTTGTCAAAAAAAATTTCCCAATGCTTTTTCTTTTGCAAAAAAAGCATGGGAATCAGGAAAAAGAATTACGCTGAATGGTCCGTTGGATAGAAGAAATTGGTCATGCGCTGCAACGCCAGTTCATTTCCGACAAAATAAATCGTATTGCCTGCACTGAATTTCGCATAAGGTCCTGGTGACAACAACAATTCTTCGGTTGTTTGGATTGCGATGATCGTCGCCCCTGTGGCTTGCCAAATATTCAATTCATTGATACTTTTTTCCAAATGCTGCGCTTGTACCGTCAACTGAAGTTCAAAGGGCACAAACGGACTCATATGGTGTACCTTTTTGGTCTGCTGCACTAACGTGTTCAACAAGTCAGAAAAATTATCCAGCTCTTGCTGCTGCCGCTCCACACTGTCTAAAATGTCTTGTCTGATTTCTTGGATCGACTGCACATCTTGGTATTGTTCAACAAAGGCCTGTGCTTTTTCCTTTGAAGCGATATAGGCGCCGCTGCCATGACGGACATCCATGATTTCTAAATCAACTAATACATTGATCGCTTTGCGGGCTGTTTCAGGAGAGACATTGAAATTGCTGGCTAACGTTGAGCGCGCATGGATCTTTTGCCCAACTTGGTAGCGATTTTCAACGATTCGTTCCGCGATCGCCACGGCAATCTGCTGATAACGAGGCAAAGCGACCTTCTTTTTATCTTGAAACTTATTCGTCATGATGAACTTCCTTTACTTTTTTTTCATCATAACAAGAAACATTGTTGGTGGCAACTATTCACTGGTTCGCGAATTTTTGATCAAGCGGGCACGGATGATCGCTGTTTCTTGCTGTATCTGCTTTTGTAGATCTTGCAACAGTATTTCATTTGTCTCATCAAGATCAATCAAGGTATAGGCGACTCCGGCTTTTCTCTCACTCGCCAAATTATCGATATCTACGCCTGCTTCAGAAATGATCCGCAATAGCGGGGCAAAAGCACCAGGCTTGTCGTGATAAAACAGCGCCAAGCGATACGGTGCCAAAAAAGGCAACTCTGCATGAGGAAAATTGACCGATTCTTGAATCGTCCCAGCGCGCAAATAGGCATGCATGCGATCAAAAACTACGTGATCCCCCTTTTCCAAGGCATTGGTAGTACTGCCGCCGATATGCGGATAACACAACACTTTCGGTTGTCCGATCAAGCCGGCACTAGGAAAGTCGGTGATGTATTGTTTGAGCTGATTTTTGGCTAGTGCTTCTAAGACGGCTGCTTCTTCCACGATCTCCCCGCGCCCAAAATTCATCAACACTGCATTTTTTTTCATCTGCTGAATCGTTTGTCGATTCAGCAAGCCGTGGGTCTCTTGACTCAAAGGAAGCAAAACCACCACAAAATCTGATTCGGCCAACAGCACGTGCAAGTCACTAACTTGTTCGTAATCGTGGGCCGCTTTTTTCGTACGGGCATAGCCGAGGACTTCCATTCCTAACTGGTGACAGGCTTTTGCCACCCGTTCACCGATCTCTCCTAAGCCTAAAATACCGATGGTTTTTCCAGCTAATTCTTCGCCGATCACTTCTTTTCGCCGTTCTTCAGCTACCTTCAACACATCTTCTGCTTCAATTTGACCTGACGTTAGCTCTTCTTGCAAATCAGCTACCGTCTGGATGGCTTTGAATAAGGGGCGAACGCTGAGAAACAAATTGGAGAGCACCAATTCTTTGACTGCATTGGCATTGACACCTGGACTATTGAAGACTACTGTGCCATTTTGAGTACACCGTGCCAAATCGATCGTATTGGTGCCTGTTCCTGAGCGAGCGATCACAGCTAATTCTGGTGTGATCAATTCGTTAGGAACCGTTGAACTGCGTACAAACAGCGCCTCTGGGGCCGCTTGATTTTTTAACGAGTATCCTTTTTTGATTGCTCGCTTACCTATCGTTTCGGTCATCTTATCTAACTGATAAATCGTCTCCATAAAGCAGACCTCCTTTTGTCTTTAGTGCGTATTAGTCAAATAGTACAAAAAAGTGCGGTAAAATGATAGCAATACGCAAGAGAGGATGATTACTATGCACCTATCGATCACAAATTTTCCAGATGAACAGCCGATCGTTGGCAAAGACTCGCAGCTTCAAGACACAACTTTAGGAGACTATGTCGAAATTGGCGAAGCCAATCACATTGATCATTCTTCCATCGGCAATTATACCTATACGGGGCAATATTGCTTTATTCAGAACAGTCAATTAGGACGTTTTATCAGTATCGCAGCGATGGTCCGCATCGGCCCCACCAATCATCCCTATGAACGCCCTAGTCAGCATCTTTTTGCCTATAATGGCGAAGGCTATGGATTTGCGCCAAAGGACGAGTCCTTCTTAGAAAAACGCAAAGCAAAAACGACCGTCATTGGCAATGATGTCTGGATCGGCCACGGTGCCGTGATCCAATCTGGTTTGACCGTCGGTGATGGTGCCGTGATCGCCTCAAACGCAGTCGTAACCAAAGATGTGCCGCCTTATGCGATCGTCGGCGGGGTTCCAGCAAAAGTGATCAAATACCGCTTTGATCCAGAAACGATCACTGCTTTACAAGAAATCGCTTGGTGGAATTGGAGTCGTGCAGAATTAGAAGCACGCTATCTGGATTTCCGGCTCCCAATCGAAGATTTTATAGTAAAATACACCCGTTGATTATGCGCTTTTTCCGCTTAGTACGAGGAATGAATGATAACACATCACAGTCATTCATTCTTCGAAAGTCTTTGAGGGAAGGATTTTTTAGAAATAAATAAAAAACACTGAAAATCTATTGTATCGAGAAATTCCTGTGCTAAAATGGAGAAATCAAATGAAATTTTTCACGAACTTTTAAAGGAGTGTTCTATTTGACCATTTTAGACTATCGTCCATTAAATCTTTACACCAATTACCGCGAAGCTGCCGAGGCATTTCCTGACACAACCATCATCCACGATGAAGTGCTGCCAGCATTTCCTGAACTTGGCTATCGTAGTACTTACCGTTCGAGCCATGAAATGATTTTAAAACGTGCTTACCAACTTGCTGCACTAGGCGTGCAAGCCGGCGATAAAATCATTCTTTATAAATCTTCAAAATTCGATACCTATTTATTAGCAACGGCTGCTTCTTACCTTGGCGCAGTGCCTGCTATGATCTCTTACCATTTCCCTGCTGAAACCATCGAAGTGTTTGTGGATCGCTTAGAAGATCCATTCATCTTATTTGATGAAGAAACCGAAGGCCGCGTCGCACAAGTGAAAAATAGCAGTACTGACAAACAGATTGCTGTTCGTCATCTGCTGCAACAACCCGCGGAACCAGTGGCCCAAACTGAGTTACCAGTGGATCAAATTTCTTATATGACCCACACTTCTGGAACAACGGGTATTCCAAAATTGATTTGTCATTCGGCAAACTCCATGGGCTGGCGGACAAAATGGCAAAAAACGATCTTCACCAAGATTGATCGCACCAAGGCAGACTCTGATTTAGTGGCGTTCCATATTTCACCGGTGCACTCCCGCTTCAATATCGGCATCTCATCCTTGATGGCGATGGGCTTTCCGATGATGCCATTAGCCAATGCCAACGGCGCTCATGTCGTAGGCATGCTAAAAGAATATCCACCAATCGCTTTGGAAACTCATCCAAACAATTTTGTCCAATGGAGCTTTGTGGCAAAAGAACAACCAGATGCTTTCGCCAATATTCGCTATTACCATTCAACCTTTGATGCCATCAACAACCAAACAATGGCCACTTTTTTAAATACTTCAGCAACAAAAGAAGCAATCTTTTTGCAAGTCTATGGTCAAAGTGAATGCGGGCCAATGATCCTAAAAGCACATACCTTAGAAAGCATCGCTACCAACGATGCCCGTGATATGGGTGTGGGTCTCGAGGACTTAACGAGAGCACGGATCGCCGATGCAGAGGGCAACGAGCTGCCAGCCAATACCGATGGGCACATCCATTTCCTTTCAAAAGGACGCGCGTTGACCTATTATAAAGAAGATCAGCGTTTTGCTGACAATGTCTATGGCGCTTGGTGGGACAGTGGAGACTACGGCATGATGGATGATCAGGGACATCTTTACTTAAAAGACCGTCAAGTGGACTTGATCAAAAATATTGAAAGCAATCTTGCCTTGGAAGACCTTTTGCTGGATCATTTAGACTTCCTTGCCGAAGTTGTGATTGTTCGCGACAAAGAAAACTCACCACAACCAATCATTGCTTTAGCGCCAAATCGTGAAATGGATTGGGATGCTTGGTGGAAAATGGTGGAAGACCTCCCTCACCTCAATCAACCAATTTTACGCGACTACGAAGATATCCCACGAACAGCAACCATGAAAGTTCAACGACTACAAATTGAAAAAGAATTCAAAAACGCAGACTAAAACAAAAGAAACGGCCAGCAGATTTCCCTGCTGGCCGTTTCTTTTGCTTTCGCTGTGTTTTCTTTCGCTGCGGTTATTCTTTCGCTGACCGTTTTCTTGAGTAGATACGTTCTTTAGATTGCCCATATTGACTTAGCTTTGTTTCAGCTAATGTGATACCAAAGCCCTTTCCATCAGGTACCAGCAGCTTTCCTTCATGCAAAGTTGCAGGCTGTGTAATGACATCATCATAAAAGTAACGGTCAGAAGCGGAAAGGTCCCCGGGAAAATGGAAAATATCTTGACTCGCAAATTGCAAATTCATGGCTCGTCCTACACCAGACTCAAACATGCCGCCTAACCAAACGAGTAGTCCATGGGTTTGACATCGATCAAGGATTCGCAAAGCTTCGGTGATCCCACCGACACGAGGGATTTTCAGGTTGATCGCACGGCAGCTGTCCAGTGCTGCGACTGTATCGACGTCTTCTGCCGTTCGAATATCTTCATCCAAACATAGAGGCGTCTTCATCTGTCGCTGTAGCTGACTGTGCCCCACCAGATCTCGTACCTTAAGGGGTTGCTCGATCATCACCAAGCCTAAGTCATCAAGTGCCAAAATGCGTTCAGGCTCATTTTGATAGGCCCCGTTCGCATCTGCCATCAAAAGCAATTCTGGAAAGGCTTGTCGAATCGCTCGCAAGGGTGCCACATCTTGCCCCGGCTTGATTTTTAACTTGATTCGTTGATACCCTTGGGCGACATAAGCGGCAACAAGAGCCATTAGTTTTTCGACAGAGTCTTGCATGCCGATACTAACGCCAACAGCGACACTCGGTCGGGTCGCGGTATACAGCTCTTTCACACTTTGATGCGTCTGCTTGCCATATAGATCCCAAATTGCTGTTTCCAAAGCCGATTTTGCCATGTAGTTTCCTTGGACCGTTTGAAACAATTGCCAAACTTCTTGCGGATGCTCGATCTCCTGGTCAATCAATAATGGGATCAGTGCTGTTTCAATCACTTGTCGAGCAGAAAAGAGGGTTTCTTCAATGTAATCTGGCTGCTCAAAAGCGACCAATTCACCGATGCCCACCGTTCCATCCTCTGCAGTCACCAAATAAAGATCAAAGGCTTTTTCTGTTAATTGTCCGTAACTTGTCACAAAGGGTTGTTTGAGGGGCAAGCGACAGGCGATGCGTTCAATTTTCTCAATCTTCATTGCGTTCTCTCCTTGTCAATCAGCTGACTGTGGCCTCGATCCTTTTACAAACCATTGATCGATTTCATGACGAACCTGTGTCGGCTGTTCTAAATGGATACAATGTCCAGCATTAGCAACGACTTTGATGGTCATCTCTGGTTGCAGCTGCTTCATTTGGTGGGCGATTTTCCGAAACTTTAAATCTTTTTCCCCCGCTAAATAAAGAATTTCACAAGCTAGCTGCGGAAGTGCCGACCAACAGCTTGGCTGTTTGCCAGTACCACCGTAAACCAAGCTTACTGCCAAGCCAAATTTATTTTGCTGCAAGCGTCCTTGGCGTACAGCAGCCTGCTGCACTAAGGGCAGCTCCTTTTGACTAGCAAACAACGGCAGTTCTTGCCAGTAATCGACAAAATCGACCAAAGGCTCCCTTAGTAAGCGCAATCCTAAGCGGCGATCGTGCCGCTGACGAGCGAGTCGTTCTGCTGGATCAGCCAACCCGGGGGAACCACTCTCAAGCAAAAGATGGGTCACTGCAGCTGGTTCCTTGACTGCCCAGACAAGTGCGATTCGTGCCCCCATCGAGTAGCCATAAAGACCATAGCGTTCAATCCCTAACTTCGCTAAAAGCTGTGCGAGATCATCCACCAGTAAAGGAATTTCATAACGCATGGGATGGACATAAATCGATGACCGTCCATGTCCAATCAAGTCGACTGCCAATACATTATAAGAACCTTCCTCTACAAAAACCGGTCGAAAACTTTCCGAAGAACCCGTGAAGCCATGCAATGCCACAAGGGTTGGTAAGGCTGGTCGGTACGGTTGCAACCACTGATAAAAATAACTGACGCCATTTATCGTGTCCCTCATTGCTGCGCTCCCGCCTCGCTAAACTGCTGTTGCAGTGCTTGCCAAGTGTTGACCGGATCTTTTTGATCACCCTTCACTTCGATTATTTGAAAACGCGGCTGTTGGCTTGTTTTCGTTAAAATCGTTTGAAACTCTAGCAAAGAGGTCGGTGTGTGCCAATCTGCCTCATATAAGGCCGCCACTTTTTGAAACTCAAGGTCTAACGGCGTGCCAAAGAGCGGGACAAAGTCGTTTGGTTCTAAGGTGTTTTGTGACAAAAAGGAAAAGATCCCACCACCGTTATTATTCAGTAAAATGATCGTTATTGGCAATTGATACTGACGCAGTAGTTGTAGGCCGTTCATATCATGGTACAACGCTAAATCACCAATCAACAAGTAGGTAGGCTTTTGACTGGCGGAAGCAATCCCAGCTACGGTCGAGACAAGGCCGTCGATCCCATTGACGCCCCGATTTCCATACACTCGATAAGTGGAGGAAGTTTTGCTGCCGTAGCGATCAAAGAAACGGATCGCATTGCTGTTTGCCAAAAGAATTTGCGCTTCTTCAGGTAGACATTGTTGGAGCATGCGCACAGCGCTGCTCTCATCCCATTGTTTCAACTGCGGACTTGCAGCAATCACCTGATCTGCCCGCGCTTGAAGTGCTTGCCATTGTTGTTGCCACGCCGTATGTTTGACGATCGGCAACTGGGTGATGGCCGCCACGAAAGTGCTGATCGCTGCTTCGATCAAATAGTTTGCCCGATGCAACTGGTCTTGCCACTGTCCCGATGGATCAACAAAGAGCCACGTCGTCGTATCCGCTGCTTTGTTCAACCATAATAGGACATTTTTAGTGACTGGTAAGCGACCAAAACGCACGACCACTTCTGGTTGGAAGGCAGAAGTCAATTGCGGGAAAACAAGATCGGCTTGACTGATAAATGTTCCTACTTTGGTACCGGCTGTCGCCAGATTGGTCAATGGATCGCCGACAATCGGCCAGCCTAATTTCTCTGAAAAAGCCAGCAACTGCTGCGCTTCTTCGATCGTAAGGCTTTCTCCAGCAATCAGAATACCTTTTTTACCAAAGTAAGGAGCTAGCTGGGTGATCATCTCTGCTGACAGCTCTTGTTGTGGTGCCAGATAGCTCACGTCTTGCTGAATACTGCATTGGCGACTAAAGTCAGGCAACAGCGGCTCCCGTAATGGAAAGTTGATTTGGACCGGGCCTTTCGGCTGTTTTTGCGCTTCGATCGTGCAAGTTGCAGCTTGCCAAAAACTATAACGCAACAAAGCAGGATCGTTTTCTGGCACGGTCATCTCTACCATCTTTTTGACGTGAGAGGCATACAAATTCTGTTGGTCCATCGCTTGTGGCGCCCCAACGCCCCGCAGTTCTGGCGGGCGATCAGCCGTTAAGACGATCAATGGCAAGTTGGTGGCCTCTGCTTCACAAATTGCTGGATAATAATTGGCTGCTGCAGTTCCAGAAGTACACAGTAAGATTGTCGGTTGGAGATCAACTTTGGACATCCCTAAAGCAAAAAAAGCAGCCGAACGTTCATCGACAGCCACCATACAGGTGATCTCAGGATCACGATGCAATAGTAGCGCCAATGGCGTTGAGCGTGAACCGGGACTAATAACCGCTCGCTTCGCACCCGCTGCTTTTAGTCCTTGGATTGCCGCTAATAAATAGTCTGTCATGACTGTCTGGTTATTCATCTCCTAAGATCCCTCTCCTCATCGGTTGAAATTTTAACCGTGTTTCTTGACGTTCGGATTCCGCATCTGAATCGGCAACGATCCCACAGCCTGCATACAGCGTTGCTTGATTGCCGCTAAAGAATCCTGAGCGGATCGCCACAGCAAACTCGCCAATATCTTCTTGAATACCCAACCAACCGATCGGTCCACCGTACATCCCTCTGCTGGCTGGTTCATGGGTACGAATCCATGAGACGGCTGCTTCTTTCGGTTCTCCCCCCAATGCTGGGGTCGGGTGTAGTTTTTGCACGGCGCTCAGAAAATTGACTCCTGCTTTTCTTTGCCCTGCTAAAGGAACAAACAAATGCTGAATGTCACGATTCTTGATGACGGAGCGGGCTTCTGATTGAAAACCGTCAGCTAACAAAGTAGCCAATGCCGTTTCCAAGCGATCGACAACTACTTGATGTTCATGGGTATTTTTTGCGTCCGCTAAGAGGGCTTGTGCCAGTGCCTCATCTTCTTCTTTGGTTTTGCCTCTTGGCGCGGAACCTGCGATACTTACCGTTTCAAATTGATCGACAGTCGCTTTTAGCAAGCGTTCTGGCGTCGCACCAGCAAAAACATGTCCCCCATGTTCGATGGCAAAAAGATAGGTATTCGGCTGCTGTTGCGCCAACCGTTGCAACACCGCAGCACTAATGATCGACTGCTTCGTTTCTATCTTCATTCTCCTGGCCAGAACCACTTTTTTCAACAATGTTTCAGTCGAGCGAATGGCTGCCACTGTCTCTTCGACCGCTTGCAGCCATTGGGGCACCTCTAGTTCCTCTTGTGCCTGAAAAGCAGGCGTTTCTGCTACAAGACTCTTGTCCGGGTTGGCATTCAACCAGCTTGCGACTTTTTCCTGTAAGGCAGCGACTTTTTGTTGTCGTTGTTCCTCGGAAGAAGCGGCTACTGTATAAACGACGCCACACTGATCATCAGTTTTGCTGACCAGTATTTCTGGCAACGCAAAGAGACCGGCACCTAGCTCAGCCCAATCCTGACTGACTTCTGCCTGTTCATCAAAAGCAAAGCCGCCAACTAACTGCGCCTGAAAAGGTGCCTCTGGTTGATAGTGGGCTTGCTTTAAGAGAGAGCGGACTTCTGAAAAGTCTGCAAGTTTAGGTTGCGAAAAAGTGGCTAACCAACCCAACCCTACCAGACTAGTCGTTTCATCAGGGGTACGCCAGAAATAGCGTTCCCCTTGATATTCTTGTGCCGCTGCATAAAGAGCCAGTAAGTCACACCTTTTTAAAGGCTGATACTCACTCAAATAGGTTTTCCCGGCAGCGATCGCTGCTTCATAATTACTTGATGATTTGCTGTTCAATGTAGTTCACTCTTTCTTCACTCAGCAATAGCCGTTTTAAAAGTTTGCCGCTTGCTGTGCGCGGCATTTCTCGCACGTGATAAAAACGGCGCGGAAATTTATAATGGGCGATCTGCCCTTCTAATGTATTCAACAACGCTTGGAGTCGGACGGACTCATTTAACGTTAAATAAGCCGCGACAGATTGTCCCCACTCCTCGTCTGGTTCCCCCACCACAGCTGCCTCTTTGACCGCTGGATGCTGCAACAAGGCTTGCTCCACTTCTGCGGGATAGATGTTTTCTCCACCAGATATGATCAGTTCGCTTGCACGACTGACTACATACAAAAAGCCCTCTTGATCAAGATACCCTAGATCTCCTGTGGCAAACCAGCCCTCTTGGTCCCACTGCTGTGGACTGCGATCGTTTAAGTAACGGGTCGTGATCGCCGGTCCTTGCAGTTGTATCTCTCCGATCGACTGGGTACTTTCAGCAGTCCGATGATCTGCCATTTTCGCATCAACCGCAATTCGTAGATGGACACCTTGCAGGGGAACCCCTGAGGAGCCGATTTTTTCTGAAGCTTTTTCTGGCGGCAATGCCACCACTTGTGAACAGGTTTCTGTCATCCCATAGGATTGGATCACAGAAAGCTGTTTTTGCTGGCATTTTTCCAATATACTTTTGGCAATGGGCCCGCCGCCTAGCAGTACATAACGCAACGAATCAAAGCCTTGTTGGGGCACCAATGGCAGCAAATCTGTCAACATTTTCGCCACCAAAGAAACGATCGTCCCTTTTCCTGCCTCAAGATCTTTCGCCATTTCTCCAGCATCAAAGCGCTCATACAAACGAACACTCATTCCAAGTCGCAAGGAACGCAAGAGAATTGATAATCCACTGATATGATACAGCGGAACTGCACAAAGCCAACAATCCTCACTAGTGATCGTTAAGTTCTTTTGAGTCGCTTCGGCACTTGCTAGATGATTCCTAAAGGTTTGCGGCACACCCTTAGGATTGCCCGTCGTACCGGATGTATACATAATCGAAGCTACTTGTTCTGCTTGATAGATTGCTTTATTAGGAACAAACGAAGGATCAATAGAACTGGCAAGAGCCTTCGCCTGTTCCATCGCTTGTCCAAAGGTCATGCTGCGAACACCCGAGACCGCAATCTTATCTGCCGTGATCACCCAGTCGCAGTGGGCATCTTGCAATTGGAAGGTGATTTCAGCGGCTGTCAATCGCGTATTCAACAGCTGGACTTCGATCCCCAACTCCCACAACGCAAGGATCGTAAAAACCAATTCAGGGGAGTTATTGCTAAAAAGGGCTACCCGGTTTGGCAGAACAACGAATTGGGCTTGATAATAAGCAGCATAAGCATAAACCTCTTTTTGCAAGGCAGCAAACGACCAGCTTTTTTCATGCCAATAAAAAGCTGGTCGTTCTGGATGAAGTTGTGCTTGCCTTTGCAGCCAACTCCCAGTCATTATGGGAATTTAGGGAATTGGTCGAAGTCTGGTTGACGTTTTTCTTTAAACGCGTCACGACCTTCTTTGGCTTCATCCATCGTGTAATACAATAAGGTCGCATCGCCAGCTAATTGCTGAATGCCAGCTAATCCATCCGTATCGGCATTCATTGATGCTTTGATCATACGTAACGCCAACGGGCTCTTTTGCAGCATCGTTTCGGCCCATTCCATCGTTTCATCTTCTACTCGATCAAGAGGAACGACTGTATTGATCCAGTTCATCGCCAATGCTTCTTCGGCAGTATATTGTTTTGTCATGAACCAAACTTCCTTGGCTTTTTTATGTCCGATCGTCCGTGCAAGATAGCCCGAACCATAGCCACCATCAAAACTACCGACATTTGGTCCTGTTTGACCAAATTTAGCGTTGTCAGCGGCAATCGTTAAATCACAAACCAATTGTAAAACATTTCCGCCGCCGATCGACCAGCCTTTAACCATGGCGATCACCGGTTTTGGCAACGTTCGGATCAAGCGTTGCAGATCCAATACGTTTAAGCGAGGAACCTGATCTTCCCCAACATAGCCACCGTGACCACGGACTTTTTGGTCTCCGCCTGAACAAAAGGCTTTGTCGCCGGCGCCTGTCAAAATAATCACCCCGATGCCTGGTTCATCGCGACTGATTGAAAACGCATCAATCATTTCAAACACCGTTTTTGGTGTAAACGCATTGTGGACTTCTGGGCGGTTGATCGTGATCTTCGCCACTTTTCCATGTTGTTCAAATAAAATTTCATCATATTCCTTTAAGGTTTTCCATTCTCTCATTACTTGTTCCTCCTCAATTCACATAGCTCTATTATACACATATCTAGTCGCTTTTCGTTAGAAATTGCTTTGGTTAAGGGAATTTCTTAAGACTTCTCCCCCTGTTGCCGACTTTCTGAGAACTTCGGCTATTTCTAACAAAACTCGTGCTATAATCATGGTAACTTTCTTAGAAAAAGGAGCAAAAAATGAACTTACTAGAAGCCTTAGAAATCGAAGTAGAAGCAGCAACAGCCGATTTTGTTCGTTTACGGATGCCCATCAAAGAACAGCACAAACAGCCTTTTGGTCTCGTTCACGGTGGCATTAACGGCGTTTTGATCGAGACTGCCTGCAGCATCGGCGCCAATCAAGCTTTGGCTCAAGAAGAAGCCTTCGCCGCCGGCGTTGACCTACAAGTCAACCATCTAGCCGCCGCTCAAGAAGGAACCCTGATCGTAGAAGCTAGTCCTGATCGTATCGGCGCTCGTATCCAAACTTGGCAAGCCACTATTTGGTTAGCTAGCGGGTTAAAAACTGCCGTTGGTCGCTGTACCTTGACGACAGTGCGCAAATAATTCTTTTCGCTCCTGTGTTGTAAACACGGGAGCATTTTTGGCCTGCTTTGAAGAAAGATGCCACCAGTTAACCCTTTATCAAAGATATTCTTTCATTATAAAGATATTGAGAATATGAGCGTAGTTTTTTCAAAAGGTACGTTGTTTTTTTACAGAATAGGGGTCTTTCGTTATAATGTAGCTAAGAAAGCGAGGCTTATTATGAAAAATAACCGATTGATCCACTTTTTAGGCGGCAAAACAAGCTATTATGTCTTAGGACTGATTATCTTGTCGGCAGTTGCTGTCTTTTTGCTAAATCAGATTTCTTTTTTATTTACACCCTTTTCAGCCATACTTACAGCTATTATCCCCCCCTTTTTATTTGGGCTGATCCTTTACTATCTGTTTAACCCGGTGGTCGATAAATTGGAATCGAAAAAAATTCCCCGCAGTGTTTCGATTGCTGGGATCTATCTTTTGATTCTTTTGTTGATCGTCTTTGCTGGTTTCCAGCTTTACCCGATTTTGGAGCAGCAAACCACCGATCTGATCAACAGCTTACCAAGTTTGGTCAGTGACTTTGAGAAAAACGCGACCGCCTTTTTAGAAAATACCCCGTTTCAAGATGAGATGGCACAAATTACAGACACATTGCAAAATATCACCAACAACATCATGAGTTTTATTGGGGACTATTGGGAAACTGGTGCTGCTGGGCTCAGCAGTTTGTTTTCAACGATATCGACCTTGTTCATCGCTTTGTTTACGGGACCGATCATTGCCTTTTTCTTATTGCGCAACCCCAACAAGTTTTATTTTTCGGTTCTCTCGTTAGTGCCACCACGTTTTCGCAAAGACTTTAATGAAATCGTCAAGATCTCTGACATACAAGTCGGTGCCTTTTTGAAAGGACAAATCATTTCTTCCTTGATTTTAGGGGCGATCTATTGGGTCGTTTTCCTATTGATTGGCTTAGAGTATGCCAGTATTCTGGCGATCGCCGCTGGTCTGCTTTGCATCATCCCCTATATTGGTCCTTTTATCGTCTTTTTCCCGGGACTTTTCATTGCCGCACAAGACTCCACCGGGATGTTGGTTAAATTTTTGATTGCTTGGTTTGCTGTACAGTTGCTTCATGGGGATTTAGTCGTGCCCCGTGTGATGGGTGACCGATTGAAAATTCATCCTATTACGATTCTGGTTGTTTTATTAGTGATGGGTGATTTGATGGGGATCGTTGGGGTGATTTTCGGGATCCCAATTTATTGTCTGCTAAAAGTTCTTGTCGTTTACGTGTTCCGCAAATTCAAGCAGCGCTATAACCGCTATTACGGTCAAGAAGGCAAATACTTCCACAGTGCCTTCACTAGCAAAGATTACCTAGGTGACGAAGACAAAGACCCCAAGAAAAAAACCTAAAAAAACTGTCGCGAATCGTTGGTTCGCGACAGTTTTTTGGTCTATTTTATTTCATCTCATGTTCCAAAAAGAAATGATAGAGCGCCCCTAATAAGTTGGCATCGTTTTGAAATTTGCACGCTTGGATCTCCGGCTTCGTCAAAGTCTGCTGCAAAATCGGTAAACTAGCTAGCAGTTGCTGATACTGACGGTCGATTTCTTCCACCACGATTGCTTGGGCACTGATGCCCCCGCCAATCACGAAGCGCTCTAAGTCGATCACGGCTTGAACATTGAGCATGACACACGCGATTTCTCGGCAATACGCTGTAAACAGCGCCCAGACCTGTGGTTGTTTCTGATTGATGGCGTCAAAAACTGCTTCACCATCCGCAAGATCAGCTAAGCCTAGCAGTTGGGCGCTGCGACGAATCATGGCGACCGCTGAACCGCTAAAACCTGCCAATTGCTGCAGGGTCAATCCCTGATTGACTGGTTGCTCAGCGTTTTCTTGAGTGTCACTTCTCTTAGTGGCATTTAGTAGAAAACTTAATTCCCCGGCTTGAAAATGTGCACCTTGGATCAGTTTTCCCTCAACGATTACGCCACCGCCCAAACCAGTACCTAATGTTATGGCAGCTCCGTTTTGAATCCCTTTAAGGTTTCCTAGCCACCATTCAGCTAATGCGGCTGCTTTGCCATCGTTGGTCACAGCAAGCGGCATTTGATACTTTGCCAGCAGCTGTTTTAAGGAGACCCCATCTAAAAAAGGCAATGCCCCGCCAAACGAGATTGTCCCGGTCTCTGGGTTGACTTTTCCCGGGGTACTAACCGCAATGCCCCGAATGCTTCCATGAACGTCCTCAACGATCGTTTCAATCCCCGTCAAAAATTCCGCAAGACTTTTCGGCGTATCCATCCGTCCTCGTGTCAGAATATTCCCCGAACGATCAATGACAGCCGATTTGATTTTCGTGCCACCGATGTCGATGCTTAAATAGTTTTTATTCACTGAATCCCACCTTCTACTTCTACTGCCCATCGCAGGACGGTTTTGGCTTTATCTGGTGAGACTTTTCGCGGATCAGACAAATAGATTTCTCGATGCTGGAACGTGTCCATCGTTGGACGGATCACTAACTGTTCTTGTTTTAACAGCTCCTTCATTTGCGCAAATGTTTCCGCTTCAGTATCAAAAGAGCCTGTATGCATTGCTTGCAGACACAATCCTTCTTCATAGCGCTCAAAGATGAGCTTTTCTAGATTTGGATTGTCTTTCTTCTCTTTGACGGCCAAGAGCTGTTCTTGAAACAGTGTTTCCGTGACTGGTTCTGGTTGGCGAATCATGATTTTGTAGATCAATTCTTCTTTGTTGACGGCACCGTCTGGCTTTTTCAGAGAGGTCCACACACCTTCTAAAGGAAAGACCGTGTATTCAAAGGGTTCATTGCCAAAAGCCCCTTTTTTTAACCCCATCCTGAGTGAATAAGAAATCGTATATAAAGCGGCGATCTCTTCGCTGAATTCAGGTCGATTCGGATTGCCGCTGCCGCTTAAACTGATAAATTGATACGTTGGCACCTCGATCACTGTTGGTTTTTTGGGAAGATAGAGCTCTTTTTCTAGTTTGCGCCATTCATACTTCATAAGGACCCTCCTCGATTTGCTTTTCTTTATTTTACCATGAATCACTTGAGCCGAACGAATGAAATATAGACTGTTTAAGTGAAGGAAAATAACTTGGTCAGCACCATTTTCATACTGAAACTAGTTTGACATTACAGAAATTTCTCTATCTTCCTTGCCTTCGCTCATTGTTTTACTATGGCAATCTCCTTTCTTCTATCTTTTCAAATACAAAAACTGCAGAAATCAATTCAAGAAGAGAGTGATTTCTGCAGTGATCGAGCCTCGGCTCTTTTTTTATTGTCTTACAGCCTCATTAGCAGCAAAGCGTTTTGAAAAATGTTGTTCTAATCGCTTTTGACCGGCTTCAATCAAAATGCACAACAGCCAATAGATGATGGCAACTAGCACGTACATGGACATGTAATCAAAAGTTCGTCCGCCAACGATCTTGGCTTTTTGAAAAATATCAGGAATCGTGATCATTGCTGCCAAGGAGGTTCCTTTCAACAAATCCATTGCCACATTACTCAATGCCGGTACAGATATACGAAAAGCTTGTGGCAAAATAATCAGACGCATCGTTTTCGTAAATGATAACCCTAACGCATAGGCAGCATCAAATTGCCCACGATCCACTCCAGCAATTGATCCTCGGTAGATTTCCCCGATAAATGCGCTGCTGGTCAATGTAAAACAGATGATCGCAGCACTAAGCGCCGACAATTGATAGGGCAAACCAAAATACAGGAGGAACAACAAGACCAACGCTGGGACGCCTCTTAGAAATGAGAGATAGCCCCGCACGAACCCTCTAATGATGGGGTTTTCCAGCATCCCTAAGAAGGTGAGCATGATCCCTAAGAGGTTGCCACCTAGAAAAGAAACGACAGCAATGCCGACCGTATAGGACAAGCCCGACAGCAAATAGGGCAATGAGTCCCACATCAACGGCAAATCAAGGGTTGGAATATACATTAGTCTGTTTCAACCGTTTGGATCGCTTGATCAGATTTTACTGAAATATCGGTTTGAAAATACGTTTCTGCAAGTTCTTTTAAACGGCCGTCTTCTTTCATTTCTGCTAAAACAGCATCCACTTTTTCCTGCAATGCTTTATGATCCTTCACAAATAAGAAGCCCGTTTCATTCGGATTAAAGTAGACATCTTCTAAAATTTTTACAGGGATATCTGGCAAAGCAGCAACCGCCATTTTTTGCAAATAGTAATCATTCAAGATCACATCCGTTCGACCATTCGCAACATCTGTCAAATACTGATCATTCGTTGCGTTGTCGTAAGTCACTAATTCTGCCCCATAAGATTCGGCTAAGCGCATGTAGCTGGTATTCGGTTCACCAGCAGCTTTTTTGCCATCCAAATCTTCTAAAGAAGCAATCCCTGAGTCATCACTTTTACGCACGATCATACTATCGAACGAGTATTTGATAGGCGTTGAGAGACTGAATTTTTCCGCCCGTTCATCCGTCAAACCAAAATCGTTGGCAGCAAAATCGGCTTCTCCACGTGTTAAAGAAGAAACTTGTCCATCGACATTGTACTCTTTAAATGTGATCTCTACGCCTAATCGTTTGGCGACTTCTTTTGCCACATCGACATCATAGCCCACTAATTCATTTTCATCGTTATAGTAAGACGATGGATACAAGGTTCCCGAAGTAGCAACAACCAATGTTTTGGCTTCTTCCACCTTGCTTAGACTTGAGTCTTCTTCCGTTGGTTTGCTGCAGGCACTTAACAGGACCCCCGTAAATAAACCTAAAAAGCCAACCATTGCAACGATTTTCCCTTTTCTAACTTGTTTCATAATATCCTCCTCTTAGTTTCCTTGTTTTGGCAACAGAAATCGTTGCTGTGTTTCAAATAAATAGCCGACTTGGAAAAGCAGATCTTCTCTGCCTTTAGACGCCATAAATTGGATCCCTAGCGGCAACCCTTCCTCGCTAAGAGCAGTTGGCAAGCTGATGGCTGGCTGCCCCGTTAAATTGGCTAATTGAGTGTAAGGTGTCAGAGTATAGCTCTTGGCAAACATTTCTTCGATCAACTCACCCGCAGCACTTTTTCCAAGCGATTCGATCTCATGCAGTCTTTGGCGAATGCTATCGCTTTGTAAGTCTTCCTCGATCAAAGGGGCTGGAAAAGCCGTCGTCGGTGTTAAAAAGAGATCATAGGTCGAAAAGACTTCTTCCATTTTTTCTGCCAGCTGATCCCACCACTGCAAGGCAAGAACGTAATCGGCGGCCGGCAGTTTTTTGCCATATTGGTAAAGTGCCCAGGTCATCAATTCCATCTCTTCCCGTCTGACCGGTTCTTGACGAGCAGCATCGATCTCAGCAAACATCGCAGCTGTTTCGCCACCATTCATGGCGTAATAGGTGGTCATCATTTGCTGACCATCCACTGGATAGCCCACTTCAATGACTTCGTGCCCCTGCTTTTCTAAAAATGCGGCTGCACTTCGGACTGCTTGGATGGCAGTTTCAGACACTTGGCCACCGGTCGGCGATGCGGTAGTAAAAGCAACCTTCAACCGCGGTTTTTGACTCGCTTGCTGATGATGCCATTCTACTTGCGGTGCCTGATAAGGGGCTGCCGGCTGTGACGTCCGCAACGCATAAAACAACTGTTCCGTATCACGCATAGAAAGCGTCAACGCAAAGTTGATGGAAGCGCCTTGCCAGCTGCGCCATTCACTAGGACCCACTGGCATCGTGCCACGGGTTGGCTTCAAACCGATCAATCCGCTAAAGGAAGCTGGAATGCGGATCGATCCGCCGCCATCACTGGCACCTGCAATCGGAAACATCCCCGAAGCCACTGCCGCTGCCGCACCACCACTGGAACCACCAGCTGAATAGGCAGGATTCCACGGATTACGTGTAGGCCCATACAATGTTGGATCAGTGATATTTTTGAATCCAAATTCTGGTGCATTGGTTTGCCCTAACGGCACAAAGCCCGCCTCTTCTAAACGAGAGACAAAATGAGCCGTGCGGCTGGCTCGTGCTTTTGCAAACAGTTTGGCTCCTGACGTTGCTGGCCACCCTGCTTTAGTTTGGCCGAGTATTTTTAACGGCATGGGTTGTCCACCAAAAACCGTTTTTTGAAGATGCTGCTCGTAATGCTGGATCGCTGCTTGCGGATCAAATGTTACAAGCGCATTCAAAAGCGAATTTTGTTGATTGACTTTTTCTTCGATCATCGCCACCCGCTCGGCAAAGCTGATTTGTCCTTGCCGCAATTGTTCCGCCCAATAGGTCGCATCTTGCATGCTTGTCCCTCCTTTTTCTCAATAACCTCAAACAATTATCTAAACTGTAACACATGGGAAATTCTTCTTTATATAGACTACAATATACCAAACACTAGGAAATCTTTCAACAAAAATAGAACAGTTTTTAAACCTGTATCACATCGTTATCAAACGTTCCAATCTTTTTACTACTGGCCGTCCACCAACGCTTTCTCTTAGCTGCCCGAATCATAACCTAACAAAAACGGCACATCGCCAAACGATGTGCCGTTTTGATTTACTTGTATTTTTCTTCCAGCTTGCTCATCCAAAGACCTAACCAAGCCCCCAAGACAAACAAGATAATTCCGATGACGGCCGTTACCCAAGTAAAGCCGCTATAGTTTGCCACCGGAGGAATCACGATCAAACCCGTTGAGGCAATAACGATCCCTAAAATGAAGTGATAGACTTTTGAATGATAATGCGTCAATAGCCACTCCATCAATTTCGAAAACAACAGCATCACTGCCAAGCCGCCAATGGCGATCGGTAGAAAGACCCCCATGATGTCAAAGCTCTTAAAGCCTTTCAACATCGGATCATAAAGTCCCAAAACGAGCAAAAGGTTTGAAGGACTCAAGCCAGGAACCAAAACACCTAACGCGATCAGACCGCCGGCGATCACAAAACCTATGAAATTGGCAGGGATCGTTCCTAAGATATCGCCCATAAAATAGAGGAACAAGAAGCCGATGACCATACTGCCGAAGAACCAAAGCAGATCGCCGGTTGTCCGTTTGCTTTTCAAGGTCGATTCTTTAGCAAGTGCTGGTAACGTCCCAATAATTGCCCCCGCAAAGCCCCACAAAACGATGATTTGATAGTTTTGCAGCAGCCACTCTAATGGCTTTGATAAAAGCCCGATCCCTACGATTCCCCCGATCCCTACTGGCAGGAAAAAGAGGAGATTCTCTTTAAAATTCTTCGTCAGATGTGCCATAAAGCGCAGCATCCGCTCATAAATGCCTAAGATGGCTGCCAATACGCCACCTGAAACACCAGGCAAGATAAAGCCCAAGGCAATCACCACGCCTTTAAGAAAACGTGACAAAATACTTTCGTTTCTCTGTTTTTCCATTTACAATTGCTCTCCTTAGCGATGGTTTTCACCAATCGTTCTTTTTTCATCAATCTCTTTAACTATACTTGATTGCCAAAAAAATGGAAAGTAATTTCTAATTCCTCATACAAAGGCAGATTTCAAAGTTCTTTCAGCATCAAGAAATCCGTCTGCTCATCATCCCCCATAAAAAAGGAATGACTGCCAACTCTTTCAAAGCCCATCGTATGATAAAAAGCCAACGCATTGTCGTTAAATTCCCAAACGCCTAACCAGATCGACTTTTTCTGCAGCTCTTTGGCGGTCTCTTGAGCAAACAGCAGCAGTGTTTTGCCATAGCCTCTGCGCTTATGTTCTTTTTTGATATAGATTCGTTCAATTTCCAACCCCTCTGGGGCAATCGCTTCCGTTTGCGCCTCACCCCAGTTAAGTTTGATATATCCTACGGTTTGATCATTTTCTTGTAAAAAATAAAACGCCGACTGCGGATTTTCTAACTCTCGGGTCAGTTTCGGCAGATTGTAGGCTTCTTCTAGATAGATACGAGTATTTTCCTCCGTATTGAAAGGAGCAAATGTATCGTAATAGGTGGATACGCTGATTTCTCCCAATTCTTCTAAATCTGCCAAAGTACATCGTTTGATAGCCATCAAAACGCCTCCTCATTTTTTCAAGCTATTCTATCACATCTCCATCATCCCTTGCAAAAGCAAAAAGGACAGACAGCTTTCCCCGCTGTCCGTCCTTTCATAGACTTACTCTTTTATAACCAAGAGCCAGAAAACTGATGGATCACCATCGTACTCGGATCTTCCTCGACCTCACCAGTGATATAGCTTTTTGGTGAAAACGTCATTTGCGGGAAGATTTCTACACCCTTAACGGTTTGTCGTTGATTATTCAATTCTAATCCGTGGTTTTGCAACAGTTCCGTCACTCGGATCACATTGGTGACGACATCTTCCGTTTTTTCTGCCCGGACAAATTTTCGGTCATCGTAATCGTGGTACCATTCTTCCATAAAGGGATGATGCGGCACCGCTCCAATGATCCCCGTAGAAATCTTGGTTTCGATCTCAAAGCCCATAAATGCCTCCAGTGTCAAGAGCACATCTAAAGGTTTGACCACCTCGATATCGGTATCCATATAAATACCGCCTTCTGTCACTAACGCATACAAACGAACCACATCTGACACAAATGCCCATTCTTCTTGGTCATAGGCCTCTTTTAGATAAGGACCGAATTTTGAAAGGTTGATCGTTGATTCATCCCAACGTTTGATCTCATAATCCGGACAATATTTTTTCCAGGTATCCATGTATTTCTTTTCTTGTTCACCTAATGGATTGCCGCCAAACCAGCAATAATGAATAATTTTTGGAATCATCAATCTCTCTCCTTTAGTTTATTGGTCTCTTTTAAGTGTAGCGGATTTTGCAATTGTTTCAAAATCATATACACTTTTTACGGCGAAAAGAACTGTTGGCTCTGCTCTTCAGGATCAGAAAGGATCATTGAAAAAAGCACCTGAGTCAACGACTCGAGTGCTTTTTGAGGGATTGCTTATAAATAATGATTGTCCCGACGGCTTTTTTGATATCTGCCACCGTTTGCGTCCCCGCAAGCTGCATGACCATCTCCAATTCTTTTTTGAAGAAATCAAAGACTTGTTGAACACCGGTGGCACCACCTAGAGCCAACCCATAAATCACTGGTCGACCGATTGCCACCAGATCTGCTCCGCAAGCAATCGCTTTAAAGACATGCTGTCCTCGCCGTACCCCGCTATCGAAGATGATCGGCGCCCGACCTGCTACTGCTTCAGCCACGATCTGCAAGGAATCAAAGGAAGCTGGACCACCATCCAATTGGCGTCCCCCGTGATTTGAGACCCAAATCCCTTGTGCACCTGCCCCTAATGCTCGGTCCACATCTTCTTCTGATTGCACCCCTTTGACATAAACCGGCAAATCAGATTCTTTGGCGATAAAAGCGACATCCTGAGGACTTAATTTTTGTTTTGAGGAGCCGTAAACGGCATCCATCGTTTGTCCGATCCCTGATTGATAAGCCTGAACGATCGGCATTGCCAACGGAAAGGTGAAGCCATTGCGGCGATCCGTTTCTCGATTGCCCCCAACAGTTGCATCTGCGGTCAAAACGATCGCTTTGGCGCCATTGCGTTTTGCCATCGCTAAGATGTCTTTGTTAATGCCATCGTCTTTGCTCATATAGAATTGGAACCACTGCGGCGCTTCTTGGCCACCAGCTGCTCGGATTTCTTCCAACGTACAAGAAGCATACGAACTCGCCGTATAGATCGTGCCAAAACGTGAAACACCTTTAGCTAACGCTTGTTCTGCCGCAACATTTGCTAAGCCGTGGGCAGCCACAGGCGCCATAATGATTGGCGCTGACAACGTGTCACCGCCAAAGGACAACGTTGTGTCCGGTAATTCAATGTCCTTTAAGACATGAGGAATGATCAATTTGTGATTGAAGGCGCGTTCATTTTCTTGATAGGTAAAAATATCCCCCGCACCACTGCTGATATAGCCATACCCACCTTTAGGAATCACTTCCTCTGCCGCGATCTCCAAATCGCGCATATTGATAAAATCGATTGCTCCTTCTGCGGTACTTGCTTGATAAATTTTTTCCATGCCTTTCCCTACTCTCCAATAAGATAACGTTTACATTTTCATCCTACCCCTGATTGCAGGATCACGCAACTCATTCGCTCACTCCTACTCAACACGCTGCTTTTACTTTTCAACTCAAGCCAGCCCTCCATTTGAGCTGGCTGAATTATTTTTATGTTCGTGAGAAATATTCTGCCAATAACAACGGCTGAATCGTTGGATATGTCCAACTGGCAGGCGGCTCTGCCCTTACATAAATTGCTTCGATCTCTGAAGTCAACTCATCCTCCAAGTCCGTGATCTGGGCTTCGAACACCAAGCCGTAATCGGTCTCCCCGTCTTTTTCTACCCCATAGATAAATAACGGCTCTAGAGTAAAGTGCTTGGCTCCTGTTTCTTCCTTTAATTCACGGGCGGCACACGCTGTGATGCTTTCTCCTGATTCTCGCTTACCTCCGGGTATTTCTAATGTGTCTCGTTCTTTGTGTTTGACATAGACGAGCTTTTCTTGATACTTGCTGATGATCACCGCAAAAACTAGCTGCTCTTCTGCGATCTTTTCAAGCTCAAAAATCGTTACGTGATTCATTTTACTCATTCCTTTCAAAAAAGCAGGCTTGCTTCTATAATAAACAGTCGTTAAAAATCAAAAAAAGTGCTGATCCCTTATGGAAAGGATCAGCACTTGCAGCATGTTATTCTTCTTCTTCCGCCATGAATGTGTTGAAGACTTCTTCAATCATATCCCATTCTGCTTCTGTTTCGATCTGTTCTAATTCACCTTCAGAACCGTCTTCGTTTTCAATATAAGCGTACGCTTGTAATTCAACGTCTTCTTCTTCCGGTACGCCTGCTGGATAAAGCAAGACGTAGTTGCGGCCGAATTCTTCCGTACCGTCAACCGTTAATAGAATTTCGTATAAGGTTTCATTTCCTTGGTCATCGATCAAAGTAATGTGTTCATGTCCTTCATGATCGTGATCGTGGTTATGATCGTGTGTATGTTCTGACATTTATTTTCCTCTTTTCTGTAAATTAAAACAGCTGTTTCCCAGCACCATCTAAATAATTCTGCAAAATCATGACTGCTGCTAATTTATCAATCACTTTTTTTCGTTTGGCACGCGATGTATTCGCCTGTTCTACCAGCATTCGTTCTGCTTGAACGGTCGTCAGACGTTCGTCTTGGTAAACGACAGGCAAACCGAATTGCTGTTCGATCGCTGCGCCGTAAGCCATAGAAGCTTCCGCTCTAGGTCCGATCGTATTATTCATATTTTTAGGTAGTCCTACCACAAAACGTGAGACTTCATATTCTTTCACCAATTCAGCAAGTCGATCATAACCGAAATTGCCTTCATCTTCATTGATGCGAATGATCTCGATCCCTTGTGCTGTCCAGCCCATTGGGTCACTGACCGCCACGCCGACTGTCCGCGAACCAACATCCAATCCCATGATTCTCATTATAGGTTGATCCCGTGATTGCCTAAATAATAACGGATCAGAACTTCCATGATCTCATCCCGTTCGTGACGACGAATCAAATTCCGGGCATCCCGATAACGAGGAATGTAAGCCGGGTCGCCAGAAAGGAGGTAACCGACGATTTGATTGATCGGATTGTATCCTTTTTCCTCTAATGCTCGGTAGACGATAGCTAATGTTTCGCTGACTTCTTTTTTACGGCTATCATCAAAATCAAAGCGAACTGTTTCATCTGTAAAACCCATTTCACGACACCTCTCTTTTGTATAGATTTTAGCATATGTTCCTACTTTATTGTACTAAACGTTTGATAAAACTACAAACATATGCTTAGATTTTCTTCATTATAACAAAGGTTTATGATGTTTCTATGAACTTTCTTAAAAAAAGCTAGAAAGCGCGATAGACATACTGGTTTTCTGGTGCTTCAATCGTCTTCTCTTGGTCTGCTACCACCATCGGCAAGTCTCGTTTGAAGGGTTGATAGTACTTCGATTGGATCGTCCCTTCCACGTGGAGCCACTGGTTATTTTCTGCAGTCGCTTGCTGCGGCAATTCCACCCGTAAACCGAAAACGCCTGAATCAGCCACACAATGGATAATGCCAAAACGAAACAAAAAGATTTCATTGGCATCATCTTGATCTGCATGGTACACAAATCCATCATAGGTGATTTTCTTACCAATGAATTCACTCGGGTACGTATAGATCAACTCCATGACTTCCAAGTAATTTTCTTCCGTTACCGCAATCGTCTCATCTTTGGCGTAACGTGCCAAGGCTGCATCCATCTGAGTGTCATAATCTTCTTTGTTAAAATAAAGACTTGTATCGGGTTTCAGATATTGGGTCGTCATTTCTGGATCCCCCACAGATTCTTCACTTAGGGGGAAATTAAACCCTTTTGCTTCAACGATCGTCGTATCCAAGCTAACGGTGGGAAAAAAGAGACCCACGATGATCGGTAAGGCTAATAGAAAATACGCAATCACTCGTTGGTATTTTTTCTCTAATCCATGCTGGTGCTCGTCGTCATGATGATGCTCGGGCTCTTGTTTGACCCAAAAGTACAGCTGGACCAAAGCCAACAATAAAGAAATGATCATAGATAAAATAGCGAGATAGCGATAATGAATGTTGATAAACTGATTGAGTTTGCCCGTCACTTGCAAATACATCATTAATTCAAAATAGCCTGATAAGATCAAAAAACGAATCATTCTTTACACCACCCATGCATAAATTGAAACGACGATTGCGACTAAACCAACCAGAGAAGCGATAAAACGCCCCGAAAAGTACCGCTTCATCATCAACAGGTTTTTAATATCTACCATTGGACCAAAAACCAGGAAACCGACGACTGGTCCAGTGCCGAATAAACTCAACAACGAAGAGCCGATAAAGGCATCTGCTTCGGAACATAGGGATAATGTCAGTGCCAACAGCAGCATGACGAAAACCGCTAACAGCTTCGTGGAGCCTAATGTCAGCATCAAGCCAGTTGGCAGATAGGTCTGCATCGCTGAGGCGATCAACGCACCAATGATCAAATAACGCCCAGTATCGAAAAACTCATCCAAACTATGCTGCAGCAAATGACGAATCTGCCGAAGAAGCGGATGACTGGTCTTTTCTGTTTGATGGTGGGCGTGATCATGCCCATGATGGTGTGGGTGAGCTACTTGCTCATTCCCGCCACTTAATTGATTGGCAAGCCGTGTTTTTAAGACCTCTTGTTTGTTAAAATACGCCAGCCAGATCCCCACGACCATTGCGACCAATAAGCTGCCCAGTACACGCAAAAAGGCGAACTTCGCGGAATTTCCAAAGGCAATGAATGTCGAAAAAATCACGATAGGATTGATGATCGGTGCAGTCAGCATAAAGGCAAACGCCGTATACACTGGCACTTCTTTTTTTACGAACTGATTAACGATCGGTACGATCCCACACTCGCAGGAAGGAAAAAATACCCCCAGGCCACAACCAACAGTGATCGATGCCAATTTGTTTTTTGGTAAGAGTCTCGTGACTCTTTCTGGCGTCAAGAAGACTTGTAAAGCACCTGATATCAAGCAGCCCAATAGGACAAAGGGCAAGGCTTCAATGACGATAGATAAAAAAATAACACTCATTTGCAGGACAGAATTCGGTAATGCCTGAAACATAACTTTAACCTTCTTTATCAATAAATTCGAAACGCTGGAATTACTATACGTTTTTTCCTTTTTTTATACAACGTTTTTTTTAAAGCAGTCTGTTTTTTTAATCGTTGCTTTAGATTTTCCTTATCTTTAAATCCTTCTTGTTCACCTAAATGATCAGCAACTAGCAGATATTTTGACTTTTCCTCAAGAACAGCGTACATTTTCCATGGAGGAATGACTTATGCAAAAAAATCAACCGATCCAAGAGAGGCTCGCCCAACATCCGTTGGCACTACTCTATCTCTCTCAACCAAATTGCAGTATTTGTGTTGCGGACAAACCACGCATCCAAACACTGGCACAAACCCAACAACTCCCACTATTTACCATCAACACGCTGACAGAGCCAGAAGCAGCCAGTTTATTTTCGGTCTTGACGGTTCCCGTCGTCCTCTTGTTCGCAAATGGGAAAGAAGTGCATCGCGAAGCCCGCATCATCGATTTCACACGTTTGACTCAACAAATCTTGCGGTATCAAGAAGCACTCACAAGCGTTGAAGAGCAAGATTCCTACGAATCACTTTTTGACCAGTTAGACGAGTAAGTTCAGTGAATGAAAGCAAAAAACAGCTGTCAGATCCTTGTATATACTACGATCTGGCAGCTGTTTTGCTGGTTCCTATTTATGTGATGCGATTATTCGCTTAGTGATGGTTCTTCTACTGGTTCTTCATGGGACAAGACGTTGCCTGAATGCAAGAAATAAATCAATGTTTGCAATTCATTGGTTAAGTCAACGTTTTGAATCAGCACGCCTTTTGGTGCAGTGATCCGTGCAGGTGTAAAGTTCAAGATTCCTTTAATGCCAGCTTTCACAAGCTCGTTCACTAAATCTTGTGAATGTTGTGCGGGAACCGTCAAAATAGCCACATCGATCTGCTGGATCTTCACTTGTTCCTTCATGTCATCCATTGGATAGACCGGCACACCATCTACGATTCGACCAACTAGATCTTCATTGACATCAAATGCAGCACTGATCCGAATGCTGTTGCTTTGGTGAAATTTGTATTTCAACAAGGCGCTCCCCAAGTTTCCGACACCGACTAAAGCTACATTCGTCATGTGGTCTTCGTTCAATGTCTTCGCAAAGAACTGCATCAAGCTTTCAACGTCATAGCCATAGCCGCGTTTTCCTAATTCACCAAAGTAGGAAAAGTCGCGGCGGATCGTCGCACTATCAACTTGAACAGCTTCACTTAGTTCGGTCGAAGAAACTTTTAATTTGCCAGCTTGGTGCAAAATACGCAAGTAACGATAATATAAAGGCAATCGCTTCGCTGTTGCCTTTGGAATTTGATGATCTTTCAAAGAATACTCCCCCATTGTGAAAAATTCACTTGTGATGAAGCTATCATAACAAATACATTGTTCAAAAATCAATTTGAATGCTCATAATTTGAAATATAAATTTTATAATGGTAAAATCAAACTTTTTCCCAATCGCCGTTTCCCCTAAAATATGATAGACTTGTAGTATTGTAACCTTGATACAGACAAGTTTCTTAAAGATAGGAATGACATACACATGATTTTATTACAAGCCAACCAAATCGCCCGTCTTTTCGGAGCCGAGGTTTTATTTGAAAATATCCAATTAGAAATTGCCAGCAATTCCCGAATCGCGCTTGTTGGGCGCAACGGTGCTGGTAAATCAACGCTACTGAAAATTATTGCTGGACTCGAAAGTCCTGATAAAGGAACGATCGCTAAAAACAAGACCGCTACGATGGGCTACTTAGCTCAAGATACCGGACTTGCTAGTCAGGCCACCGTTTGGGAAGAAATGCTAGGAGCTTTTGCAACGGTTCGGCAGATGGAGCAGCGCATGCGTACCTTAGAGATCGCCATCTCCGAAGCAGATCCTGCTGCTGACTCTGGCAATCTCCTCAAAGAATATGATCAATTGCAACATGAATTCGCAGAAAAAAACGGCTATGGCTATGAAAATGAAATTCGCTCCGTCTTGCACGGTTTTCAGTTTGATCCTTCTTTTTACACACAGCCGATCGATACCCTTTCCGGTGGTCAAAAAACCCGCTTGGCATTAGCAAAAATGCTGCTGCAAAAACCTGATATCTTGATCCTCGATGAGCCGACCAACCATTTAGACATCGAAACGTTATCTTGGTTGGAAAACTATCTACAAGGATATGCCGGTGCGTTGCTGATCGTTTCCCATGACCGTTACTTCTTAGACAAAGTTGTCAATGAAGTCTACGAACTGAGTCGGCAAAAAATGCGCCACTACAAAGGCAATTACAGCCGCTATTTGACCCTGAAAGCTGAACAGCTGCAAAGCGAATGGAAAGCCTTTGAAAAGCAGCAAGAAGAAATCAATAAACTGGAAGACTTTGTTGCCCGCAACCTTGTCCGTGCGTCTACCACCAAACGCGCGCAAAGCCGCCGTAAGCAATTAGAGAAAATGGACCGGTTGGATCGCCCGCAAGGAGATGAAAAATCCGCCCACTTCCTTTTTTCCATTGAAAAACCTTCAGGAAATGTTGTGATGCAAGTAGAAAATGCCGCTATCGGTTATTCTGAAGAAGAAGTTTTATCGGCGCCCATCGACTTAGATGTTCGTCGCAAAGATGCGATCGCTTTAGTGGGACCGAATGGGATCGGCAAATCAACCTTACTGAAATCGCTGATTCATAAAATCCCCTTTATTCAAGGAAAGGTGCATTTTGGCGCCAATGTCTCAATCGGGTACTATGACCAAACTCAATCCGATCTGCACTCAACCAAAACGATCCTCCATGAGCTTTGGGATGACCACAGTACCACACCTGAAGTCGAGATTCGCAATATATTAGGCAGCTTCTTATTTTCTGGAGAAGATGTTGAAAAGCCGATCACGCTGTTAAGCGGTGGCGAAAAAGCCCGTGTCGCTTTGGCAAAATTAGCCATGGACCATGACAATTTCTTGATTTTGGATGAACCAACCAATCACTTAGATATCGACAGCAAAGAAGTCTTAGAAAATGCCCTGATCGATTATGAAGGCACGTTGTTCTTCGTATCTCACGACCGCTACTTTATCAATCGAATCGCCACCAAGGTCGTGGAACTGTCTGAAAACGGCAGCAAGCTCTATCTAGGCGATTACGATTATTATTTAGAAAAGAAACAAGAAGAAGCTGAGATCGCAGCAATGTTGGAAGCAAAAACAACCGAAACCACCATCTCAGCGGGCAAGCAAAACTTTGTCCAAAGCAAAGAACAGCAAAAAGCCGTTAGAACCTTACAGCGAAAAGTCGCCCAAATCGAAGAAGAGCTTGCCACGATAGAAGAAACGATCCAGCAACTGGAACAAGACATGACCGCACCAGAAGCGTTGAATGATCATGTAAAATTGACCGCGTTGAATCAAGCGTTAGAACAAGCCCGCACTGAACAAGAAGCCCTATTAGAAGCATGGGAAAATACTAGCTTAGAACTAGAGGCATTTGAAAGTTGATCGTGGAATCGGTCTGTAGGCCGATGACAAGCTCCCCCTCCTTTGTTTTACTTAAAAGAACAGGATGAATACGTACGATTCGTAAAACAAGGAGGGAAAAATGCAAAAACAGACAGATGTTTATCGAAAGCGTCGGCCAATGATTGTTTTAGCAGGATTGGTGTTGATTTGGATAGGGTTCAATCGAATCTCTCATCACGTGTTGTACGGAGAGTTGTCCGAACACGTGTCTACCGCCGTTGCCTATGATGATAGCTACGATGACGAATATGTTTACTCCCAAGCTTTTTTAAGTGAAGATATCAATGCTTACTTAGGGGAAATGGACATCACAACACCGATTTTCCTGCAGACGAACGAAGAATGGGCCGATAGATCCTATGGCAATGACGGCAGCCAAACCTTAGCAGAAAACGGCTGTGCGATCGCTTCTCTTGCGATGGTTCAATCCTATCTTGAAGGCTATCACATTACGCCACCGGAAGTCCTTGATTGGGCAGGAGATCATTATTACGTTGACGGCCAAGGAACGGACTGGCGGATTTTTTCTGATTTTGCCGATGCAAACGGCTACAACTATTATGATCTTAGTACTGACCTAGCTAGCGTTGAAGCCTACTTGCAACAAAATCATCCCGTCATCGTTTCTATGACCCCAGGGGAATTTACAGATGGCGGCCATATCATGGTCTTAGGTGGAATGATGGGCGATCAAGTGTTTGTCTTAGATCCCAATGATGATCCGGAAAAATCCCACTACGCTACTTACTACACACTAGATGAAATCGCTGATCAAAGCTTACGCTTTTGGACCTTCAGCTGATTGTTCGAAAAAAGTCCCATTGTGGGGCTTTTTTCTTTGTCGTCCCGAAAGTAGCAACTGGATCTTATTTTTTTAATAAAAAAACCCTTTTTTCTCCCTTTGGGAATCCGCTTTCTATTATAATGGAAGAAAGAAAGGTGTGAAGTCTATGAAAATCGGTATCCCCAAAGAAATCAAGAACAATGAAAATCGTGTGGCATTGCCGCCCTCCGGAGTCTATGAGTTAGTCCAAGACGGACACGAAGTCTTCGTTGAACAAGGCGCTGGTGCAGGATCAACCTTTTTTGATCAAGCGTATCAGGAAGTCGGCGCTACGATTGCTACCGTTGAAGAGGTTTGGGCCTCTGAATTGGTTATGAAAGTCAAAGAACCTTTACCAGAAGAATACCCCTTTTTGCATGAGGGACTGGTTTTATTCACCTATTTCCACGTAGCCGCCAATCAACAGCTTGCTCAAGCGTTGATCGACAGCAAAGTGATCGCTGTTGCTTATGAGAACGTCCAGCTGGCGAACGGCACCCTGCCTTTACTGTCTCCCATGAGTGAGATCGCTGGAAGAATGTCTGTTCAAATTGGCGCGCAATTTCTCGAAAAAATTTATGGCGGAAAAGGGATCCTGCTTTCGGGTGTTCCCGGCGTCCGTCAAGGTCGGGTAACGATCATTGGTGGTGGCGTTGCCGGCGAGAATGCCGCGAGAGTCGCCGTAGGTCTAGGCGCACAAGTGACAATTTTAGACGTTTCAATCCCACGCTTACAAGAGCTGGATCGACAATTTTCTGGTCAAGTCCAAACTTTGTATTCCAATCGTTTGAATATCGAGCGAACGATCCAATCCGCAGACTTGGTGGTAGGAGCCGTTTTATTGCCAGGACAAAAAGCCCCGTGCTTAGTGACCCGCGACATGGTGAAACAGATGCCTGAAAAATCCGTGATCGTCGATATTGCCATTGACCAAGGCGGAATTTTCGAGACCGAAGACAAAGTCACCACCCACGACGAGCCAACCTATATCCGGGAAGAAGTCATTCACTATGCAGTGGCGAATATGCCGGGTGCTGTGCCGCAAACGGCAACCATCGCATTGAGCATTGCCACATTGCCATATGCCCAGCAGCTAGCGAAGGATCCTTTAGCAGCGTTGCGAGAAAACGAGGCCCTTGCCAAAGGGGTCATCGCCTATGAGGGCGCATTTACTTCAAAAGAAGCCGCTCACGATCTGTCATTGCCTTTTACCGATCTATCGGAATTGATTTGAGCCACTCTCCCACAATAAAACCAGCAGCCGTACAAGTAATTCGCGGCTGCTGGTTTGCTTTCTATGAGAATTTCCTTTTTTGGGTAGCATGGGCTTTGGAAGTATGCTATATTCATACTTAAAAAAATTCGACCTAGACAGGAGGAACACTGTGCTTACTCAACAACAAATCCAAGCATTTCCCAAAGTAGAACTTCACTGCCATCTCGACGGTTCCATTCGTCCAGAAACATTGATCGCCATCGCCAATCAGCAAGAGCTTCCCATCGCTCAAGACATCGAAGCTGTGAAAGCACAGATGCAAGCCCCCAAAGATTGTCATGACCTGAGGGATTATCTTCGCTGCTTTGATTTTGTTCGGCCGTATCTGCAAACACAAGAAGCTTTAGCAGCTGCTGCCTATGACGTGATGGAACAAGCCGCTCAAGATGGGGTCGCTTATATTGAGATCCGCTTTGCCCCCAGCTTATCGATGGACAAAGGACTCACTTGCAGCCAGACCATCCAAGCCGTGATCGAAGGCATCGCACGAGCAGAAAAACGCTACCCAATCAAAGGCAATGTTTTGGTCATTGGGATGCGTCAAGAAGACCTACCAGCTATTACGGAGATTTTTGATGAAGCGATCGCTCTTACCGATGAAAAAGTAGTCGGTATTGATCTAGCAGGTCCAGAAGAAGACGGGTACGTCCCTGATTTAGCTGCCAGCTATCAAGTGTTCCTCAAGAACCAAAGTGTCCAGCTGACCTTACATGCAGGCGAATGCGGCTGTGTGCAAAACATTTATCAAGCCATCGAAAGCGGTGCGCAGCGGATTGGCCACGGCATCGCCTTAAAAGGAGATCACACTGCTCAAGCGTTTGTTCGAGAACAAAAGCGCTGTATCGAAGGCTGTCCTACCAGCAATGTTCATACTCGTGCGATTCCCACATACTCGGCATACCCATTAAGAGAATGGCTGGAAGCCAAGGTCCCTTTTTGTTTGAACACCGATAACCGAACGGTCTCAAATACGACATTGACCAATGAATACCTGCAAATGGCTCATCATTGCGACATGTCCGAATCAGAGATGCGCTTCATAAACGAAACTGCCGCTCAGCATTCCTTTGCGGAAGCTGCCGACAAAGCGGTACTCTTGAAAAAAATTCAAGAATGGCAATTCTAATAAACATGGACGCTAGTGATCCCCACTGGCGTCCATGTTTATTTCCAAAACAATCAACTTTCTTTCCTTCACGCAAAGAAGAGCCGATCGATCCTTGTTAATCCTAAGGCATCGATTTCTAAAAGAGCTCTTTCGTAAATTTCTGTATTTGTGAAAGCCACACTCTCGTGGGCATCGATCCCAATAATACAAGAGCAGCCGACTTCCTTAGCGATCTTCCAAAATTCAGGATGCGGATAGCCACCATTCGTATAGCCCGCCAAATTATACTCCAATGGCAGCTGATACTCTTTGGCTTTTTCGCATAAACGGTAAGCAACTTCTTCGCAATGGGAATCGAAGGTTTTATAGCCCCGCATAAACACATCTGGGTGTGCCATATAAGCAAAAATTTCTGATTCGATCCCTTGTAAAGAAACACGGAGATAATCTTTGATCGCTTTTACCGAATCCCCGGGTGTATGGTCGTAATAGTGATTGCTTTCGATTTCAGGAAAGTGATTGCCAAAAATCAAATAGTCGATCGACAGCCTTTCTTTCTCTGCAACTAGCCAAGGAATCATTGTTTCAAAATATTCACACTCTAATCCTAATTTCACATCGATTTGTCCTTGATATTTTTCCCGTAAGCTTTTCACCGATGAAACGTAATCTTCCAATTGCGCAACATCCATCCGCATGGGCGAGACATACCCATCCTCAAAGGGCCAGGGACAATGATCAGCGAAGCCGATTTCCTTAAAGCCAGCTTGGATGGCTTTGATCACATAGTCTTCATCAGAATCCCGTGCATGTTTGCATCGAGTTGTGTGGGTATGATAGTTTGCTTTCCACATGGTTATTCACTCCTTCTTATTACATTTAGGTTAATTTGTTTTTGTGATCGCATTTTAGGTACACTCTTCTTGAGGCGTTATCCTTCAAACCGTTCGCTATTTTACAGAATCTTTTGTAAACGGAACCATTTTTTCGAAAAAATAGTACTAGCTATCAACACCTATCACTTAGCAACTTCATCAGTCTGGATTTATTCCAGTCCATTTCATTATAGAATTGCGGCTATCCCAAGACAATCAAAAGAAAGCTGCAAGCGGTTGCTTCTTTTCCCATCACTTCCATTGAGTCGTTTCTCTTGGGACAAATGAATTTTTCAAGAGGACGTGTCTTGGTGCGGTTTTGTCTCCTTGTACCTCTTGAAAAAGTAGCTGGGTCGTCCAATCCACCATCTCCTCTAAAGGTCGTGCGATGGACGAAAGCAAAGGGTTAGTACAAAGACAAACATTGGTGTTTTCATAACCAATCACTTGAATCGCTTCACCAACCTTTTTATCCAGTGAATGAAGGGAACGTAAAGCGCAGGCTGCCAAAAAATCACTTGCCGCAAAAATGCCATCGATAGAAGGCCATTGACGAAAAAGTTGATCAAAGGAAGTTTGCGTGACATTTACAAAATCGAGTATGACCTCGTGAACATGGATCTCTGGGTATTGGTCCATCACTTGATAAAAACCAGCTGATTTTTCTTGAACGGAATGTAATGTCTTTGGTCCATTAACGAAGAGGATCTCGCGACAACGATTTTGGATTAAGATCTGTGCTGCCAACTGTCCACCTGAGGTATTATCCGCAGAAACGGAGGATACTTCATCGCTAAGGACTCTACCCACACTCACTAGAGGTAATTTGAGAACCTTTTGCAACAATGGACCTTGCGTACAAAGGTTGGTACATAAAATTACCCCATCAATATTATTTGCGAGAAACAAGTTCAAAAAATAGGTTTCTCTTTCAGGATTCCCTTGTGTGGTACCAATCATCAAACTATAGCCTTTCTCAATCAGTTGCGACTCGATTCGGGTAATAAATTGATTATAAAAATCATTTTTCAAATCATAGATCAGCAAGCCGATCATCTTTGAGGAATTGTAATAAAAGGACCGTGCTAATTCATTTGGTACATAATCAAGTGCTTGAATTGCTTCTAGCACAATCTGCTTTGTTTCTTCATTCACGTATTTTTTATTGTTGATCACTCGTGAGACGGTAGTCACGGATACATTGGCAAGTTTTGCCACGTCTTGCATGTTTGCCATTGGTCCCTCCTTTCTCTCTTTTACATGTCTCGTAAATATTAAATCCTTTTCCATTTGATCTATTATCCGAATGCAACATTCCAAAACGCTTTCTTTTTATTCTATAATAACAAACCTTACCTTACATTTTCTATTTTTATGAAAATAAAAAAGCTGTTTAGATGAAATCTCACCATAAACAACTTTTCTATGCTAGATAAAAGTTTGCATTAATGTCAGCGTCTTTGAAGAAAACAAGAAAATCACTCCCGTGTTCTCTTAAACAATCATTTACACAAGCACCCAGCTAATTTTTTAAATCTAAGCCTTCAATCAACGCCACCGCACGATCGATCCCAGCGTCTTTTGTTTCTTCTAACACCACGTAACAGTATGGCTTGTGTTTGATCAGAAGCTGTAAAATTTCTGGATACCGTATTTGTCCTTCACCTAACGGGACAGGGATCACTTCTTCTCTCGAGAGTTGAAAATCCTTTAGGTGCAAGCAGACGATTTTCTCGCCAAAAAGAGTAAACGCTTCTTCTACCAATGCAACTTGATCAGCAGCCGTTTTTGCGGTGATCAAATTCGTTGGATCGTAAATGATCCCTAGATAATCAGAAGGAACACGTTCAATCAGCTCGGCGATGCGCTGATTCGAATACAACGGATGATTCAGTCCTGCTTCGATCCCTACCATGGTTTTATGTTTTTCTCCCACTCGAACGAGTCGCTGGATCACATGGATCAAGTCTTCAAAAACCTCATCCGAAAAATTCTCTTCGCTATATCCCAGCGCGGCAATGACTGAGCCTGTTTCTGAAGCCACCATGCTGGCACCAAAATAACGGGCATGGAATAAGTAGCGCTCAAATTTCTGTAAGATTTTCTCTCGTTCCTCTGGTTCGGGATGAATCAAGTTACTATAACAACTTAACAAAGCGATTTGAACGCCTTGTTCTTGGAATTCATTCTTGAAGAAGGTCCCCATACCTGGACTCATTTTTTCAGGAGCACTTAGGTCTGGAAAAGACGCATTCAAGGCAAACTGAACGTTTCTTATTTTCTTTGCTCCTACCGCTTGTGCTAGCTGCTTGGGTGTATATTCTCCTGAGAGGTCATGCCCTCGGATGGCTAAATGAATCATCTGACTCCTCACTTTCTACTGTTTTTTCCCATTCAATAATCAAATTTTCATAAGGTTCTAGCCTATGGTTACCCCGCGCCAGCGCTTCACCTGATAAGCGTTCGAAACCGGGGAGATGTAAGGTAAAGTCAGCTGTCGTCATCCCTAAGTTACTGATCCAGAGTTGGACATGGGTCGCTGACTCTCGGCGATACTTCATCACACCTTCCGAACATTTGATCAACAGGCGCTCTGATTCATAAGGGAAAAGTTCTTTGTGACAAAACGACTGCCATATCAAACTGTCTGTTAAATTGCTAGGTAGCGCACCTAAATAGATGATCTCTCCTTGAGCCAGTTGTTTCTTAGCTAGTAGCGTTTGGTCATTCCCTCGTCCGATCGTTTCCCAATCTTCTGGGCAATGAAAAACTGTGACCAAATGATCCAAAGGTTCTTTTAGGCCGTCATAGGTTAGCTGATAAGTCAGTCCTTTCACCGTAAATTGCTGGATTTGGTCAAACCCGAGCCATTCTCCTAAACGATCTAAGCCATTTGTCGCTGGCCACGCCAGCTCTTTGGTCCGATCCCCCGTCATCGGGCCTAAAATCAGCTTGCCTCCTGCTTCAGTAAAGGCGGCAAATTTTCTCAGCAAGGTCGGACTGATCCAACGAACAAATGGGGCAAGAACAACATCATACTCTTCTAACGGACTATTTTCTTGAATGATTTCTACACGAATCCCTTGGCGAATCAGACTGCCGTAAAATTCGGTAAACAGGCTGCGATAATCATAAACACCCCCATGATCGATCGTGTAAAAGCGTTTCGAGTAATCCGAGTAGATAATGGCTATTTTTGCCGATACATACTTCGTTTCCGCTAAAAGTGGTGCGATCTGTTGTCTTAGTTCGCCAATCCGAACTACCTCTTCATACCCACGATCTGGCTCTCCCCAAGCAGTTAACACGGCACTATGGGGTTGCTCCACACCATAGCGATGTCCACGAAAATGCCAAAAACAGAAGGATTTCAAATGACCAGCATAGCCAATGAACGCTTCACTTGTGACAAACCCATGAGGACGAGGTGCCGCATAGTTTTCAATATGACCGGCATTGGCGGTACAAGTTTCTAACAATAACATTTCCTTGTTGCGCGGTTTGACATTCCGCCAACGATCCAAGTTCATGGTATACGCTGGATAGTTGTCTGCCGGTGCATACGTATCAAAACCGGCAATATCTAAATCAGCAAATAGCTCATCATTTTGCAAGTTAAACCCAAAAGCGGAGTTATGGGTAATGGGTAACGCGGTCTCCATTCGGATAAAATGACAAAGATCATGCGCAAACTCATTCAACGTATCGGTGGTAAAGCGGCGAAAGGCATTCATCAGGGAAGAATTATGCAAAAACGGGGTCGTTAGTGGCAAGACGACATCCTCAAATGCGTCATACCACTCACTCCACACCTTCGTGCCCCAACACTCGTTGAGGTTGGTCACGGATTGATAGTTGTCTTTTAAATACGTATGCCAACGCGTTTGGCACGTCGTACAGTAACATAGATCGACATGACATTTAAACTCATTGTCCAATTGCAACATAACGACATTTTCATGTTTTTCGGCAATCTCAGCGATTTTTCTCGTCAAACGATAGGCATAGCGGCGAAAGTCCTCGTTGTTGGTACAGACATGCTGTCTTGAGCCATGATGCATCTTCGTCCCATCTTGATTAGTGATTAAAGCTTCTGGGTACTGTTTTGTAAACCAGCGGGGCGGAGTTGGCGTTGGAATACATAAGCAAACATCGATGCCATTTGCTTGGTACTGTTCTAGCGCACGTTCCAACAACGCAAAATCATATTCTCCAGGTTGAGGCTCCAAGTCACGCCACATGAATTCCCCAATTCTAGCAAAATTCATGCCCAACGTTTTCATCGTTTGACTATCACTTTGCATGATTTCTTCCGACCAGACTTCTGGATACATGCAGGCGCCGTAATAAATATCAGGAAACAGTGGTTGCTCATGGAAAAACGCCTGTAAACGAATCGCTACATAGCGAGCGATCATATGCGCCCCGACCTTTGAAAAGTGGGTATCATCTGCGAGACCTGCAGGATAATTGGGGTGCTCATCCGGTGCTAACCAAACAAAGAGCGCTTTGGAAGCTTCTAGTCCTAATGTGTCATAATAATGATAGGTATAGCGATTTAAATCAAACAAATCCACTTCTTCCGTTCGACTAAGTTCTCTTAAGACAGGTAAAAATGCTGACAACGTATGCGCCAGTCGTCCCTCTTCCCCTACACGTCGTTCAACAGGTGTACACAGGATAGGAATTCCTGCTTTTTCTTTGATTTGACGGATCATGTCTGTCAAATGAGCAATGTACGCCTCCATCGTGACATGATTTTTCTCTTTTTGGTCATTATGTCCAAATTGCAGTAGGACGACTGTATTCGGTTCGACTTCTTGCAGGAGTTGCTTAAACAACCCTTCTTCGATAAACGAACGAGTCGTACTGCCGTTTTTCGCAAAATTGTGTACGTCTACTTCTGGGGACAGATAGCTTGGTAAAGCTTGTCCCCAGCCCATCATTGGCTGTTGATCAAGGGGATAATCCGCCACGGTTGAATCTCCGCCTAGAACGATTTTCATTTCTTTTCTTCCTCCATCTATTTACTATCAGATTTCCAACAACTTCGACAAGTCCACTGGTTTTCTTGCTGAACATAAGCTGCATTAGAAATCGCTTTCTTTTCTATTATACAAAACATTTGCTGACGAAAACATGGAAAAATCAGAGCAAAAGCTGCGAAAATACGAGCTTTTCCGCAGCAACCAACAGTGATCAGCTCTGACCTTTTCGATATTGTCCTGGGGTCATTCCCGTGCACTTTTTAAATAAACGATTGAAGTAACTGGGATTATACCCAAGGTTTTCTGCAATTTCATTGATTTGGTGATCAGTTTCGAGCAACTGCCGTTTTGCTTCTACGATGCGAACATTGGTTAAATAATCAATAAAGTTGACCTGCTTGGCACGCTTGAACTCCTTACTCAAAAAGATTGGGTCTACTTCGAAACGATCCGCAACGTATTCTAACGAAATTTGTTCATTGCGAAAATCAGATTGGATGTACTCCGCTACTTTTTGGATCATTTCACTATAAGAATTAGCGACATTTTCTTGCCAGAGGATGGAGACGGGTTTTAAGAAATGATGGTACAAAAAGGCTTGGATCTGATTGATGTCCAAAAGTCGTTCGATTCGCTCTAACACAACCGTTTTCGATACATAATCCGTTCGTGAGACCCCATTTTCATTTAAAAGGTAATCGACTTGATCGTACAGTCGATTGACCACATAGATCACCGCAGCCTGTTGATTGTTTTCTGCCACGACCTGTTCTAAAAACCGCTGGACACTTCGTTGCAATTCTTCATGATAGCCACTTTTCAGCGCTGTTAAAATCAAATTTTCTTGCGAAAGAGAATACTTCGGCAGCGGGCGCATTTTCTCTCCTTGAAGCACTTGATTTTCGGGAATCAACCGTTGCAGATGGATTTGCTTTTTGAGACGTTGGGCAACTTCAGGCAACTTGCGAATCTCTGTTTCTTGTTGCGAACTAACGATGGTGACATAACGGCAGACGATCAAATTGATTTGCTTGGTGATCATCGTGAAGTAATCTGTCAGTAGCTGCTCTTGATTGACCACAAAAACCAAAATCCGTCCTTCATTTGAAGAAACAATGGTTGATTCAGGGAAAAACATGGCTGTGACATCCGCTATAATGTTTTCTAAGGCAAACAAAATGTGGGTTTCATCTTGTGAATTTGCTTGATTGCTTAATAGATCATTGAGTTGGAAATAAAACAGGCGATACCCTTGGTCACTTAAGCACCAGTTTTTTTGCTGCAGTAATTGTTGCGATTCTTCCTCCGATAAATAGCCATAATACCCTTCCATCAAATGTTGGATCACTTGTCGCTTCAGCGAATCTTGAAAGCGTTCCGCCTGATTTTGCAACAATCCTTTTTCCCGACTTAATTGTTGCCAACGGTCCACCAAAAACTCCAGATCGTTTTCTTTTTTCCATTGGGTATTACCAAAGAGCTGATCCATCGTTTTTTCAAAAGGTTGGTATTGTTTTTTTGCCAAAAAGAGACTCATGACTGCCACACAAGCAATAAAAAGAATGCTTACGACGATCAGCACTCTAGCCAAATGAGTGACTGGCTCGGTAATCAATGCTAAGGGAACGACGGTATAAAACGTCCATATTTGGTTGAGTCGCGTACTGTTTACGGCGATCATGCTATAATCATTGCCATTGATCGATTCGACCCAGGTTCCTTGATGCTCCTCACTCAGCGGTTGGATAACATTCGCTAAGTTCTGATCGCCAATAAAACGAAAACTCTCATGATTAAAGGAAATCGCTGCGAGTCCATTTTCAATTTGAGTATCATAAAAATACTTTAACAATGATTGCTCGTCGATCGTTGCAACTAAAAAAATTTTAGGCTGATCTTCGCCTTGGCTATCAATGTTTTGTACAAAAATCAATTCATCCTCTTCTTCAATGATCTTCCACTGATACTGCCTACCATTATCGATCCGATAGCGTTCAAATGCTGTTTTGGTTTGCTCGAGCGTTAATTCATACGTGCCGCCACTTTCAATCCCAAAGGGCGCCTCTCCGAGCGAATAAATACCGATTCGATTGACATAATTGGAGCTATTGGTTAAGTAAAACAATTCTTCCGACAGCTGGATCAACGTCTGATAATTCGTCGTTTCCAATAAATCTTCTTGGTAGCGCCTTTGAAACGATTGCCCCCAAACGCTTAAAGTCACTTCCAGCTGCGAGAACTGTTGGTTGATGTTACTAACGATTCCTTCGACTTGGCGATTGTTTAGTTCTTGATACGATCGTTGTAATGGTCCGATCAAATAGGCATGCAAAAAGATTGCAACGGCTAATAGCGGCACGACGATCCATAGACTGGCTAGCTGCAGTTTTCGATGAAAACCGCCTGTTTTAAAGTACTTCATTCCCAAACACCCTTGTAATAGATTTTATGTAACAAATTGTCATGCGAAAAAACGCATGACAACCTATCCACAACTATTGAAGTGTATCATCCTTTGACGGATCCAATCAGCATTCCTTTGGCAAAATGTTTTTGCAAAAACGGATAGAAGATCAAAATTGGTAAAGTCGCCACAATGATGACTGCAAATTTGATTCCTTGTTCAGGCGGCACATAGTTTGGGTCCATACTTGCTAACGCATTGGCACCACTGGAGGCCATCGTGATCTGTCTTAACAATAACTGAATCGGCCATTTTGCTGAATCGTTGATATAGAGCAATCCACTCATGAAGTCGTTCCAGATACCAACGGCGTAAAAAAGGGTGAAGGTCGCGATCACTGGTTTTGATAAAGGCAAAATGATTTTCCATAAGATCCCTAGTTCCGTACAGCCGTCCATCTTGGCGGATTCTTCCAACTCGATCGGCATTTCTTGGAAAAAGTTTTTGATGATCATTAAGTTGAAGGGATTGATCGCGATTGGCAAAATCAATGCCCAATAAGAATTGATCAGTCCTAAATTTTTCACCACGATAAACGTTGGGATCATCCCACCTGAAAAGAGCATTGCAAAAATCACGAGATTCAACAAGGTGTTCCGTCCTTTTAGGTGCTTGCGTGATAAAGGATAGGCAAAGGTGAAGGTACAGAAAAGCTGCACCAGCGTGCCAACGATGGTAACGCCGACCGTTACAAGCAAACTACGGATAAAGGTGTTGGTTGAAAAAATAAAGCGATAGGAGTCGAGACTGATCTCATTTGGCCATAAGAAAAACGAACGTGTGGTCAATTCTAACTCCGTAGCAAATGAACCTGCAATCACATAAATAAAAGGAATCACCATGAATAACCCAATCAATGCCAAAAATAGTGCATTAAAAATGTCAAATATTTTCCCTGCCTTCGTATTGTGTAAAGTATCCATCTTTTTCCTCCTTAGTATAAGCCGCTTTCGCCAAAACGTTTCGCTAATTTATTGGTACAAAGTACGAGGATGATCCCAACGATCGATTTAAATAATCCGACGGCTGTTGAGTAACTGTAAGCGCCATTGGTGATCCCCATCATATACACATACGTATCAAAAACATCTGCTACTGTTCGGTTCAACTGATTGGTCATCAAGAAAATCTGATCAAACCCAGTAGACAAAATCGACCCGATCCGCATGATCAGCATAATGATGATCGTCGAACGAATCGCAGGCAAAGTGATATGCCACACACGACGAAAACGTCCTGCACCATCCATGATCGCGGCTTCGTATTGTTCCTGATCCACACCTGATAAGGCAGCTAAATAAATAATGGTCCCCCAACCGATCTCTTTCCAAATCGATTGCATCACGATCATGGGGCGGAACCATTGCGGGTCTGAGAGAAAATCGATTTCCACGCCTGTCAACGAAGCGATAAATTGAGTGATCGCTCCATGATCGATGTTGAATAAAATATGCCAAAGACTAACGACGATCGTCCATGAAAGAAAATGCGGTACATAGACGAAGGTTTGAATGGTCCGCTGAAACAGCTTGTTGCGTAATTCATTCAGTAACAGTGCCAAAAAGATTGGTGCTGGAAACGAAAAGAAAATGTTTAAAAAGGCAATCATCAACGTGTTCCACAAGATTCGAAAGAAATCAGGATTATTGAAGAAATCCATAAAATTTTGTGTTCCTACCCATGGGCTATCTGCGATTCCTAAAAAGGGCACATAATCTTTGAAAGCAATGATCAACCCATACATCGGCGCATAACGAAATACTGCAAAATAGATGATCCCGGGAATCGTCAAAATATAGAGCCATTTATTTTGTTTAAAATGGTTGAGAAAACTCCCCCATTGCTCTTTCGTTTTCGGCACTTTTTTTATTGTTGTTTCCATTCATTCTCCTCCTCTAATTCCGCTCCAATCAGTGCTAAACAACAAATCGTATTTAGCCCCCACTGTGACAACACATTGGTCGATACCCACGGCATTTCTTTTATTTTTTTCCACGTTGTCGCTGCTTCAATGGTCGCTTCGATCGGCAATGGAACACCCGATTTGTCATTATCAAGCAATAACTGCCAAGCCCTTTGACTGATTGCTCGATCGTTACGCACTCGCCCAGCAAAGGCCATCATCGTCGACGCAAACATTGGCCAGGCAAAATGAGGTTCCGTCAGTACCTCGTTTGACTCTTCTGCTTTTATTTCAGGACTCAAGCTATAAAACCAGCCAAACTCCCCTAACATCTCTGTCCACTCTGGGTCTTCCAGCACTTGAGCAAGTTCTAACCAAACTTGCGGCGCCCCAAAGGAGATGACCATGTGATAGCCGCCAAAATTCCCTGTTCCCATATAAGATAAGGTTTTGTCTTGTGGATCAAATAACACTGTGGGACCAGACAATAGGCGCTGGGGCATGGCTTTGATGCAGGTGATGCCGGTGCGAATTCTTTCAAGGTACACAGGATCATTCGTCCGTTCCCACTGGGTAAACCAGTTCGAGACTAGCGCAGCCCAATCTGGTCCGATGCGAATCGGTATCCGCTTCGTTTCTCGTTCATAAAACTCGCGCATCGGTGGTAACGCATCAAAAGCATAGGTTTCATTGTCTTTGACTTGTTCCATAATCTCTCCAATGCGTTCATCCGCTGTCAAATAGTAGTAGTAGCGATGGAGACCCGCCATTGAAATTCGAACTTCTTTGGCTTGGCAACCCCAATGAACGACATTATGCCGTGACCCTAATCCTTTGTATTCCCCAGCATGATACTGATCGACTTCTGAAGTATGTCTCGTCATGCTTTCAGCCAGATAGTAGACGCTTGGATCACCAGTCCGTAAGAAATCTAGCCAAAGCCACATGTTAGGGACCAATTCAGTGTTTTGCCAAGCGTACCCACCAAGATCGTAGCGCCATTGGTGTCGAAACTGATCATAGGTATGCATGACATCACCATAGTTCCAATAGCCATACCAACTTCTTTGTTGGACTTCTGCTAAATAGAATTGACGCATCTCAGCCAATTGTTGCTCCAGCAACTGTTTCGTTTTCGTTGATTCGTCTGGTAAACTGATCCTGCCAAAAACCTTTGTCTCTTGATAACGCTCAGGCAATGAAACGATCTGGGCAGGTTCTTGGTTTTCTTGAGCTAAGCCCAGCAACACTTCTTCTGACGGGGCTTCTTCATATAGATCCAACCAACAACGCGTCGTATTTGCTACACCAACTGCCGTCGAACGAATCTCTTCCATTCCTTCGTATCCGCTAAGCATATGATCCCGTTTGGAATAGTGCTGAAAATCCATTGGCTTGGCATTCGGTGACCACTGCCACATCGTGATTTGGGTTTCTTTTTGGGTGATGCCTGTCACCTCGATCGCCGATGGTGCTTTTTCCCAAAATTTCTCCATGCTGCAAGCAACGCCGCCGGTTTCTCCCCCAGCGTAAAAGGTACCTGAATAATGCTCGCCATCCCCAATGGGCAACCAACAGTACCCAGCTTCGGTCTGTTTTTCTAATTCAAATGACCGATGATTGATTTGATTGACCCGAAAATTGTCCCAAATAGCATTTTCCACCGCATGAGACAGCATCGGCTCGTCCGCTGGGGTCAATGAAACGAGCTGTCCACTGGCTTGTTCTTGATAGGGAATGTTTTGCTGATAGTGTCGCCGTGAAAGTAACAATTGCGCCGCTTCATGATACACAGCATCTGCAATAAATTTGACTTGTCGATTCCAATTTTCACCTGTCAACGCATAATCAAATGCTATCCCCATGCCTTCATAAGCAAGTGGTTTGATGATAATGACCGTATGAATGATTTCCAATTTGCTGATTTCGCGAAAGATGCGGAACCGTAAAATAAACTCTTGCACCACTTCTTGATCGATCTCAATGATGCCTGATACTTTGATAACGGCTTTCTCGGAACCATTTTCTTCCAACATCAAGTCCGTTACTTTGGACTGCACCTTTTTGTTTTGGTATTGCAGGATTGCGTGAAGATCTTGCAATTTTTTCTGCCCATTGACCGCTACCCAGTCCAATACATTTTTCCCTTCCCCATGTTTCGGGAAGAAGCCTTTGATCGTACCGTTGTCAAAATAAATACCGTTGTAAGCTTTCCTAGCAATCGCCTGTTTCTTCTGGACACGCTGTTTTCTTTGAAAAAGTAACTGCGTCGTTTCTGCCACCAGACCACTGTGTCCTGTCCATTTCACACTGCCATCTGGCCAGTAAGCCAGTACTTTCGTTTGTAGCGGCTCCTCACCCAGCAAAAAAATTTCCTCACTTAGAGCCTCAGGTTGTAAAGCTCCTTTTTCCCATGGATACCCAAAACTCAGCCCACGTTTTCCCTTAGGTTTATTTTTGAGCCATTTCAATGCCATGTTCGATTTCCTCCTCTTCCCTCTCTGCAGGTTGACCTGCATCTTTTTGTTGCTTTAGCTTTCGTTCATTTTCATCAAATAATTTCAAGTAAATCCCCATTGTGCCAATGATCCACATCCCAATACTTAAAAATGGCAGGAGACCGGGGAGAAAAAAACTGATCGTACTACAAATCCCAAACCAAAGGACGCCTAAAAAGGTGCCAATAGGTTGAAAAAAAAGAAAGCGTAGCGAAGCGCCTAGGTACTTCTTCGTTGGGAGCACATAATATTCGTACATGCTAAGCAATGTATTGATCACAGCGATCGCGACGCATTGGCTAACGATCAATAAGATCAAGCCTGTTTGAGTCAATGCCGCTAAAAATCCTTGCTGGATCACTACCATGGGGCACAAATAAAAGAGAATGATCGGTAAGCCCAAGCGATTCGATCGCCAAAAGTTCCTGCGGTAATACCCAAAGAACGTTTGAAAAAAAGGCGGCGATTCCTGTTTAAGGGTTTTCTTTGCTACGTGGAATCCTGCTTGTACGCTAGGCGCCAGTCCAAAGATGATCCCACCTACTAGCGCACCTATAATAACGGTTACATTTATCAGCAAACAATAAAAGACAAAATCTGCTGCTTGATATACTTTCTGCCAATTCATCACCGTTCCTCCTCTAAGGAATATACCTTTAAGTCTTTATAGCAGGCCTTCATTGGCGCCATTTGCCGAAATCCGATCGCTCCTTTGGTTAATATGGGACCAAACTGTTCCTCATCAAGGTACCTTAACACCAATAAGTCGTTGATCCAAAAGGAGATCGTTGCACCTACCTTATCGATTCTTAGGTGATAAAACCCTCGGGCATCTGCTACACTCGGAAGTGGATCTGCGCCTTGGGCGACCAGATGAAACCCATGGCTTTTGCGCAAATTACACGTTTCAAACGCCCGTTCCTCCTCATACTTTCTTCGAAAATAAGAAAGGTGGTAAGCATCGATCCCTCCAGAATGATACTCGGGATATGCCCCGGTTCGTTTGGGTACTCCAGAATCGAAGATCGAGCCACCCTTGCGATTGGCTGCTGCAAAAAAGAGCATACATAAGCCTGGTTCAGCCAGTGGTTGAAACTGCCAGGTGATTCGTAGGTCCGCTGGAAATTGTTGAGGCAGCCATAAAACAAAATGTGGTTGTTTGTTTGATTCTTCAGAATACGTATTCGCCAGAATCATCCCGTCTTGGAAAGTAATCTTGGGCTCTCCTTCAGCAATAAAGTGTTGAATATCTGCTGCTTGATTCAGCGGATTTTCATAGATCAATTTCGCTAACATTTCTTCTCCTTTTATGCGTATATGAGCTGCTTTTCTCTTTTCATAGTAAACTTGACCTACATTTCTAACAATTGACTTTTTTTGAATTCTTTGATATCAAGCGTTAGATTAGGGTTTTCATTTGCTTGTTTCCATTTTTTCTTTTCTGATTTCTCACTACCTGTCTCGTCTCACTTGACTATTACTCCATTTTATTAGCTGAAAAAAATTATTGAAAAAGAAAAAGGTTGAGAGCAAGATCCACTCAACCTTCTTCGACTGTCGTTATTGTGCTTGATGAAGGGCATTCGTTTCTTCCATCAGCTGCGTGCCTCCTTGATTCTTCCAAAGTTCGATCGCAGCTTCCCAACCCGCTTCATCGATTTGTCCTGCGATAAATTGAACCCGCGCATCACTAATGATCTGATCAAGCTGTGCCCCTTTTGTTACATACGTATCTGTATTATAGGAGGCTGCTGGGTTAAAGACAGCGTGCTCTAAATCAGCTTCCATCAATGACAATCGTTTTTCATAGCTTTCAGTAGCCGCTTCTGTATCAGGCTTAGCAATATAGTACAGGGTATCTTCCGTTACATTCATCCCAATTTGTGAGTACCCTTTGACCGCATTGGCTAACGCTTCAGCTTCTGATCCTTCTAGTGCGACGGACATTCCATCCACTACTTCAAAATTGATTCCTTCGATTCCGTTGTTCAGCAATACCTGTGCTTCTTTATCATTTAATTTATCAAGGAACGTCAACACCTCTTTTAGATGTTCCTCTGTCTGGACACTCGACTTAGGAATCGCCAAGAAACCAGAATAGCCATCTGTCGGTAACGCATTCATCGTACCGCTATTATCTTTTAAATTCCCTGTAAAGACGACGAGGTCTTCTTCTCCAGCTTGCAATAATTTATTACTGATTTGTGCTGCTCGTGAATACGTATCAATAATGATCCCACCACGTCCATTGATAAACGGCTCATCCCATTTATCTGCTGCCATGGTTGCAAAATCACGATTGACATAGCCTTGTTCCACCATATCTTTAACAAATTGCATTGATTCTAGGTATTCTGGTTGCATAAAGGATGGCTCTAAAGTGCCGTCTATTTCTTTCCAAGCATTTCCTGCCCCAAACCAAGTAGCTAACACATCGTAAGGACTATTTGAATTGATCGAGCCAGGCCATTGGGGAATAATCAAACCAAACGTATCATTTTCACCATTCCCATCGGGATCGTTCTCAGTAAATGCTTTGGCAATCTCATAAAGATCATCGATCGTTTCTGGTACCTCTAAGTTTAAGTTTTCTAACCAATCTTTTCGGATGATCACCGCCGTCCGCATCGCATCACGTTTCCGATAAATTCCGTACACTTTGCCATTCACAGAAGAATTACGCAAAACATCCTCGTTAGACTGAGAGAGATTAGGATAATCAGCTAAATAGTCGGTCAAATCCCAAAAAGCCCCATTTTCTGCTGACTTGATAAATCCTCCTGATTTTCCTTGAATGACCATCACTTCTGGAATATCATCTGAAGCTAACGTAATATTCATTTTATCCTCATAGGATGTATTGGGTGCCCAGGTAATATCAATGTTTTTGCCAGTGTAAGCTTCTAATTGTTTCAAAATCTCGTTGTCACTTGCAGGTGGTTCAGTTTCAATGTACGGCGATAAAATCGAAATCGTATCATAATCTGTTGTGGAACCTGCTTCCTCCTTCCCACATGCCGACAAAAAGGCGACTGATAGTAACCCCAAACCAAGAATCGTACTTAATTTTTTCACTACTTTTCCTCCTTAGATTTTGTTGTTGAGCTCGATTAAATAAACCGCTTTCAATACCAAAAGCATAACGAAAAGCAGGATTTCCAGCAATTGACATTTTTTGTTAATCGTTGATATATGGCTGGGTAGGGAGTTTTGCTCTACATTTGCAGGTATCGTAAATTATAGGAAAAAAGAATAAATAGTTCTTCGTGTTCTTAGTTCGCTCAATTAATTTAATTATCGCAGTTTTTCTGATTCCTATCATTCTTAAATTCTCGTTGTAGAAAAAGTAGCCTAAGTACTGATGTTCTTATTCGTGAGAGATTTGGAAACATCTTATCATGAAAAAAAGACCAACTCATTGGTCTTTTTTGATAATTCATCAGTTTTGTAGTACTAAGCGGATCACCACTCATTCATATCCGACAGAAAGAGTACTACCGCTCATACACATCATTTTGATCCAAGGTTGGCGCTAACGCAGTGACGATCGTTTCCACCATCTTTAAGTTTTCGACCCCTGCAATCTTGCCGAACTCGTCGGCATGGATGGAAAGATTTTTCATTGTTAGATTGCGGATCGGTTCTGCTGGGCTGGCCTCGATGAAGAAAGCACGCACGCTTTGTTGTCCTATTTTGGTAGCTTGCACGTTTTCAATATTAATGTCGCAGACCTTTGCTGGACCTACTGGAATAGCAGGTTGTGCCATCAATTTGTGCCAATAGTCGGGAATCTCTTCCGCATAATCAGCTGGCAGTTCTGGATAACTATAATCTGGGTACCAATTTGTTTGTAAGAGAAAAGGAAAGCCAACATCCTTCATCGTTAAATCCGAAGCAGTGACCTTGCGTATAAATCCACCTCGATTGTTAGCGGATTTGATCCGAAACCCTGCGCCAGTTTGCTCAAAGACGACTTTTTGGATTTTGATCTCTTCGATCCCACCTGAAGTTTCACTGCCAATGGCAATTCCTGAACCGTACCCTAACTGACAGTCTTTGATCGTGATTTTCCGACAGCTTCTTTGCTGGGCTAAGGCTTCTGCCCCACGTCCCGCCTTGATCGAGATATTGTCATCGTTGCAGGAAATGTAGGCATTTTGAATGGTGACTTCTTCACAGGAATCAATATCGATGCCATCAGTACTAGGCCCTTTTCCATTGTCTATCGTGATGCCGTCGATCAATATGTGGTGAGAATACGTGATTTGTGTATTCCAAAAACCCGACTGTACCGACGAAATATCTTTGATGGTTACTTGCTGACTTTCATAAACAAGGATATTTCGTGGACGCTTGCAATCATAATCTGCTGCCCAGCGTAAGCCTTTCTTTGCATAATCCGCCATCATCCCGCTGGCTTCATCTGTTCCCCAAAACGTTTGCCACCATGTTTCTCCACGACCATCAAGTTTCCCTTTTCCCGAGATCATGACATTTTCTGCGTGAAAAACATTGATCATCGCTGCAGGCCACTTCATATTGATCCCTGCGACCCGATTATCTACTTCGGGATAATCGGCCAGTTCTTGACTACCATACAGAATCGTATCCTCTGAGACAATCAAGTGCACATTGCTTTTTAAAAACAACGCGCCGATTTGATAGGCGCCGGGTGGTGTAATCACTGTTCCCTGCACAGTTGATGCTTGGTCAATTTCTCGTTGCAATAATTGCGTGATGTCTTCCATTCTTGCTTACCTCCTACGCTTTTGTTTTACGCTACAAATAGGTTTATCGATATCCATGACTTTTAAAAATTTGCGCATCGCCAACCTTTTTTCATCTATCATTTATTTGGATAGAACTAAGTGCTTCTTACTGGCGCTGTCCATCAAGTAAAGCGTTCCTCTTGGCACATCTCGTTGTCTTTTCCCATGTGCTTTCTGGCGTCCTTTTTTCCTACATTCTTTACTATAGTCCCCTTAGTGGCAAAAGAAAGTCCTTTTTGATTTCTGAGGATCGTCTTTTTTTGTAACGTCCTTTCTTGTTAGAAAAATGCGCCTTTTTGTCTACAAAAGCAAAAAGGCGCAACCTGTCAAGGAAGGAAATAAGGTGCTTAACTAACTGTTTCTCATTGGGAAAACCAACGCAGATCATTTCCAAAAGCTTGTTCTACGTGCGTTTCTTTTGCCCCACCATGGATAGTTCGACTGTTTCTTGGCAACTTATTGCGTCACTTATGGCCGCTCGATCAATGATCGCTGCCTCTTTAAAGCTGACCTCCTGACACTGTTCAAAAATCATTTTCTTTTGCCCTTTAGCTGATTCAAAGGCAACTGACTCAAAAGTAACGCGTTGGATCGGTGAAACCTGCTGTGTTTGTTCATCGACAAACCCTTTTAGCTCGACCAAAGGGTTCTGCCCTACGATACGGGTATTCTTGACCAAAATATCCGAAATGATCGGTAACTGTTGTGCTGCCTGACCATCGGCATTGTAAGCAACAGGATGAGCCATGAAACGATCCAACAGGCAATCGGTGATCGTCACTTGACGAATATAGCCACCACGATCATTCTGCGCTTTCAATTCTAGTCCATAAAGCGTATTGGTCAGTTGACAATCTCGAAAAGCGATATTTTCAACACCACCAGATTGCTCACTACCAATCGCGATGCCATGTCCCCCTCGAATAGCCAAATCAAACAGCCGAATATTTTTCGCTGGTCTATTGATCTGATTTCCTTCTGGATTTTTGCCAGATTTGATTGCGATACAATCATCGCCCGTATCAAAAACGGTGTCAAAAATCAGCAAATTTTGCGAAGAATCTGGGTCCCAACCATCGCCATTGTCGATGCCTTTGGACTGAATAGTCACCCCATGGGTCACAACGGTGTCACAGTAAATCATATGAACAGTCCAGCATGGTGGATCACTCAACGTCAGCTCTGTCAAATGGATGTTTTTGGCCTGCATCATACAGATCAAACGTCCCCTTACTCGTCTTCCAGGTTTTCCATCAGAAACATATTCTGGATACTGTTCACGGTCTGCATAAGGGTTTCGCATCGCTAGTCCTAATGGATTCCCGCCACCAATGATCGTTCCTTTGCCACAAAGACGGACATTTTCACAAACGATACGCCCTCGATCGCCCCGATCGATATACCCAATGTTGATCAATGAACGAAAACAAAACAATTCCCAGCCTTCATAACGGCTTAATGGCAACCCCTCTTGATTCACGCTTCCTAAATAATCGTGAGGGGCAACCCGATACGTTTCTATGTCGAGGCTTGCTTGCAATGTGCCATCTACCTGAAAAATCATATTGCTTTTTAGCTCCAACGCACCGGAAAGGATCACCGCCCCTGTTGGGATCCAGACTGTGCCGTTGCTAGGACAATCGTTGATCGCTTGCTGGAGAATGGCGGTACTATCTTCTTTGCCTTCGCTATCAGCATGGTATGGTGCTTGCGTAACATCTAACACAACACTTTTTTTCTTTGTACGAAAGGTCGTCGTGACTGCGGTATTTGTAAGCAGACATCCCTGAAGATCGAGGCAGATGATCGTTACTTGATACGTTTGATCGGCAGATAAGTTTGTCAACGTCCAATGCGTCTTGTTTGTTGGTCTGGTTTGGATCAAATCGTTGTCTAAAAACAATTGATAACCAAAAATAGCTTGAGCGTGCAGCGGCTTCTCCCAAATAAGGGTCGCTTGATGAGCGCCGATCGTGCTTGGTACGACATGAAAATCAATTACTTGAAATGGTTCCATCGGTTTGTCCTTTCTTCAACGAATTCATTCAATAGAAAAAAGATATTCCAAAACAGCGAATATCTTTTTCCATACTTATTTAAGACCAGTCGTGCTGATGCCTTCAACAATGTATTTTTGGAAAATAAAGAAAATGATCAACACAGGCAGCAAGGAGACCACAGACATCGCGAACATGGCTCCCCAATTGGAGGTGCTGCTAGCATCCAGGAACTGCTTCAAGGCAATCGATACCGTGTAGTTTTGCGGACGTGTGAGGTACAGCATCGGTCCGATCAGTTCTTCCCATTTCCAATAGAAAGAGAAGATCGCAGCGTTTGCCAAGGAAGGCTTCATCAACGGTAGAATCACGCGGAAGAAAATACCGACCCGTCCACAGCCGTCCATTTTTGCTGCTTCATCTAAATCTGTCGGGATCGCAGAGACGAATTGGACCATCATGAAAATAAAGAAGGCTTGTCCGAAGTATGAAGGAACGGTCACTGGACGAATCGAGTTAAGCCAGCCTAATTGATTAAACCAAAGATACTGAGGCACCATGATGATCTCTTGCGGTAGCATCATCGTGACCAAGATACAAGCAAACCAAAAGCCTTTTCCTTTGAAAGGAATCCGACCAAATCCATAAGAAATGACAGCCGAAGAACAGACCGCCCCTACCATTGAAATCAACGCGATTTGCAATGAGTTGAAAATATAGCGAATGAAGGGAATCCCTGCGATCCCTTCAAACCCCTTGGTAAAGTTTTCTAACGTCCAGCTGCGGGGGATCAACTCCGTTGCCGTTCGAAAAATGTCACTACTAGGTTTAAAGGCACTAAACAGCAGCCAGAAAATCGGATAAAGCATCAGTAATGCAGCAACTAAGATCACGGCATCAAAGAAATAATTTTGTTTTTGTTCACGCATCAATCAAACCTCCTCGTTTTCTTTAAACACCCAAAATTTCGATGTTGCGAACAACAGAATCGTAATCAACCCAACGATGACCAGTAAAATCCACGCTAAGGCTGAAGCATAGCCCATTTTGAAATCGGTAAAGGCTCGTTGATACATGTACAAGGAATAGACTAACGTGCCGTTACGGGGTGAACCCGTCCCATTCGAAATGATAAACGCAGGTGTAAAGGTCAAAAAGGCCATGATCGTTTGATAGATCAGATTGAAAAAGATGATTGGCGTCAGGACTGGGACCGTGATATTGAAAAACTGTCTGATTTTTCCTGCCCCATCAATTTCCGCCGCTTCGTAATAATCTTTCGGAATATTTTTCAAACCGGATAAGAAAATCAACATCGACGAGCCAAATTGCCACGCTGCTAATAAAATCAAGGTCATCAACGCTAAGCCAGGACTTTTAAAGAAGTAGATCGGGTCTAAGCCGATCGCCGCTAGCACGCCATTGATCAACCCTGAATCGCCAAAAAGATTCCGCCACATGATCGATACCGCCACGCTCCCACCTAAAATCGAAGGGATATAAAATAATACCCGATAAGCGCCGCTTAATTTCGATGGGCGGTTGATCAGCATCGCCACTGCTAATGCGACGATCAGCCGTAAAGGGACTGCCAACACAACATATTTCAGCGTAACAGTCAGTGACTGAACAAACTTGGGATCATTCGTAAAAATCGTTATAAAGTTATTCCAGCCAACAAATTGCGCCTCTGTCAATAGATCATAGTCATGAAAAGACATAAAAAGAGAAATCCCCATCGGGACGATTATAAAAGCAAAAAAGCCAATGATGAAGGGTGAGATAAATAAGTAGCCTGTAACCATATTCTGTTTTGATTCTGGTAATCGATTAAACCAGCTTTTGAGTTTCCCAGGTTCTTTGGCCGTGGGTGATTTTGATTGTAGTTCCATAATTTTCACTTCCTACCTCCTATAGTTGATTACGCTTACAAGTTGATTTTAACGAAGTACTTCTTAAGAATGAATAGAAAAAAAAGCACAGAAATGTGAAAAACTAGAGGACCTATATTTTTTTCCTCCAGTGCTTCTCCTAAAAAAACGCCTTTACTGAAAAAGTCAGTAAAGGCGCCGCATCTATGCTTATTGATAGTTTTCTGCAAAAATTTCTTCGCAGCGTTGCGTAAAGGCATCATAAGTTTCTTCTGGTGTCATCGTGCCATAAGTGATCTCTGCGTACAGCTCTTTAAAGTACGTGTTGATTTCAGCAAACCCAATTGGTGGGATTGGGGATGGATCACCGACGATGTCTGCAATATCATCTAAGAAATCAGAGGACTCTTGTTCTTCTGGTGTCATGTCGGCATAAAGCAATTCTTTGATGGCATCATTGGAAGGAATTCCCCGCTCAGTACCGATGATCTTATTGGCTTCTTCACTATTCACTAAAAAGTCAACAAACTTCGCAGCTGCTTCTTTTGATTCAGAAGCATTCGCGATCGAATAAAAGAACCCTGGTCGATACGCCATCGCCCCGTTTTCTGAGTCAAAAGGACGAGCCAAATTGATTTCGACATCTTCTGCGGCGGAGGCTTTATAGGTCAAGTATTGATTGGACCAAGTCATCATATAAGCTGCTTTTCCTTGTGAAAACGGATATTGATCCATACTGTTGGCATTGCTAGTCACTTCTGCGGTTGGCATTGCTTTGGCTTCCGTAAGATCTGCGATAGCCCCCATAAATTCAACCCAGTTTTCTTTGGTAAAACCGATCTCTGGTTTGCCGTCTGCATCGTATTGGTATAGATCTTCGCCTTTAGTACGTAAAAAGTATTGCAAAATCGTACTGTTGTCATTGTTATCGTTCCAACCGTAATCACCTGTTGCTTCAGCGATCGCTGCCGTACTTTCTACAAGGTCATCGAAGGTATAATTGCTAAAGTCAATCCCAGTGCCCCCTTGTTCTACCAATGATGGATTGTAGAGCATCGCCATAGTATTGACAGAAGTTGGTATGCCGAAAACGTTTCCATCTAACTCGCCTGTTGCTAAAATCGATTCTTTGATATCATCGGTTTGAATCTCATTGCCGATAAATTCCGACATATCTGCTAATTGATTTTTCGTTCCATATTGCGCAATGTACTGCACATCCATCTGGATCACATCAGGTAATTCTCCAGAAGCCGCTTTTGTCGCTAGTTTTTTCCAATGGTCATCCCAAGAACCATATTCATATTCAACTTTGATGTCAGGATTTTGTTTCTCAAATTCTTTGATCGATTCGATATACTTCTCGTGTCTGACTTCTGAGCCCCACCAGGTAAAGGAAATCGTCGTTTTCCCATCTGCATCAGCTTCTGAGCTTCCGCTACTATTGCCGTTATTGCCACAAGCTGCTAAGGTCGCACCAAGAAACAACAAGCTCGCTGCTTTTAAAAAAGTTTTCTTCATTCTTCTACACTCCTTTTTGTTTGCGCTTACAAGGTGATTGTAATGGAAATCCTCGTTAATAAAAATGAAAAAACAAGAGCAAATATGTGAAAAACTAGACTGTCGTTTTTGCTGAAGGCTAAGCCTTCACGGGCAATAGCTAGAAAAAAATAGAAAAACAGATGAAAAATGTAAAAAAACAGACATGCTCTATTTTTTCCAATATACTATGCTATACTAGCGTTGAAAAGGCTTACTTTTCAAAAAACAAGGTAGGTGGAAACAATGAAAAAAATACAAACCGGACTGTTTCGTCTTTTTACGGTAACAGCTTATTTTGCTAAATTAAACCTTTTATGGCTTTTCTTTACCCTTTTAGGGTTGGGGATTTTTGGCTTCGGTCCTGCCACCGCTGTCACGATCAAATGTTTACATGATTTTCGTAAAACTGGTCATGACTATTCAGCTGTTGCCTTCTGGCAAGCCTACAAGCAAGCCTTTCGCACCTTTTCCCTTTTTGGCATTGGACTATTAAGTACAGTACTCCTGTTGTTGTTTAACTTACGGATTACTCATTTTTTCCCGACTGAAATGGCTTGGCTGCGTCCTGTCTATTTACTTTTAACGATTCTCCTCCTTTACACTGCATTCATCAGCTTTATGACCTATGCCAAAGCCGAACAACACGCTTGGAAACAGACCTTGTACGTCAGTATCTTTCTAGTCTTTCGCTACCCACTGCAAGGCCTTGCCTTGTTGTTTACCTGGTATTTATTGTTTCTCTTATTGACTGCCAAAACCTCTTTGTTACTCGTCTTTGGACTGGTGATTTTCTTGTTCTTCGCTGAATTTTTTCATGGTCAGATGATTGAAAAAACCAAACAATTGCAAGCAAAGCGAGGCAGTGTCCATGAAGTCCCAGAAGCTGATCAATCACTTTAAAAAGCAGCCTTTTGAGCGACAGTTACATTTTGTCTTTTTTGCGACGGTGGCAATTATCGTCTCATTGGCTGTTCTCCTGACCTTAGTTTGGCGACAAGTCTACATGGCGCAGCTGAAAGAAGCCGCGTATAAAGATGTCTCGATCATTTCAACAAATATCGCCAAGCGTTTAACTGCCGTCGAAACCCTCTCTTTTCGCATTATCGATAGTGCACCGATCCAAAATGGCCTACAAAGGATCTTGGCACAAGATTCCTTGCAATCCTTAGAGGCGATCGACCAAAAGAATGCCTTAAGTGCAGAAATCAACGCCCTCGTACGCAATGAATCAACGATTCAAAACGTCTATCTCTTTACCCCAACGAACGAAAACATGATCAACTTTCTAGCCGAGACCGACCATATCTTTAATGGCCAAACCATCAAAGATATGATCGAGACTTTGCCCGATAAGCCTGCCAAAGGGAGTTGGTTTTTTGCAAAGGACCTTTCTCAAGGTGTCTACCTGCGAAAAATCTATTCAACAGCCGATCTTTCTTTAACCTATATTGGTACGGTGATATTTCTAGTGAATACGTCCTTCTTTCGTAACGAGATCGAAAGTCTTCCCATTGTCTCCGAACAAAACCAATTTTTCATGGCGTATCAGAACCAATTTTATAGTACCGCAAATGACGAGCAAACCCTCGCTGCGGATCAAAATACCTTGCAGCAAAAAATGGAAACCTTCCAGCGATCGATCGGCTCCATGACGTTTGATAATCGCCAGTACTACTACGCAATGGATCGGAAGACGATGCCGAATATGACCTTCATTTATTTACTGCCTGAAAATCAAGTCTTAGCTGATCTTTATAAACTACAAGGCCTTTCCATCGCTGTGAGTTTGCCTTTTTTATGTTTGATTATTGTTGTGATTCGGAAAATAAGCAATCAGCTGACCCGCCCTTTAGCTGACTTGGCTTCGCAAATGGCCGTTCTGCGGAAAACGAAAAAACTGGCCTCTTTAAAGACCCTCGCTGTCCCAGAAAATAGTCAAGAAGAGATCATGGTCCTTTATGAAAGCTATAATACGATGATCGATGAATTAAATGCCTTGATCAAGGACAATTATGAAATGCGTATATTGTCCCAAGAAATCGAATTTAAAGGATTGCAAGCGCAATTAGATCCACATTTTCTATACAATACGTTAGACTCGATCAACTGGATCGCCATTGAAAATCAGCAGTGGCAGATCTCAGAGATGGTCACCTCCCTTGCCTATTTGTTTCGAAAAAAAATCGATACCAAGTCTGACTTCACAACGCTACAAGATGAATTAGATATCGTGCACGCCTATATCAATATTCAAAACGTTCGCTTCGGGAAACGGATCGAGTATATCGAAGTAATTTTGGTGAATGACTTGTCCTTTAAAATTCCTAAGTTACTGATTCAACCATTGATTGAAAATGTCTTTAAATACGCCGTCAATGATATGAAGGAGACGTGTCGCCTCGTCCTTACGATTGAACAACAAGCAACCTTTCTCCAAGTCAGTGTCTCTGACAATGGCCCTGGTTTTAAAGCCAACTTCTCGATTGAAAAAGAAGGCGGCATCGGATTGACCAATATTCAAAAACGATTGCAACTGCATTATGGTGATCAAGCGTCCTTAGCCATCGTCTCCTCGATTCCCTTCAAAAAGACGACGGTGCGCTTTGTGATCCCCTTAAAAGGAGTGAGTGAAACATGAAAAATATCCTCGTTGTTGACGATGAACCCTTGATAGCAAATGGTGTGGCTAACCTCGTTGCTTCTTTTGATTTCCCATTAGTGGTCAAAGGAATTTACACAGACAGTGAAGAAGCCTTGGCATTTTGTCAGCAAAACACCATCGACATCGTGATTACCGACATCAATATGCCTAAAGTCAATGGACTTGCCTTGATCAAAAAATTAAAAGCCATCAATCCTGCGATTCAAATCATTATTTTGACAGGCTTTGGCAGCTTCTCCTTTGCCAAAGAAGCGATGGCTTTAGGGGTCAAATTTTTCCTTGAAAAACCTGTTTTTCCGAGCAAGCTTTCAGAAGCGTTGGCTGAGACGATCGAACGTTCTGAACGTCGTCAAATGGAATCTACCCTCTATTTAAAACAACAAATTGAACAATACATCAATAGCTGCGGAGAAGAACCGCTGCCTGAATCGTTCGTTTTTCCATTTTGTATGTACTTATTTGATTCGAAATTCTATCACGCCATCGCCAAGCGGATCGAAAGCTATGAGAACCATCACGAGTTGGTGATCGGTCATCAAAACAAAGTTGGCTATATCCTGAACTTCAGTACGGAAAATACCTTTAATCTCTTTTTTAAAACGAAGGTACAGGCTGCGCATCTAGGAAAAGGGATCGCCATCAATTGCTGGGTCGAAACCCCCGAAAAATTTTTACTCAGTTATCATTTAGGCAAGCGGAACTTGGATAAGGAGTTTTATTTTGATACCTTTGAAGTCATCCAAGAAGCCCAAATCTCACAAGAAAATGTCTATGAAAATGGTCTCTATATGGAATACCGTGAAAAACTTTTGGCATTGATCGACAAAGGCGAACTGACTTTAGCCCAAGTTCTTACGGAAAACTTTTTTTCTACCTGTCGCATGGAGCTTTACCCTGTCCAACTATTGCGGCTGCAGGTCAACGATTTGTTATCGGCAATTTTTGAAAACCATCGCATCAAAAAAGACATCTACTTTGATGACTATTCCCCAAAGATCATGCTCTTGAATAATTGGCACGAACTCCAGTTTATGCTGCTTCACTGTATCGATTTGATGCGGGGCAGCTTAGACGATAGCGAGAACATGCAGCTGTCCCAAAAAGTCAACCTGATCATCGAAGAATATTATGACCATGAAGCATTGTCATTGAAATGGATCGCCGCCCATCTTTTGTACTTAAATCCTGAATACTTAGGAAAAACCTATTACAAAGAAACCGGGATTCGCTTCAATCAAAAATTAGCCGAATACCGCATCCAAAAAGCACAAGAACTGCTGAAGAAAAACTACAAAGTCTACGAAGTGGCAGCGATGACGGGCTTTAGTAATGCCCCCGAATATTTTGTTCAAACGTTTAAAAAGATTACCGGTATGACACCAAAGAAATTTTTGAAGCAGCAAGAAAAAGCACTTCTCTCTTAACGTTTCTTCTATCCGAAATGACTGTGTTGCTATTTCAACAAAAGAGGTAGTCCGCTCACATTCGTGAGCGAACTACCTCTTTGACTAACCAGTAATTGATGTCAAACAATTGATACGACCGTGTTCGTTTTAAGAAATAAACATTTTTGTCTAGCTTACAGCGTAAAGACTTCCTTTAACTCCTGTGTCACTGGCGAATCATCCGGATTTGTTTCCATAAGTTCTGCCATGTACTGCCACCATTTTTGGTTGATCTCGGTTGCCGCTAACTGCTGCCAGCGGGTTTCATCTTCAATCTCAAGGTAGCCAAACAACGCAAGGCTTTCTGTATCTAAGAAAATCTGGTAGCTTTTCGCCCCGTGTGCTATGAGCTGCTCTTTTAGTTCTGGCCATAGTTCGCGATGCCGTTTTTCATATTCTGCTTCATAACCAGGATGTAGCTTCATCCGAATCGCTTTTTTGATCATCTTTGTCTGCTCCTCTCTTTATTACGTAAGGTGTTTAACTTAACAAAATGAAACCAATAGTTCAGTAAATGCTAAAACTGTCAGTGATTGCCCGTAAGGCATTGCTGTAATCGCGATGTTTTTGTAGTACTCCAAGTCTTCTCCCATTCCAGTACCGATGGAAACATTTTGGACTTCTCCATCTTCTGCGACTTGTTCGATCAAACCGGCTAACGCTTTATAGGCAACATCTTCCCAAGCTTTGTCAATGTAACGCTTATGAACGGCTTTTAAAATCCCATAGGCAAAACCAGCCGTCGCAGAAGCCTCCACATACGAGCTAGGATCATCTAACAAGGTGTGCCACAAACCACTTTCATCTTGCATTTCTTGCAAGGCAGCTAGTTGGTCTAAGAGGGTATTGATCAAGAAGCCTCGTAACGCATCTCCTTCTTGCAAGTCGAGAATGTCAATGATCTCAGGAATCGCAATGGTGATCCAGCAGTTGCCTCTTGCCCAAAGCGCTTGCGCATAATTGTGGCGTTCTTCAAAGGTCCAGCCGTGGAACCAAAGACCAGTTTTTTTATCAACTAAGTATTTGATATGGATCATAAATTGTTGTTTTGCTTCTTCGATATAGGCCGGACGATTCAGCAACATGCCAATTTTCGCCAAAGGCAAAGCGGTCATCATCAAGGTATCGTCCCAAAGCTGGTTGCGATTTTCTGGTCCATAGGTCGCATGCTGCAGACCATTTTCATCGGTTCGCGGCATATCATGCATGACCCATTCCGCCCATTGTTCAAGGTACGGCAAGTAACGAGAATCTTTGGTGTCTTCATAAAGATACGCCATTGCCAAAAGCGGCGCCATCGTGTTGACATTTTTAGGCGGCGCGCCTTCTAACATCCGCTGCTCAAACCATTCTTCCACAACTTGGAGCGCTTTGGGATTTTTGGTGATTTGGTAGTTTTTATAAATGCCGTATAGTCCCACCCCTTGCGGCCAGTTCCAAATCCCCCAGCTTTTATCATCAACGATCAAGCCGTCAAAGTCTAATAGAAATTCGCCATTATCATCCTTGATCGTCGTTAAATTTTCGATCATGCGATCAATTTTTTCTTCTACAACACGTTTTTCCACAAATAACTGTTCTAAAATCACCATTGGGTTCATCCTCTCATTTCTCTTTGATAGATTGATCGTAACACGCTTACATTTACACAAAAATAGCAGTTATTGACACTTTACTATCTATTCTTGTATGATAAAAACAAACGAGTACGAAAGGAGCCAATCATGGAGAAGCAAAGTGCGGATACGATGATCAACGATCGTTTTGAGGCCTTTCATATCAAAGACATCGTAGAAGAAAACAATACCCTTTATCATTACCATAGTTTTTATGAGATTCACTGTACCTTAAAAGGATCAGCGGTCTTCTTTATCGATGGCGGAGAATTCCCTCTAGAACCTGGTACGATCATCTTGATTCCTCCAAACGTCTTGCATCGAATCGTTCATCAAACTTCTGATTTTTTCGAGCGAACCTACCTGTATATCAATCCTAGTTATCTCGCTGCCCTCTCCACTACCCAAACAGATCTCACTGCCTGTTTTCGTAGCAACGGCGGCATCAACAGTCGTATTTTATCGATCGATGCCGACCAACTAGACCAGCTATTGCGTCCTTTACGCAAAAAAACGGATAGCAATTATGGCACCGACTTACTTTATCAAAATCATTTGATTGCGTTTTTGATTTCCATCAATACGATTGCCTATCAGGAAAGAGAACCGCTATTTTTATCCGACTCACTCTATAAAAATAAAGACATTTTGGCTGCTATTACCTATATCAATCAGCATTTGACCGCTGATCTCTCCTTAGAGACCGTCGCCAAAGCCCTTTTCATGAGCCCATACTCGCTTTCAAGGACCTTCAAAAAAGAAACTGGCGTCGCCTTTCATGCCTATGTGGTAAAGAAACGACTCTTAAAGAGCAAAGAAATTTTACGTAAAACCAGAAGCGCCACCGCCACGTTCGAAGCTTGCGGCTTCAACTCCTATACCCATTTTTTACGCTGCTTTAAACAAGAATTTCAGCTGACACCAAAAGAATTTTTACAAGAAGAAGCCCAAAATCAGTTTGTCCGTTTTACGCATTTTGCAGGGAAAAAATAGCAAGCCGATGAAAAGATTTGCTTAAAAAAAAGACTCTCTTACATTGACGATCGTAAGAGAGTTTTTCATTCAATCTTTTAAAAACAGCTACCCAAGTTCTTCAGCAGTTCCCCGCTCGAAATAAAGAAAATAGCGATTGCTGATCACTGACACAATCCCAATCATAACCAACAAGCCCCCTGATAGGATCATCTGCATCCCTGCTGTTTCATTGCCGCTGACTAGTATCAGTAAGCGTGATGCATAAGGTGCTAACGTGACTCCTAAATTGTAAGCAACGATCGAGACGATCGTGCCAAACTTAGCTTCCGCTTCACCACCAGTCGTCAGCAAGTGGGTGAAAAAAGGCATGATATTGCGAAAGGCAAAGCCTAGTAGTAAAGAACAACCCAAGAGCAGCCCCACCGTCTGCAAGGGATAGGTCAAATAGATGCTGCTTCCTGCAAGCAATGCCGCAACGGGCAGCAACCAGCGATGTAGGCGGCTGTATATCAAGCCAAAGGCATTGCCGGCGATAAATGCCCCCGTCGCAATGGCGGCGATCATGTTACTGCCATCGGTCGCATCACCGATTCCTTTTTCCAACAACAACGGGGTGATCTGCAGATTGTAGTTGATAAACAAGACAACGATCAGAAACAAGAGCACACCCAAAACAAATGACTTTTGTTTCCGTTCTGTTGAAACCGTGACGTTCGCTATCAGAGCCGCATCGGTGGTCGCTTTTGTTTCGTTGGGAATAAATACCTGAACAAAAAAGAGACTGATCAAGGCAAAGCCATAAACGAAGAAAGAGATCTCCCAACTGATCTTCACTAGCTGCCCTACCAGCAAAGTCATAAAGATACCGCCTAAACCACCGACGGCACTTTCTAACCCAAGGGCCTTGGCTTTCTTTTGCGGCTCATTTTGAAACAACAAACTAATCATTTGAAGCGCCAAACGATTGAATAAGCCGATCCCAAAGCCAAGAATCGCGCGCGAAAGAAACAAGACGGGAAAGCTTCCCTGATACCATGCCGGCAGCGTGCCAAAAACTGCCACAATGACCAAGCCGGTGACCATCGTGTATTTTTTGCCGATCCTTTTTTCGATCATGCTGGTAGTAAAAATCCCCAGTAAAAGAAACAATGATGGAATCGTGGTCAGTAACCCAATGTAGACCGCATCAACTTCTGGAAAGCTTGCCGCAATCGCTGGGACATTGGCAGAGATCGCCGGTGCCGAATAGACGACCATTGCCACTGACAACAGTGCCAACAACTTCATAGAAAAAAATTTCATAATTACCCCTTTCCTTAAAAACACCTTTTCTTCCTTGTCTCTGAACCCAATAGCCCAAGATGACAAAGTGATCCTTTCATTACCTTATTATTCGCTAGATTGTCCTCGTTGACCAATGCTTAACGCGCTTGGGCTTCATGCTTGAAAAGCATTGGTCTTCTGTATTTTGCTGCAAATCGTCACCGATTGTTTGCAAAAAAACCTTGCAGTCTGTTTTTCTGCAAGGTTTCCTTCGATCATTCATTTTTTAACAATCCTATCAGCTACACAAGACACCCTAAGAGAACTTATTTCTGCAGCTGTTCTATGACATCTTTCGTAATTTCCTCAGCAGTGATACCAAGTTCAGATAAAACGTCTGCTGCCCGGTAATTATCATAAAATTTCTTTTCTAAGCCATAGTTTTTGACGGCAATCTCACGATCACCAAGATAGCTGGCAATCATTTGTCCATAGCCGCCCTCTCGTATGCCGTCTTCCAACGTGACAACGAGTTTGTGCGATCGTGCCACAGCATCCAGCAACTCTTTGTCGACCTCTGAAATAAACTTAGGATTGATCACCGTTGGCGTAATTCCATGTTGCATTTTCAATTGTTCTGCGATCTCTTCTGCTAGCGCATAAAAGTTTCCAACACCGACGATAGCTACCTGCGTGCCAGCTTGAGTCACCTCATTTTTTTGATCGCTATAGTCAGTAGAGGCTGCTCTTACCGTTTCGTTGACAGGTCCAACCGGTACCCGGATCGCAACCGGAGCGTTGGCTTGTTCCAGCGACCAATCCAACATTGCCAGATATTCTTCTTTAGAGGTTGGCGCAAGATAAATAAGGTTGGGAATATGTGCCAAAAATGGAATATCAAAAATTCCCAAATGGCTCTCGTCATTCATGCCGTGGATCGATGCACCGTATACCAAAATCGTTCCAGGCAGATGATTTAAGGCTAAATCATGGGAGATTTGGTCAAAACTACGTTGCATAAAGGTAGAAAAAACGACCCAGATAGGTTTCGCGCCATTTTTTGCTAACCCAGCAACCATCGATACCGCATGTTCTTCTGCAATACCTACATCTACAAATTGTTTGCCTGCTTTTTCTCGTTGTTCTGGAGAAAAAAGCAGCATCGGTGTACCAGCGTTTACTGCCACGACTTTAGGATCTGTCGCCATTTTTTCTAATAAATAATCCGTCGTTAAGCTATTGTACGTTACTTGATTGCCGCCAGCAGAAATATATTCGCCGGTTTCTAAACGAAAGGGACCGCCTGCATGAAACTTTTCACGATTTTCTTCCGCAAACTTGAAGCCTTTGCCTTTGATCGTATGAATGTGTAATAAAACAGGATGATCAATGTCTTTCACTTTTTCAAATAAAGCGATCAAGGCAGCGAGATCATTTCCTTCATCCAAATAGTGGTACTCAAAACCAATCGCTTTGAACAGATTGTCTGCTGCTTGTCCCTTGGTTTCCCGCAATGCCCGCAAATTCTGGTACATCCCCCCATGGTTTTCTGCAATCGATTGGTCATTGTCGTTGAGGATCACGATGGTATTGGTGCCTAATTCCACGATATTGTTCAAGCCTTCAAACGCTAAACCGCCTGATAGAGAACCATCGCCAATCACGGCAACGACGTTATACGTTTCATTTTTTAGGTCACGGGCTTTCGCCACACCATTTGCCAACGAAACTGAGGTGGAGGTATGACCGACCGTAAAGAGATCGTGCTCGCTTTCTTTCGGATTTGTGTAACCAGAAACCGCATCATACTGCGAAGCATCAAGAAAGGCATGGGCGCGTCCTGTCAGCATTTTATGGATATAAGTCTGATGAGACACATCAAAAATCAGCTTATCTGTGGGAGAATCAAAGACTTTATGCAACGCGATCGTCATCTCAACCATCCCCAGATTGGGGCCATTATGCCCCCCATGGTGACTGATTTTTTCCAATAAAGCAGTTCGTGCTTCTACTACCAGTTCTTGAAGTTGCCCACTGGTCAATTCTTTTAACTCTTTAGGGCTTTTGATTTTTTCTAATAACATGTACGTACCTCCTGTAGAAATGTTTGAATAATTCGTGTGTTTACTCACAAGGAAAAAGACACGAAGTCGAAATGAGTAGATCGTTCTCTGGAATAAAAAAATGCGGCAATCGGAGCTAGACGCTCTTTTTAGAATTCCTGTTAAACCGAGAAATAGCAAGTTATTCTAAAGGGGAATCGTGATTTTTCTGAGTTTCAACAATCGCTGCTCATTTCTTCTATCTAAAAAGATACCACCTAGAGTTGACTTTAGGTCAAGTGGTTTTTGAAACATTTTGAACAATACGAGGCTGGTTTTTTCTAATTATTGAAAAAATTGCAGGTTTATTCTCTATAAATTTGCTTTTCTAATACATATTCTTAGAGGTTCCTTTGATATGTCATAGTAAATTATAAAAAACTGCCATTAAACAGGATCCATTCCTTGCTTAATGGCAGTTTGCTTATTTCCGATACATCTTCGACTAAAATCCGAACTAACATTTCGATTAAACATTGTCGAATAAAGCTTTTTAAGAGAAGGTGAACAAATAAAATATCAATAATTTGCAGTCAATTTCTAGCAAATAGAATTCAAAATAGCATCCAAAAATAATTTATGTAAATCTTTTTTGTACAGTGACTACTAGATAATAAAACTCTTCTTTTATTCACCTTAGAAAAACTATCGTATATACGTCTTTATTCTGCAAAATTATGAAAGCGTTTGCTTAAATTTGTGATATATTATACAATTAAACAGTACTGAAGATTAATCACGAAAGGAGTGATATGTGAATAAGAAACAGAAGGATGGCCACTGCGGAACGGAATTAATGGATGATGCTTAAGTTTATTTTAGTTTAATTAGGGAGAGAATCATTATGTTAAGAAAAAACTTAAAAAAAATAGTTATTTCATTATTATCTATAGCTATTATCGTTTTTGGTACTAATGTCGTTTACGCGGAAGACACAGTTGGTCAGAACAATGAAAATAATACAACACTTTTATCAGAAGAGGTTCCCGAGGAGTTAATTGATCTAGTCAAGGGGAGATTAATTTATTTTGACAGTATATTATTGAATGATGATGGAATACCGTCAGGTGATAAAGCTCTGGGAATGCCATTTTCTGTTTATGACGATGATGTAAAAGAAACATATTACTATTTTCCTTTGTATCATCAAGACGAACTGATTAAAACCATTTTTTGTTACTTCGACTCTTATATTGATCAGTGGGAAACAAATATGTCGGGACATTTAATTGATGAGTTAACAGATTTCTTCAGTGGCGAAAATGAAAACAGTGAGCGAGTCGGCTTTCTACAAAAAAACGCTGATTTATACTTAGTCGATGAGGATTCAATAGTTTCTCTGTTCTATGATTCACCGGTCTCCGAAGGAGTAACCACCCCAAGTGATTTAAGATGGGATGAATTCGACTATCAAGAACTTACAGAAGAATACGAAGACACTCTTATCTTTACTTTGCCTATTACAAATAAAACTACGCAAAGATCATTAAGATCACAAGGGCAGCATTATTTACATTTAGATTTTTTGGAAAATCAAGGACAAACTAATTGGTGTGCCGCTTATGCTACCACATCAATTATTCGATATCACACAAAAAATAGAACCCCGACAGCTGAACAAATGATGCGTTCACTGCACCCTAATTCATCTAATTTACCGAACCAATCAGCTTCAAATGCTCAGTGTATTAGCTATGCAACCAGTCATGGGTTCCGCGGTATAACAGATAGATGGGGTGTAGCAACAGTAACGGAAACTGTTACTGAAATCAATGCGAATCGTCCCTATTGGGTCTCTGCCGAAGGACAAAGCTCAAACTATAAAAAAGGTAGACACGCTTTTGTCGTCAGAGGATATGCGAATTTTGATTTTTATAGAACTATTTCAGTATGGAACCCATGGAGTACCGCAAGCTATGGATACGACCTTTTAAATCCTGATAGTCAGTTGATTTCAACCCATGGATCAGTATGGAAACAAGATTCCGGCCTATTTTCTTGGCACTACTGACAAAGTCTCTTGAGCGATTAGGAAAGAAAAGATCTGTTTATGTGAATCTTTGATGTTCGATATTTGATAAACTTTTTTTAAGGAGAGCATATATGAAAAACAGAAAAATTTACTCGTTATGTTTCTTGATATTAATCCTAGGTATCGTATATGCTACTTGGTCTTATCAAGAAAAGAAGATCGAGTATTTGACATTGTCAGAAGATGAACTGGAAGCACTCGCCTTTTTTAATGGTACATGGCTCTATACCGAAGATGATGAGATAACTTATTATACGATCAATGTTACCAATCATTTTCTAATCGTTGAGGTTAATGGCTCTATATATAATGGGTATATTACAGGAATCAGTTTTGATGAAAAATTACTGATTGGATCTGTAAACAAGGAACAGACTGTTTCTTATGGGATGAAAGAAATTGATGCAAAGCATCTGTTTCTGACTAGGGGAAACCCAATAGAGAGTATGAAAGGAAACTCTGGGACGATGGGAATTGAGTTAGTAAGATACGAATAACAAAGAAAGATTCTAATAAATAGAAACTATTCTTTTACAACTTTAAATACATTATTTGTTTATGGTACTAGATTTACTGACTAAAGAGCGTTTCTTAACTAACACCACAACCAAACAATGCATTGTTACTCAGTTTATTAACAATTTCCATGGACAGTTATTTCAAGGTTTTAGCTATTCATTTTTCAAATTTAACATTGATACAGTCACTCGAAATTTTGAGCAACTTACGTAATTAACAAAGTCAAACTATGAAGAAGGAGATTAAAAAATGAAGAATCTCAAATTTTTGTTGAGTATTTTTATTATCCCCATTGTATTATTTGTTCATTCAAGTGTAGCAACTGCAGAAGGCTTTGACAATGACCTAGATGAAAAAATAACTTATGAGACTGAAATTGATTACATGCCTAGTGGGAATACACCTATTGAAAGAGCAGAAGATATGGCAGAATATATGCGTCGTTTCACTGGTAATCTAGATATTTCATTTGAAGGATTCATTACGGATGACAAAACACACCCGATTTCTAAAACACCGACAATCGTATTGGGTGAAGACAATCGTATAAAGGCAGACCCTACCATATCCCCTTATAAGCAATGCGGATATCTTGAAACCCATTTCCTTGATGGATCTTCACTCTATATGAAGCAAGGGACAGGTGCTTTGATAGATCGAGATCGATTTGTTACAGCTGGAAGTATGGTCTATGCTCAGGAAGACTTTAAAGGCTGGCCTATCATAAGTACAATATGGATCGCGAGCCAAGATGGGCGAGGAACGCTAACAGATGATCCATACTCTGGAATGAATGCTGGAATCAGTTTTACTTCAATGAATGGATGGATCAACTCAGCAGATCCACGATATGACATGGGTTATATCACGATGAATACACCATCAGAGCATTTAGCAGGTCGGTTAAACTATGCTGTACCGACAGAAGGAGCGGTTTTGTCTCATGTTGTAAGTTATACTGGTAATCTTATGCAACAGATTATGTGGGGAAATCAAACATTTGCGATCAACACACCAGAGTTAATTTTCCATGACGTCACTGTTTCGCAAGGCTCCATTGGCGCTCCCATCATTCAAAACTCTTCGATCGTTGGAATAACTACAACACTTGATAAACAAGGACCTATGAGTCAAGCTTTGGCTATACGTCCTGAACTATACAGTTTCTTTTCCTCTAATTGATAGAGTGTGTATTATTCTTGTCTACAGGAAACCAAATTAAAAATTAATTACTGTTCTCTAAACAACCGTGCGAAAGTATGATATCTATACTTTTGCACGGTTTGCGTTTTATTTATTATTGTTCCCAAAATTCAATATTTTGTTGCTCTCGAACGTATTGCTCTATCTCTTTTCAATCGGCGTCAGTGAATTTTTTTCCACAATCAGGTTAGCTTTTTCCCCTCTCAGACGTGACTAGACCCCTATCCAGTCATCAATTTCGCTAACATCATTGCCTTTATCTGCCTATTCCATCAATTTGTTGTAAATGACAAACTGTTGCGACCCTTTCGGGTAGTACCAAAAACTGACCATTTTGGAACGCACGATGATCATTAAAGCGTGTGGTTATTGCCACCCCAATTATTGTCGTTTCCTTCAAAAAATTCACTATATTGCCGACAGCCTCGTCTTTTCAGTTGAAAAAAATCCCATTCGATCATCCCCTTAAAAAATGATTAAAATAGACGTTGATTTCCCCACCGGAATAGTGGAGCTTATACTTATTAATGCCTCATTCGTTCAAGGAGAAATTCTCTATCTCTATCAGCAATTGCACTTATATGACTACCTATGGTCGGAATAAAAGCTATCGTTTTGAAGAAGTTTATCACATGTGGTTAAAGCAACATCAACATACGGATAAACCAACAATACTGGAAAATATCGAAAAATGTTTTAAAAATCAAATTTTCCCACAAATTGACAGTCTAAGTATTGAAGCCACCAATACCCATACTTGCCAAAAAGCAGTAAATTAATGGATAAAAAAAGTCGTAATTTATCAATAAATCAAAGCATATGCGTTAAAAGTCTTTGATTATGCGATCAACAATATCATTATAAAAAGATAACCCAATGCAACAAGTGATCATGCCAGAGACGGTCGAATGATTAGAAAAGAAAGTTGATTTATATACGCAAGAAGAATTACAGCAATTCTTTGAGGATCTGAAAAAAGAAAAAGGACTTATAACATTGCCTTAACAACGTTTATAAGTCCTTATGGCTCTTATTTCCGATACATCTTCAACACAAAATACCATAGAATTTCATTTGATTTTATACGCTTTTTTGCTTACTGGAAGAAAATTGGAAAACCAACAACTATAATATATCTTACTCTCTTTTAAAATAACTACACTTGGAAAGCATCGATTGCATCAATTATTCGACAATCAGACTTTGCATATAGATGTCCATAGGTTCCCAAAGTGATTTGAATATTAGAGTGTCCCATCCTTTCCATAATTGCTAATGGTTGAACATTTTGTTCAATAAGGAATGCGACATGCGAATGTCTAAGTGAATGCAATTTAATCGGTGATACTTTAGACTTAACGGCCGCTTCTTTCAGCCAATTTGCAAAAGAATATGGAGGAGTAAATGTTCCATCTAATTGGATAACAAACTCAAAGGACCCTATCATCATCTGCAATTGTTTCCATTCTTCTAATTTTCTTGATAACATTTTCCCAATAGCAATTGTACGATATGCATTTTTCGTTTTAGGCGTTGAGAAATACCAACTTTCTTTTTTAGAGTATACTAAAGTTTTTTCAACTGTAATCTGATTTTTTTTCAAATCCACGTTACTCCAAGAAAGTGCAGAAAGCTCACCAATTCTTAACCCTGTATAAAATAATAGTTCAAAAACAAGTTTTCTGTGTTCATTTTGAAGACTCTTACCATTGAAATAACTTATGGCTTTTTTAAAATCATCTAACTCCCAAAAACTAACTTTTTTGTTTTCTACAGATAAATAAGAAACATCCAAAACTGGATTTTTCTCAATGAATCCTTCTTTTTCAGCTCTGTCCATTACAATCTTCAAATGACCACGAATTCGATTAATATAGCTTTTTGACAGGACTGATTTTTCCCTTTTAAGTCTTGAATTTCTTGATGTCATTTGACTTAATTCAAATATCCAATCCTCAATGATTTCTGCTGTAATATCAATAAGTCTATAATGATAGAAAAATATCAATTTCTTTTCAAATATGAATTTTGCATTCTCAAATGTCTGTCTCTTTACTTGTCTTTCATACCACTTAACAAATCTATTTTTATAAAACTCTTCAAAGGTCAGATGGCCTTTACATGGCTCTTTCTTATTCGTACTTGATTCTTTAAAATTATAGGACAACATAAATTTATCATATGCTATCTTCGCCTCTCTTTGAGTCGAAAACCCCCTCCTTGTTTTTTGTATTCTTTTTCCGTTAGAATCCTTTCCTAAGTATGCTCTGAAATACCATTTTTTAGTTTTTTTATCTTGATAAATACTCTTTATTTTTCCCATAATGAATACTCCTAGCAAACCCTTTCGTTTTGATTGTAGCAGTCATTTACGAATTTTCAAGTGAAACAATTTTTCAATTATTCTTGCCGGTACAACATTTATCTGCCTATTATTGTATAGATATATTCCTTCAACATTAACTAAATATTGTTTAGCTTCTCTTAGCATTTGTGTTGCCTGATTATTTTTAAATCCCATTGAAATTAAATCGGATTTAGTTATCATGATATCAAATTCATTAATCATCATTGTCCTCCCATTTTTAATAGTTTTCTATTGACTATATAAGAATCTTATTTGCTCTTTGATTATATCTACTAAATAAATCATTGCCAGAATAACATTTTGTCAATTATGTTTTTATTTTTGCTTATCCATGCAAGGCAAGTTCCTAATTTTACTTTAGAATATTATCCAAAGTCTAACCTAGTATAAACAAAACATAAGAAGCAGTTAAATATTGATACAAAAGTATTTCGGAAAAATTTAGGGTTTTCTTTTTTCACTTCAAAACATTTTATTAATTACTTTGAAAAAGATATATCGGAGTGCTCCTCTGTTTATCAGGGAGACGCTTATTTGGACATCATCATCTTAAACAACTGTTTATTTGCCTAAAGATCTCATATCTTTATCACTACTTTGTGCTTATCGCCCCTTCAAATCTTAGAAATTCTTGCTCACAAAGTTACTTACTACTTAGATACTGAAAAGAGTTTAGAAAATGGTTTATGCGATTATCAATGAACAATAGACGAACTAATCATTCTCTTATAATAATAGTTTTACCCAATTTTTTTCATAAGATATATTAGTTTTGCAATAAATGATACATTTTAACAAGTAGTTGAATGAAAAAGCAAAGGAATTTACTGAACATTCATATCGGTAAATGGCACTTAATGGCATACAGTACTTTGGAAAAAACGACGAAAAAGAAAGTCCGTCAAGTGCTAGTTTGACGGGCTTCTTGAGGTGATTTTAATTATGTAAACTAGAATAAATGTTGTGGCTTACAATTTTGTAAGTGCATTATTTAAGTAATTATATTGTTAAAAAAAAACGTTATGCTATACTTTAATTAGATGATCATACCTATTGGTGGTAAATTGAGGAGCGACCTAAATGAAAATGACTAAAACTACTTTATTTATACTATTATCGGCCATTTTCTTATCAGGATGTAGTTTTCTAGATCAAAATGATAACCCTTTGATTACTAACACATCTTATACAATAAATATTAATGACAGATACGATGTTATACAATCATCTGCAACTACTAGTAATTTTGTTAAAGATGAACGAATCAAAGAAATGGAGATTATTGTTGAAGGCGTCGATCAACTTAATTGGAATGAGCGATATGTAGTAATCAAAACTTATGATGATAATTTCTATGTATATGATATGGAGACGGAAAAGCTTTTAGAAAGAGATAATATGAATGACTTTTTAGAATTACAGCAAGAATTATCAATCTCTATTCCCTTAAAGGAAAAAAGAGATTTTAATTGGAGCAAGTAATTTTTTAAGTAATATAAACTTAAGGAGATTATATATGATAAAAAAAGTGTTCGGATCAATAACAGTTTTTGGTGGTATGTTTTTACTTTTTGCGAGTCCAGTTATTTCTAATGCAGACTCTCTGGATGAAATTATTACGATCGGTGGCTCAGAGGTGATTGAACCACTTATTCCAAATAGTGAGTTGGAAATTTTTCCAGAAGTTCAAGCTAGAATTGATGATTACGTTTCAGAATCTGCAGGCAATGAAGAAGTTATAAATGCAATAATTGAAAATTGCAAACTGAGCGGTGTTGTATCTTCTGAGGAAATGAATCAAAATTTAACTGATTTTATTAGATCTGCAACAGTCGATCCTCAAGATTTAGAAAGAGCAATTTTGTCAGCCGAAGAACTTGTTAATAATGACAAAATTAGTTCATCTTCAAAAAATGCTAGAGCGGCTGTAGATCCAATTCAAGCGGCGAGATCCGCTTGGAATATTGGAATTGCAGCAGTTAAAGCTGCAGGATACCCAAACACTGCAATGTATATGAAATATTCAGAAGTTCCAAACTTTTTATCCCCTGCTCCAAAAAAACATGTCTCTAACAATAATGCTTGGGCTAAAAGTGTCATTACTGGCGATGATATTTTAAATGATTTTTATTCTAGTAAGTACAAACCTTGGGTAAGATCTAACAAAAAAACATTATCAGTGAGCGGAAGTTTCGTGTTTACAACAGGTGATAAGCACTACGCCTTAAATAAAGTTAATTATTCTTATTCTTTCGTCAGACAGGCTAATGGATCAGTAAAACGAGTTGGCGTTGTGACGGATACTTATGATTTTGCACTCTCAGGATATCAAAGCATACCTACGGGTATTGCGAACAACTATGCCGTTGCAATGCAAACATTGGGTTTAATTAAGCCATATCCGATTGAGATTAAGTACTCTTTGTAGTCATTAAAATAAAAAATCCCTTGGTGCCTGATTGCCATAGGGATTTTTATTTTAGTGATAAAATTAAAATAAAAATTTTTACAAAATATCATTTGTACTTGACCACTTTACTTTAGTAATTATTTCAATATTCCTAATTTCATCATAGCCAACCTTTGTCCCACCAACATATATTCCTAGTTCATCATGCTCCTCAATATGGCCAACTATATCAGTAAAGTAGCTCCCATCTCGATCACGAGCTTCAATTTGGATAGTTACTGATTTGTTCTTGAGCGTTGCCTGGTTCAAAGTTTCGGCGATCTCATTGACATCCATCTGAAACTTTTGAGTTGGTTTACTTCTTTCAATAGTTCTTTCTCCATCAATTGCTTCGGTATGTTCTGAAAGATAAAATCCTCCCCACTTCACCATTCCGCGATCGTGATATTATTGACCATATCCCATAGCTGCGCCTCCTCTCTAATGACCTCCAACTTTGGCAGATCTTGATATTGCTGTAGCTCCATCAAGTAAGGAACTTGCATGCACTAGTGATTTAAAACCGTACTTACTTCTTATCCTGTCACACAAGTAGTCCAATTTTTCTTGTCGTATTTGTTTTTCCGCATCATCAAATAAATCTAATTGCGGAGCCGTTTGATACATTAATTTGGAACAAGAAATAGCTACTGATCGAACCATAAATCCCTCATAATGTTCATCAAAAAGCTTCAATGCATAGTTGGTTATTAACTTAGTATTTGAGGTGGATGGAATTTTCATTTGATGCGAAAATCCTGGTAACAACTAGCCATGGGAGTAGCCAATAGAAAGGGCGATTGATTCGGTTTGAGCATGTTCTTTTCGCAACCTTGATCCGACCAAGTCAGCCATTTCACGGATGATAATCATTACTTCTTTTTTATCTGTATAATCTTTCATAAGGATTTGAGAATTAGAAATACTCTTTTCTAGAACTTTATATTTCTTATCAATCTCGCTACGATCGATTCCGTTTGCGTGAGCGTGCAATTGAAGCCCAATCACACCCATGGAGGCCTTCAGTCTGGAAGGGGGGGTATTTGCAAGTTCTTCGACAGTAGTGATCCCACGTTTCCAGAGATTTTTTGCTGTACGGTGGCCAATGCCCCAGAAATCGGTCAGACTTTGGATTTTCCAAACAGTAGTAGGGACGTCCTCATAACGCCATTCTGCAATCATGTCCGGATTCTTCTTTGCAGCATTATCCAATGCGAGTTTGGCCAATAACATATTATCGCCAATCCCAACAGTGGTATAGATTCCCGTTTCCTCGAGTATCCTTTGCATTAAGGCTTTTGCGAATTGCTTTGTACGACAATTGCCGTAGAGGTTTTTAACTTTGTCAAAGCGTACAAAGAGTTCATCAATACTATAAACATGAATGTCATCATCAGAAACATACCGACGAATAATATTTACGATTTTTATGTTTGTTTCGATATATAAGTTCATTCGGGGTGGCACACAAATCAAATCTTTATGATCCGGTAGCTCATATTTTCTCGTGACGTTGGAAATACCTAATTCTTTTTTTGCGGCAGGAGAGGCGGCCAAGACAAGTCCACCTGGTCGATCAGATCCAGATAATACGACTAGCATGGTCGTCAAAGGGTTTAAGCCTCTTTCTACGCATTCCACGGAGCTGTAAAAACTTTTACAGTCGATACATAAGTAATCGCCACGGGGTTCAAAACGATAATCGAAATACATAAAAAACCCTCCTTTATCACAGTTCATCATACGAACTAATGTTCGTTCTGTAAAGAGGGAGGGACTTGTTTAATTTTTTTCAGTAACTAATAGGAGTCAATGGCAATACGTACATCGATGTATTCTAAATCGGTACAAACAAGGGGATTATCCATCGGTTTTCTTTCAATCGAGCTTAGAATTGCCCTATGACAACCAATAAATAGAAAAACAAGCGAACCGAGAGAAGGATTCGCTTGTTTCTGATCAGTTCTGTTTAATTTTATCTAGGATCACTTCAAATGTTTCAAAGGTATCTATATCTAACTGGCACAACCAAAGCAAATACTTCTTTTCTTTGTAGGTCCAATTTATAGTAGGGTAGGAGGACATCAAATTATTATATCTTGCTCTTTGTTCGCTTGATGCTAGCTGCCAGCGTTTCTCAAATATTTTTTCTTCTTCCATTATCGATCCCCCAAAAAGAGCGCTGCCTGAAACTTCAATAACGGGCAGCGCAAGTCTAATTACGCAGATCTAAGTATAACATAGCATACAAATATGAAAAAAATTAGAAGGTAGTAAAGGTTCTTCCGTCTTTTGCTTTGCTTCTGTTCTTAATGTGTTTCGTTATCGTTGCCCTACAAAGCTTTTCATTCAGTACACACTCGTTTATTGTTGCGTACTTCCTTACATTGCTCTCTTGATCAATTACTTCTATTCCATTGGCATCCTGATAGTTCATAGGAGAAGCGCGGCCATCAGCGATTGTTGAGCTTATTTCTTGAACTTCTTTTATAATTTCAGGACGGTTTAACCATCTCTCATCAGCTGTTAAGCTAAGAATTTTATAGTAGCTGTCTTTGCTTTTCAAGTACAGAAATCACCGCCAAGATTATAGTATAGCATCATATTTTAGATCTTAATTTTTGAGACTCAAATGGTGTTAGAGTATGCTGAACATAAGGTATATTCAATAAATATTTCCTTTGTTCTTCATCTAAGTTGTCCATCAATTCTTCTAATTCTGTTACAAAAAAAATATCAGCTTTAATTCTTTCAATTTCAAGAAGATAGAATAATAAATCAATGAAAAACTGCTTATCTGTCGTAAAGTCATTTTCTTTTATCTGGTGTATAAATACGGATAACAATGCCTTTGAATCACCCTCATAAAGATAGTTCTCTTTGTCACTCATAATTTTTTTCACTTTTGATAGATAAACATTGTTCGAACTAAATAAATATGCGAGCTCATTTAAATTTGAACCGTCATGTTCATTATCCAGTATCCATTTAAGCCACTCATCCTCATAAGGATATGATTCTTCATTTGTAAATATGATATCTAACATAAATCTAAAACGTATATCTTCAGAATAATCCAGTTCAATATAATTGGGATTAATCTCATACAGTCCAATTAAAAAGGGGACTGTTTCTAAGTTATCGACTATTGAATTTGATTTTAAATTTTGAATTACTATGTTTATAAAGTCTTGTACGATATCTTCCTTAGCAATTGCTGAATGAAAGTAGCAAAATCCCCTAAAAGTATTATCTGTAATCTCTAGCTGCTGTACGTCATATTCATGGAATAAAGAACCTTCTGAAAAATTTCGAATTGTACTTGGTATAATTTGACTGAACTTCAATTTCGCCAAGGAGCTTTCGACTTTTCCTGATTTTACTATTTTGATTAAGGACCAAAGGTAGCTTCCTAGCTCTGTATTTATTAATTTAACAAGTTCTATTAATTCATTATTTTTATTATCATAGTCTAGTGCGGATATATCTACTTCTAGGAATTTATCAAGTATATCTTCATTATAATCAAAATTGTTTAATAAAAAGTTGGAAAAAAAAGAACTATAATTATTTGTATATCTAGAAACATTTATCTTTCCTAAATATATTTTTGTAATATTTTCAACGAATATTGAATCTAGTTTCTTATCAATTGCAATTTTTAGATATAGATTTTCGTATCTATCAAATAGTTTCCCACTAAAATCAATCAAAATTTTCTTAAGTTTTTTGGATATATCATTGTCTTCTTGTAACAATCTAAATACGAACTTAATAGTCTCATCATCGGTCTTAAAGTTGCTATAATCAAGGTTAGCAGGATCTTCATAATAGTTTTTTTCGGAAATGAGAATGTGTACTATTGTTTTTACGTCATTTGTAAGAATATCTTCAGCTGTTATAAAGCTTTTTGCCTGAATAGAATAAACTTTACCCACAGTATCTGCATATTTTCCTCTATAGAGTACACGCGATAGATCTATCAATTCTTCATGTGCATTTATAAAAGCGTTCAGTTCATAACCAAAGTTCTTATTACTGAAATCTATTACATCTACTAAATGATTTAGTAAGTTCACCTCTAATTCTTCGTTTGCATCTATGTGAACTAGAATTTTCTGAATTAATCTGTTTTCTAACAAAAGCTTAGGGAAATCATCCATCAAATATTTATCATTATAATAAATTCTTCTGTTGACTAATGCATGGTAAAATACTCCGAGTATGCCATCTTCTATTATTTCAGTTATCGGTAAGAAAAGCTGTCTCTTTAAACTATCACTTTTTAGTGATAAATTCAGGTCTTTGATAGTGTCTTGAGTAAACTTAAATACAATTTCATCCCCATCTAAACTGTATAAGTAGTCTCTAGAATTTTCATCGTTAAGCTGATTGATCATCCATTGAGCCATTAAAAGCGAATCGTTAGAGAATTCTGTTGCTGGTAAATAACCAATCTTAGAGATAGAAAGTGCCAAGATATTTCTACATGTTCTTTCTATATCTAATCTACTGTATATATTGAAGGCTGCTACATATCTTGGATCGAAACTATCTTTTAAATATAATTTGCTTATACTAGTTACTAATTTTTTATCTATTGAGCTGTAGTTTTTATCTAAAAAATCCCAAAAATTACTAGGTACTTCCATGGATTCATCAGTAAAAATTTTAGATTTAAATGAATTATCGAGGACCTTTTTAATTAATTCCTCTTCTATACTACTAGATATGTGTTCGTAAAACTGATTAAGTGTTCTATGATATTTTCTATTATCTAGCATCGAATTTAATATTTGAAGATATTCCTCATCTTTTGTTTCCAATGTATTGAGCTCGTTCCAATATTCCTGTTGAGGTGTTGGCTTATTTATTTTTTTGATGTCACTTACAATATCTTTAATAACGATTGGCAGCTCATCAAAATCATCACCATACCAAAATATTTTGGTATAATTTTCCTTATAAAAAAACTCTTCAATGTAATTTCGTAGGTCTCTATCTACTTTGGTATTAGCGTTTGCATCAGCTTTCATAAGAGCAAAATTTTCATTTTCTTTTACTAATAGTGAAAGAAGTTCATCTTCTTCTAAGCTAACCCCAACAAATAGTACAACAGGCTTGCTGTCCTCAAACCACCTCACAAGTTCTTCAAATTTATCTCTATTTCTAAAATACTGCCTAGAATACGCAGATGATGAATTAATTAACAAATGCGGGTTACCTTTGGCTGTCCCATGTATATGCAGTACGTGGCTAATTTTCAAATAAACATCTGTATTTTGGAATTCACCTAAGTCTCTAACAACAGGTGGTTTTTTTCTTTTCCTATCAAGGTGCCTTTCAATTTCAGTATCATAATTAGATGTAATAAAAGTGGCATCTAAGTTAGATAAGCTAGCTAGGGTCTTGTTTTCTGGTTCAAAAGGTCTCACATCGTCAAAATAATACTTTTCAAAATTTAATTGGTTTGCTTCAAATTCGTCTCCAAGTAACTTTTTCAATATTTGATGGACTAAATCTATTTTTCTTTTGTTAGAAAAACTTCCTCTTGATATTTTATCGAATACAAGTATTGTTTCTCTAGATATATTTTCTGAACTGACTAATGATTGAATATTAAATTGCCAATATTTAATTAAGTGATCAACGTAGCCATCCCAATTAGGATATCCTTGAGATATGGAAACTCCAGCCCCGACAAATACTACTAATTTGGAATTTCTCTCAGCATCTGCTAGCTTCTCAATCATATTTCTATATTTATCTGTTGTATCGTATTCGTCGATCTCCCACTTTCTTTTCGTAGAGTTTTGTTTATCATTCTCATTTTTACTCATGCTTGTTCTCCTCTGTATTAAACTATAAATTTTCCGCTCTTGCTTGTTTTTTGATTCTTTTTAGAGTAGAGAGAGAAATACCAGTTTTCTTTTCGACTGTTCTCATACTATTTGTTTCCATCAATTCCAAAGCATGTAAATACTTAGAGTTTAATACTCTTTTGGGCCTACCTTCTTTATAATCTTTCTTATTGGCTTTATGCCACTGCTTTCCTTCTTGAGTCCTAGTCACTATCAAGTCTCGCTCAAATTGCGCAAAACTACCAAGCATGTTCATCATCAATGTTTGCATAGAATCTTTTTTATTAGGTTCAAACGTCAAGGCATTGTCTAAAAAAGTAACTGTCACGTCTGATTCGTTTAAAGTAGAAATAATCGAATTTAAATCAACGATACTCCTTGCTAGGCGATCAATCTTTGTTACTAAGACGAGATCACCTTTCTCTACTATTGAAAGTAGTTCTTCTAATTCTTTTCTACCTTCTTTTTTTGTACCAGAATATTTTTCACTAAAGATTTTTTCAGCACCAGCATCTTCTAATTTCAGAATTTGCGTTTTGTAATCTTGGTTGCTGGTACTGACTCGTGAATACCCATAAATTGCCAAATTTTGCTCACTCTTTCTGGACATAAGTTTCTGACACCTGTCAAAGTCAAGTATATCAAGAAAATTTAAAGGGGTCAAAAACTTAAAAGTTTCTGACCCCATTAGCTTCTAATAAAAAAGAGTATTACTGTTCAATTAATGTAAAATATCATAGATGGCCGAGTTTTCGTACTCAACTCATATCCACACAATTCTTTAAAATAGTTTTTATAGTCATTCTCAATAATTCGAATTATCTCATCCTTTGAAAAATCCTCAAACGTATTCAATTCTACTAATAGATTTAACTTTGCATCTATACCCAATATTTCCCAGAATGTATCTTTAGAAATATTTGCTGTTAACTTTTCTAGATTACAAAGCTGAGAATTCAAATAATCTTTCAATTCTGCCTCCTCATTACATTTGTCATAGAGTTCATATCGAAAATGATCAATATATTCCTTCTTTGATGTGAATAGCATAATAGTTAATTTCCTTTCTATAATATTGAAAAGCAACAAATCATTAATAGATTTGTTGCTTTTTTTTGCCTAATCTTTATTATTCTTCCTTCTTCTTATCAGGAATACAAAAATTCCTATGACAATAAGCAATCCAGCCAATATCATTGATAACTGTCCGATTAATGATTCACCTGTATCAGGTAATCTTTTATGTGAATCGGAGAAGTTGTTATCTGTCGGTAAATTATTATCAGAATTATCGTGTTCACTATCGATTTTATTTATCGCATAGATGTACACCACTTCTTGTGGGTCTTCCGTAAAGATTCCTGAAGCATTGTCTGGTGTCTCAGCCACGTACCAACCAGGGATCTCTTTGGCTGCACTTGCATATGGCAAACCGACTTTTCCGCTTAGGGTCACTGGATCGGCTAGTTGATTCCCTTCGGAATCTTTGTGCTTCACTGTGACTGGTGCCGCATCGCTGCGTTCATACACATATACCACTTCCTGTGCTTCTTCCGTAAAACGTA
>NZ_JBIVBP010000001.1:452840-456248 GCF_044746145.1 Enterococcus sp. NPDC086594
ATCTTTGTGCTTCACTGTGACTGGTGCCGCATCGCTGCGTTCATACACATATACCACTTCCTGTGCTTCTTCCGTAAACGTACCTGACGCATTGTCTGGTGTTTCAGCCACGTACCAACCAGGGATCTCTTTGGCTGCACTTGCATATGGCAAACCGACTTTCCCGCTTAGGATCACTGGCTCTGCCAGTTGATTCCCTTCGGAATCTTTGTGCTTCACTGTGACTGGTGCGGCATCGGTTCGTTCATAAATATATCGTACTTCTTGTTCTTCTGCCGTAAATACACCACTAGCATTTTCTGGGACCTTTAGCAAAGAATATCCTGGAATATCCTTTGCCTTTGTCGTATAGGGCATACCAATCTGTCCAGCATTAATAATCACAACTTCCGATAGTGCAATTCCATCTATATCTTCATAATAAACTATGATTCTTCCACCCGGCAAATTAGGTTTCCAAACATAGATATCAGACATAGTCTCTCCAGAATAATTTGACATTAGTTCAGAAGAGGTAAATTGAAATTCTCCTAAAGGATTTGATATAGATCCATCACCTACTGACTGCCAAACACCAAGAAATCCACTAGTACTTGGTACTGTGGTTAGAGCAGCACCGGGGAGAAACCTGAAATTAGATCCTAATACTAATTGTCTCAACCCGCGTGATTGAAAGAACATATTACTCATATTTGTAACTTTATTTGTATTGAAATTCATTAGATTTAAGGATTCTACAAAAGAGTTGCTGAACATGTGCTCCATATTAACCACGTTACTTGTGTCAAAATTTGATACATCAAAATCAATCATCCTTGTTTGAGAAAACATGTATCTCATAGTTGTGACCTTAGATGTATCAAAACTTGAAACGTCTAAATTTGTAATCCTTGTATTGAAAAACATAATATCCATACGATTCACATTTCTCGTATCGAAATTTGAAACGTCTAAGCTGGTTGCAGGAATATCTCGAAACATCCCCCCCATATCTGTAACATTACTTGTATCGAAACTTGAAACATTTAAGTCTGTTACTCTAGAATGACCGAACATATTATTCATATTTCTTACATTTCTTGTATCAAAACTTGATAAATCTAAATTTGTTTCCCAACTATTTTGAAACATGCCCCTCATCTCTGTCACATTAGTGGTATCCAATTTTTCTAATCCTTGAATGGACCCTCTAAATTGACTGAATAAAAAACTTGCTCTTGGTTGTAATACTACTGTCTCTTCAAAAACAATTGTATTTATATCAAAGTTACGGTTGAACCATGGTGCTTGTTCAGATGATCCTCCTCTTCCTCCTGAAATTCTTATCGTCTGACTTTCAAGGTCTACATCCCACCTAGTAGTCCCCCAGGTTCCTGATGTTGGATGTGGATTTATTTCTTCATTGCTATTTTCATTAGTAACATTCTTTGAATCTTCTATATTATCATCATCTAAAATAAGACTATCTTCTGAACTATTCTCCGCTTCTTTAAGTACATCGACTTGATCTGGATGATGTTCTTGAAAATCATCTATTACAGTATCCGCAAATGTAGCCATAGGTTGTCCAAATGTCATTATGCCAATCAACAACATATTTCCTAATTTCTTTATCACTACTCAGAGTTCCTTTCATTAATGCAAAATTTTCATTCCTATGAATCATGTTCTAATATCGATGTGAATGGCTATTGTTCTTTGAACAAATGAATTTTCAAAAACAATTGTTTAATATTTCACATATAAAATCAATTGTGTATTCACCTTAATTTGTTATGAAAAGTCATGCCTATCTGTTAAAAGTATACAAGTTTACTTCTTGATATACATGTCAAATATTTCAGGAAAACATGAAAAAAATGATAAAGACCAATAGATATATCGAACAGAACCTTTGTATAGTCTTCTGATTCCCTCAGTTTATTTAAAGATATATCCGTATCAGAATTTTTTTATGTAAACATACTAATAATATTTCAAATTTAGTTTTGCTTAACATAGCTAACAGCTAAAACAACATATAAAGTTTAAGTAAAATTTGAACACCCATGTACAACTTTTAGGACTTCTAAAAAATCTTAAAGAAAATAAAAGAGAAGTCAAAAACTTTTAAGTTTATGACACCATTCAAGATTTGTAATAATTATCATAAACCTAATTTTTAATTTAAAAATTAACAATTTATGAGTTTATGGGCACAAAAATATAATAATGCATATCAATCATAGTATCTAAAAAGAGTGTTCAGAAATTAGTCATTTTCTGAACACTCTTTTTAACGATTTCATCATGCACATTCTATTTTTTTGAAATCTAATTTGCTCAACATATCTGGCCGTCAAGAAACGTTTATATAATTCAATCGGCAAATAGACCACCAAGGTATACTCTGTTGACCTCTTAATGAAATGCTTTCTGAACTAATTAATTAAGCAACTGAAGGAGCTAAGAAATGAGCAATTGAAAATTAGCTATACTTTAAAATCTTATATTCTCTTAAAATAGTTTTCTTCGAAAAAAAATCGACACCCTTGAAAAGGTTACCGATTTTCCTTATGAATAGACTTCATCTGTCATATTCTAGTATTTTCATGTTACGTTAAAAATGATTGTATGGTATGATTGATCACCCCTACTATATCCGCAAAGTTCTTTGTAATAATTCTTATAGTCTTTTTCAGCCAGACTAATAATTTCACCACTAGAAAATTCATCAAATTTAATTAAATCAAAAATGATAGATAGTCTTGAGTCAATACCCAAAATTTGTGGGAATACTTCCCAGAAATTCTCTTGCGAAATTTCCGCAATTAATATACATAGAACTTCCCGTTGACTTTCGATATAAGCTTTTACTTCGTTTTGATCAGTTTGGTTTAACTTAGTTTCTTCATCGAAACCATTTAGGTATGTTTCTAGGTTAGTAAATTTATCGATCACAACAATTTTCCCCCCTTTACTTATGAGGGACTTCCCTCTCTTTATTCATGATCATATTTATCATTTTTCATAAATTTAATAGCAAAGAAAACAAGTATCCCCCCAATTGCAATCATTATGAGCTGCCCAATGACATCTTCCCCAGTTCTTGGCAGATACTTACTTCCACTACCCGATGACTCGTCTTTAGGAACTGATTCATCAAAATTTTTTCTATTCTCTTTTATTAAAAATATTGCTGCTTCCTGTTCACTTTCAATTCTGAAAGTTATTGGTGTTGCATCCAACTCATAACCAGTCGGTGCTTGCGTTTCTACCAGCTGATATGTTCCTGGTGCCAAACCTTCGATCGCTAGTCTTCCGTCAACGCCCGTGGTTAACCCAGACTGCAAAGCTGTTCCATCTTTATCTTGTAACTCAAAGACCGCTCCTTGTAAGACTTCTCCACTTTGATCATCAATTTTGGTT